>CAZFPI010000005.1:178-49367 GCA_964521075.1 uncultured Sterolibacterium sp.
TCATCTTCATGGTCAAGGACAGCTCCTACATGTTCGTGACCGGTCCCGAAGTGGTCAAGACCGTCACGCACGAGGAAGTGACGGCCGAGGAGCTCGGTGGCGCCGTGACCCATTCGACCAAGTCCGGCGTCGCCGACCTGGCGTTCGAGAACGACGTCGAGGCGCTGCTGATGCTGCGCCGCCTCTACAACTACCTGCCGCTGAACAACCGCGAGAAGGCCCCGGCGCGTCCGAGCGGCGACCCGATCGACCGCATGGACCTCAGCCTCGACACGCTGGTGCCCGACAACCCCAACAAGCCCTACGACATGAAGGAGCTGATCGTCAAGACCGTTGACGATGGCGACTTCTTCGAGATCCAGCCCGACTACGCGGCCAACATCATCGTCGGCTTCGCGCGCATGGACGGCCAGACGGTCGGCATCGTGGCCAACCAGCCGCTGGTGCTGGCCGGCTGCCTCGACATCAAGAGCTCGATCAAGGCCGCGCGCTTCGTGCGCTTCTGCGACGCCTTCAGCATTCCGGTCGTGACCTTCGTCGACGTGCCCGGCTTCATGCCCGGCACCTCGCAGGAATACGGCGGCATCATCAAGCACGGCGCGAAGCTGCTCTACGCCTACGCGGAATGCACCGTCCCGAAGGTGACCGTCATCACCCGCAAGGCGTATGGCGGCGCGTATGACGTGATGTCCTCCAAGCATCTGCGCGGCGATGTGAATTTCGCCTGGCCTTCGGCGGAAATCGCCGTGATGGGCCCCAAGGGCGCGGTGGAAATCATTTTCCGCAAGGACATCGGCGACCCGCAAAAGATTGCCGAGCGCACCGAGGAATATCGCCAGAAATTCGCCAATCCCTTCATCGCCGGCAGCCGTGGCTTCATCGACGACGTCATCATGCCGCACGAGACACGCAAGCGTATCTGCCGCTCGCTGGCCATGCTCAAGGGCAAAAAACTCGACAATCCGTGGCGCAAGCACGGCAACATTCCGCTGTAATCCGCTGCGCTCAGGAGATCATCAAATGTTCAAGAAAATACTGATTGCGAATCGCGGCGAGATTGCATGCCGCGTCATCAAAACCGCCCGAAAGATGGGCATCCAGACCGTCGCCGTCTATTCCGATGCCGACCGTTATTCCCGCCATGTCGAACTGGCGGACGAAGCCGTGCATATCGGCCCGCCGCCGTCGAAAGAATCCTACCTTTGCATGGACAAGATCATCGCCGCCTGCAAAGAGACCGGCGCCGAGGCAGTGCATCCGGGCTATGGCTTTCTGTCCGAAAACGAAGAGTTTTCGCGCACCCTGGAAGAAAACGGCATCATCTTCATCGGCCCGAAGCACTATTCCGTCGCGGCGATGGGCGACAAGATCGCCTCCAAGAAGCTGGCCAAGGAAGCGAACGTCAACATCATTCCGGGCTACAACGACCCGATCCAGTCGCCGGAACAGGCTGTCGAGATTGCGCGCGACATCGGTTATCCGGTAATGATCAAGGCCTCCGCCGGGGGCGGGGGCAAGGGCTTGCGCGTTGCATTCAACGACCAGGAATGCCACGAGGGCTTCTCCTCCTGCCGCAACGAAGCCCGCAACAGCTTCGGCGATGACCGTGTCTTCATGGAAAAGTATGTCGAAGAACCGCGCCACATCGAAATCCAGGTGCTGGGCGACGGCCACGGTAATGTCGTGTATCTGGGCGAACGGGAATGTTCCCTGCAACGCCGCCACCAGAAAGTCGTGGAAGAAGCTCCCAGCCCCTTCCTCGACGAAACCACCCGCCGCGCCATGGGCGAGCAGGCCGTGGCTCTGGCCAAGGCCGTCAAGTACCAGAGTGCGGGCACGGTCGAATTCGTCGTGGGCGGCAAGGACAAGCAGTTCTACTTTCTGGAAATGAACACCCGCCTGCAGGTCGAACACCCCGTGACGGAAATGGTGACGGGCTTCGATCTGGTCGAACTGATGATTCGGGTGGCCGCCGGTGAAAAGCTGCCCGTCGCGCAAAGCGACATCAAGCTCGACGGCTGGGCCATCGAATGCCGCATCAACGCAGAAGATTCCCGCCGCAACTTCCTGCCGTCTACCGGCCGTCTGGTGAAATATCTGCCGCCGAAGGAAGTGCCCGGCACGATTCGCGTCGATACGGGGGTTTATGAAGGTGGCGAAATCTCGATGTTCTACGATTCGATGATCGCCAAGCTCATCGTCCATGCGCCCACCCGCGCCGAGGCGATCACCCGCATGCGCGAGGCTCTCAACGAGTTCGTCATTCGCGGCATCGCCTCGAACATCGCCTTCCAGTCCGCCCTGATGCAGAACGAACGCTTCAAGGCGGGCGACTTCAACACCGGCCTGATCGGCGAGGAATACCCCAAGGGCTTCAATGCCACCGAGCGCGCGCATCCGAATCCGGTCATGCTGGCGGCGGTGGGTGCAGCCATCCAGCGAGGGGTATTGAGCTGCAATGCCACCATCACCGGCCCGATGCCCGGCCACGAATACCGCCCCGGCGATGAATTCGTGGTGCTGATGAACGACACCCGCTATCCGCTCACGGCCAAGCCCGTTCCCGGGGGCTTCGACATCACCCATGAAGGCAATATCCACGCCGTGCGTAGCGACTGGCGTTTTGGCGACCCGCTTTATCAGGGGACATTTGATGGCCAGCCCATCTGCATGCAGGTCGAGCGTGCCGGCCTGCGTTACCGACTGACCCACTGGGGAACCCAGGCCGATCTGCTGGTCGTCACCGCGCGCGTGGCCGAGTTGCAGGCACTCATGCCGCAAAAATCTCCGCCGGATTTGTCGCGCTTCCTGCTCTCACCCATGCCGGGCCTGCTGCGTGAAGTCAGCGTATCGGCTGGGCAGGAAGTCAAGGCGGGAGAAAAACTCGCCATCATCGAAGCCATGAAGATGGAAAACGTCCTCAAGGCCGAACAGGACTGCGTTGTCTCGAAGATCAGTGCCAAGGTAGGAGACAGCCTGGCCGTCGATCAGGTCATCATCGAGTTCAAGTAAGCCATGTCACCGCGCTTATGTCGATGAAATACAGCCTCTCCCTGTAGGTGCAACCCTTGCGGTTGCCCTTGATGTCAAAAAGAACAAGGCCACCCTCGGGTGGCCTTGTTCTTTTCAAGACAAGAAACGTCGAGACTTACAGTGCCTTGGCGTTCGCGGCCAGATATTTGGCCACGCCGTCCGGTGTGGCGGTCATGCCGGAAGCCCCTTTCTTCCAGCCAGCCGGGCAAACTTCGCCGTGTTCTTCGTTGAACTGCAAGGCATCGACCATGCGAAGCATTTCGTCGATGTCGCGGCCCAGCGGCAGATCATTGACGATCTGGTGACGGACGATACCGGCCTTGTCGATCAGGAAGGAACCCCGGAAGGCTACACCACCAGCGGCTTCGACGTCATAAGCCTTGCAGATTTCGTGCTTGATGTCGGCGACCAGCGTGTACTTCACCTGGCCGATGCCACCCTTGTCGACCGGGGTGTTCTTCCAGGCCAGGTGGGTGTATTGCGAGTCGATCGAGCAACCGACGACTTCGACACCACGCTTCTTGAATTCTTCCAGGCGATGATCGAAAGCAATCAGCTCGGAAGGACAGACGAAGGTGAAATCGAGCGGGTAGAAAAACAGCACTGCGTACTTGCCCTTGATGACTTCCGAGAAAGTAACGGGCTTGATTTCATTGTTGCCAAGAACGGCAGTAGCGGTGAAATCGGGAGCGGATTTTCCGACGAGAACGGCCATGATGATCTCCTTTGAGTGAAGTCGAGGTAAAAAACGGGATGCCGAAGGACTTGATGAAGCTTGATGAGCCCGTCAGCAGGTGATTCGATTCTAGTGCAGGCAATTCATATCGCAACATGCCGGACGATTGTATTTCCCTATGCCTTCCATAGCTGCCAACAATCAGGCCAGGAGCGGGCTGTCATGGAAAATGGCATTGATGCAGTTAAAATACAGATTCAGGATTCGTGAAGGGGTTTGTCATGCATGCCAATCATCATGATCTGCATTGCCTTTTCTCCCAGCTCGGCTTGTCGGCCGATTCCGGGGCGATCGAGGCATTCATCTCGCAGCACCGCCCGCTGCCTTGCGATGTACCCATCTACCGGGCGGCTTTCTGGACGGCCTCGCAAAAATCTTTTCTGATCGAAGGGCTCATCGAGGACGCGGACTGGGCCTCATCCATTGATGAACTCAACAGCCGCCTGAGGGACTGGCCCTTCCACCTGGCAGGAAAAACCACCCTGCCCACACGCCGTCCCCGGAGTGCCCAAATTAGGCAGAGGTGGGATCGGGCGCGTGCTGAGGCTCGGGGCGGGCTTGTACAATCCACGCTTCCTTTCGCATAATGCGGGGTTACGCCATTTTGCCGCGTCCCTCCGCGACCATCCACCGGTTTTCGTATCAGTCTATCAGTCCGGCCGGGCTCAGACCCACCATCAGCAGGAGTCATCCATGGGCAAACTCGCAGTTTCCAGCATCGTGTCCGCCAGTCGGCGCAAGTTTCTCATCATGGCGGGTTCCGCCAGCGCGGCCGCAGCGGCCATCGGCCTGTCCGGCTGTGAAAAGATGCCGCTGCTGCATTTCAAGGGCAAGGAAGGAAGCAAACTTGGCCTGGGCCCGCGCACCACGCCCAAGCTAGGTAACTGGCAGGATCTCTATCGCCAGCGCTGGACCTGGGACAAGATCGCCAAGGGCTCGCACGGCTGGGCCAACTGCCGCTCGGCCTGCGAATGGGATCTGTACGTCAAGGACGGTGTCGTCGTGCGCGAAGAACAAACCGCCATGTATGAAGCCTCCGAGCCGGGCGTGCCCGATTTCAACCCGCGCGGCTGCCAGAAGGGGGCCTGCTACACGGAAGTCATGTACGGCCCTTCGCGTACGACAGTGCCGCTCAAGCGCGTCGGCCCGCGCGGCTCCGGCAAGTGGGAAAAGATTTCCTGGGAACAGGCCCTGAAGGAAATTGCCCAGAAAACCGTCGACGCCGCTGAAAAATGGGGTACGGACACGATTTACCAGGATCTGGGCCCCAACTTCGACTTCGGGGCCAGCACGGCCGGCCGTTTCAAGTTCCAGTTCATGGCAGGCGGCCTGTTTGCCGACAACTGGGCGGAAATCGGCGACCTCAACCTGGGTGCATCGATCACCGTCGGCGCGGCCCACGTCGGCGGCTCGTCGGATGAGTGGTTCCTCTCCGACTTCCTCGTCGTCTGGATGATGAACCCGTCGGTCACGCAGATTCCTGACGCGCATTTCCTCTACGAAGCCCGCTACAACGGGACAGAACTGGTCGTCATCGACCCGCAATACTCGGCCACCGCCATCCATGCCGATCAATGGCTGCCCATCGAAACCGGCACGGATGCGGCCCTGGGCCTGGCCGTTGCCCGGCACTTGCTCGAAACCAACGCCATCGACCTGCCCTATGTGCGCGAGCAGACCGATCTGCCGCTCTTGGTGCGTATGGATACCGGCCATTTCCTGCGTGAAGCCGATCTCGTCAATGCGGGCAGCCCCGACCAGCTCTACATGTGGCATCCGCAGAAAAATGCACCGGTCGCAGCACCTGGCTGCCTGCACAACACCACGCGTAATCTGAAGCTGGATTTCGAGCCGCCCATCGACGGACAGTGGAAGCTCAAGCTGGTCGATGGCAAGGAAGTCGCCATCGCCCCCGTCGGCGCACTGCTCAAGGAACATCTTGGCCCCTGGACGTTTGAACAGGCCTCGAAAGTCACCGGCCTGCATGTCGACCAGATCAAGAAATTCGCTGAAGGCTGGGCCAAGGCGCAACGCCCCATGGTGCTGTCGTCCTGGGGTTCGAACCGCTTCATGCACTCCGACCTCATGAACCGCGCCAAGCTGTTGTGCCTGATGCTGAAAGGTGCGCTGGGCAAGAAGGGAGCTGGCTACCAGGCGACAGGCTGGGTCGATCTCGACGGCTTCGGCAATGCCATGCAGATGGAAAAAGAAGGCATGGGCGGGCGTCTGGCCGTCATGCTCAACGCCATGCCGCCGAAGGAACTCTTCCACGCCATCATCGACATCATCAAGAAACGCAAGACTGTCGATGACGTGGCCCTGGAAGGCGAGAACAACTATCTTCGCAACAAGCTGTGCACGAGCGATGTGGTTGAAGTGAACTTCAAGGCCAAGGGCTTCCAGGAGGCACTCAACAAAGAACAGAAAGGCTTGTCCCCGCGCGATCTTTCCGACTACTACAAGGAAAGCCACGACAAGGGCTGGGCACCCGGCCTGCCGCGCAAGGCCCCCCCGAAGATTTTCTTCAGCGGCGGCTCCAACCTCCTGCGCCGCAACAACCTGCCGCAATACCTGAAGGCCTTCGTGTGGGACGAGATGGAGTGCATCGTCGACATCAACCCGAAGTATTCCTACACCGGCACACAATGCGACTACATCCTCCCGGCGGCCGGCTGGTATGAAAAGACGGGCATCAAGTACACGATGTCCTACGTTCCCTACCTGCACTACTGCGACGCCGCCGTGCCGCCCCTGGCCGAAGCCAAGGGCGAGTGGGAAATCTACTGGCTGCTCACCCGCGAAATGGAGCGTTACGCCAAGGAAAAGAACCAGCCGATCCTCGATGGTTGCGGCCGGGGCACTATCGACATGAAGACCATCCACCAGCGTTACACCAATCAGGGTGTGCTGGGTCAGCATGACGATGACAAGGTGACCGAAGAAATCCTGAGAAGCGAATCGACCGAGGGCATGACTGTCGAGGGACTGAAGCAGACCGGCATCGCCAAATACACCAGCACCGGCAAGAACGTTCAGGCCACCGCCCTGAACAATCCGGACTGGAAGGGCAAGGGCGTGCTCAACACCATGACGCGCTTCACGGTGCACAAGGAACCCTGGCCCACCTACAGCGGACGCATCTCCAGCTTCATCGAACACCCGTGGTTCATCGAATCGCGCGAGCAGTTCGCCACCCACAAGGCCAGCCCCAAGGCGGGCGGCGATTACCCCTTCCAGTTCGTCAGCTGCCACGCCCGCTGGTCGATCCACTCGACCTGGCGCGATACCCCGATGATGCTGCGCCTGCAGCGCGGCGAACCGCAGGTGTGGATCAATCCGAAAGACGCCGACAAAACCGGCGTCAAGGATTTTGAATACGTCGAGATTTTCAACAACTATGGCTCGGTGCGTATGCGCGTGAAGGTCTCGGCCATGGTGCGCCCCGGGGTGGCCTACTACTACCACGCCTGGGAGCCGCACCAGTTCCCGAATCACCAATCCTACAAGTGGCTGATTCCCGGTCTCGTCAATCCGATGCATATGGCGGGCGGCTATGGCCACATCAATCACGCGCTCAACCGCTTCCAGCCGGGCAGCGCGGTGCAGGATACGCGCATCGGCATCAAGCCGTGGCGCGGACAGGAAACCGGTGCAAAACCGGTAGACAAAGAACAGCCCACGGCCAAGGCCTGAGGAGGATAGAACATGACACAAGCCGTAAAAACCACCCCGAAGCAACGTCAAGTCTCGATGGTGCTGGATCTCAACAAGTGCCTGGGCTGCCACACCTGCAGCATCGCCTGCAAAAAGATGTGGAACACCGACCAGGGCACGGACTACGCCTACTGGAACAACGTCGAAACCCTCCCGGGCAAAGGCTTTCCCGCGAACTACCCGTCCATCGGCGGGCGTACCGACAAGGGCGAAGTCAAACGTGGCCAGATTCCCAACATCGACACCGGTTATGGCCGCGCCTGGACGTTCAACCACAAGGACGCCCTGGCTTCCGCCGGGCAGCCGGTGAAGGTCTGGATCAAGCCCAAGGAAGAAGTAAAGTGGGGCCCCAACTTCGATGAGGACGTCGGCGAAGGCCAATATCCCAAGGACAACCACTACTTCTACCTGCCGCGTCTGTGCAACCACTGCACCCATCCGGCCTGCAAGGATGCCTGTCCGCGTGGCGCGATCGAAAAGCGCGAGCATGACGGCATCGTGCTGGTCAATCAGGATCGCTGCCACGGTTACCGTTTCTGCGTCGAAGCCTGCCCGTACAAGAAAGTGTATTTCGATCACGTCCGCCAGGTTTCGGCCAAATGCATCTTCTGCGCGCCGCGCGTGGAAGAAGGGGTTGCGCCGGCCTGCGCCCGCCAATGCCCGGGGCGTCTGCGTTTCGTGGGTTACCGCGACGACCAGGACGGCCCGATCTGGAAGCTCGTCGAAAAATACAAGGTCGCCGTACCGCTGCATGCCGAATGGGGTCTGGGCCCGAATGTGTTCTACATCCCGCCGATGAGCCCGCCCAAGGTCGACGACAAAGGCCGCCCCACGGATGAACCGCGCATTCCGCTGGCTTATCTGGAATCCCTCTTCGGACCGCGTACCAAGGAAATTCTCGACACTCTGCATGCCGAGCGAGACAAGAAAAAGCGTGGCGAAAAAAGCGAGCTGATGGACATCCTGATCGCCTACAACTGGCACGACAACTTCAAGCTCGAACCGCAACAGCGCGAAGTTTTCGGCGAGCACCACTGATCAATCGGGGAAGACTGAACCATGAAAAAAACCATCACCATGATCGCCGCGCCGACGGCAACCCAGCCGGGCGGCTACATTGCCAAAGCTTACGAAGACCGGACAACCCCCAGCGTGCCGCAGGCCGAGCTCGAGATTGAACCTGCAGGCAAAGGCTGGAAAGTCAGCCTGTCCTGGGCCTGCCCCGCGCCGGTCAAAAGCATTGCCAAGGAAACCGACAAATTCCTCGATGCCTGCGCCCTGCTCGTCCCCACCACCGAAGACGGCCAATGGATCACCATGGGCGAGCCGGGGAAGGCCGTCGAAGGCCTCTTGTGGAAAGCCGACCGCGAACGCCCCTGGCGCATGCATGCCGAGGGCCTGGGTTCGATGACCCGCGCCGAAGCCCCCCAAGACTGGAAAGTCGCCGCCGAGCACAGCAATGGCCGCTGGCACGTCACCTTCGAAATCGCCGAATGGCCGGTGCTCTCTCAGTTCAAGCAACTGGCATTCGCCATCTGGCTGGGCGAGCGTCAGGATCGTGGTGGCCTGAAATGCGTCAGCCCCGGCTGGCTACCCGCAGTCTGAATCAACCCTGACCCTGGCATCCGTCGCACATGAGCACCGATCTGCCTGTCACCACCGATGCCGGGGATGTTCGGCCCGAGACGCTGAACTTTCTCGCCTGGAGCGCGCTGTGGAGCGCGCTCACCGAAGACGATCTGCGCGAAGCCGCCTGGGAAGCCCTTGAGCTTCCCGGCCGCTTCGAAGATGTCCGCATCGCCTACTGGAGCACCTTTCACGCCGGGATTCCCCAGCCGCCGATTCCGGCCCTGATGCACGCCCTGCTCGAACTCGACGGTGCAGCCGCGCGCGAAGACTGGATGCGGGCGGCCAATTATCTCGACCTCACCTGGTCACACGCCCTGCTGGCTCCCGACCAGCTCGGGCCCGCCTGCGAGATTTTCGCCATGGCGATCGAGCGTGAAGAACCCGTCATCATCGATACCCTGGTCACACGTTATCTCCTGCCCTGGATCGACCGTGCCCAGCATCTACTCAACGCCACGGCCGAGCCCGGCCTGGCAGCCTTGCTCGCCCGTTTCCGCCAGCATTTGGACGAGGCCCGCCACCTGGGCCAGACCTTCTCCTCCTGAGCTGCTCGCCGGGCCAGGGCAATCGCATGAATGCCAATGTCGTTGACCGCTCGAAATAGTTGTTTACGATCAAGACGTTGGAGAGGGGGCTGTTCACAGTGCCTTGATTTGTGTAGTTTTCTGTCTTTTTGGAGTGATCCATGGAGACAGAAAACAAGCTGCGCCTGGCTGATGTATTCGTCGCGATCAATGATCCGAGGCAGCCGGGGAAGGTTGAACACGACCTGGTCGAGCTGCTGGTGGTAGCGGTCAATGCGGTGCTGGTGGGAGCCGATACTTTCGTCGAGATTGAACTGTGGGCGAAAGAGAAGCTGGACTGGCTGCGCGGCTATCTGCGGCTTGAGAATGGCATCCCGTCTCATGACACCTTCGGGCGTTTGTTCGGGCTGATCAACCCGGACGAATTTGAAGCGGCATTTCGCCGCTGGGTGGGCTCGATTCTGCCCGCGCTGGGCACCGACACCGTGGTGGCGATTGACGGCAAGACCAGTCGCCGCTCGGGCAAGGTCGATGCCACACCCTTGCATCTGGTTAGTGCCTTTGCGGCCGGAGCCGGGCTGGTGCTAGGCCAACGGGCGACAGCGGAGAAATCAAACGAGAAGACGGCGATTCCGGAGTTGCTGGCCACGCTGGCACTGGAGGGCTGCATTGTCACCATCGATGCCATGGGCACGCAAGCGAACATCGCCCAAGTCATCCGGGATCGGGGTGCCGACTACATCCTGGCACTGAAGGACAATCAGCCGACCTTGGCGGCCTCGGTGCGGGAATTCTTTGTCCAGTTCCAGGCGGCACCGACGCGTACTCCGTATACCGTGGTGGAAACGGTCGAGAAGGATCATGGCCGGATCGAAACACGTCGCTGTTTCGCCTTCGATCAACTCGATTGCCTGGCCAAGCCCGAACAATGGCCTGGTCTGAAATCCTTCGCGGTGATCGAGTCGGAACGGACGATTAATGGCAAGACTTCTCTTGAACACCGTTTTTACATCAGTAGCCTGCCCGCCGATGCCCAGCGTCTGGCCCGGGCGGTGCGCTCACACTGGGCTGTCGAGAACAGCCTACATTGGTGCCTGGATGTCGTCTTCGCCGACGATCAGATGCGTGCCCGCACCGGCCACGCCGCTCATAACTTCGCTGTGCTTAGGCACATTACCCTCAACCTGATTCGTCTCGATCCTGTCAAACGCAAAGGCGGCATCAAGGCCAGAAGACTGATTGCCGCCACCTCCGACTCCTATCGCGCTCAGTTGCTCGGCCTGGCGTGACGTTCATGCGATTGCCCTGCTCGCCGGGCCCTGTCCCGTGCAGCCCCTGATGAAAAGGTGTAGGATGACGCCCATAAATTTACACGGGTGTAGATTATTTGACGGCACTTGATGTACCGTCCGCTCGGCGTTTGCAAATGTAGCGAGCGCGCTGACCACCCGGATCACGACAACACTCAGACAGGCGGGGGGGCGAATGGGTAGCGACATGGGCAGCGACACTTCGAAGGTATTTGCGAAAACTTCCGCATCCGGCATGGCATCGGCCAGCCGACGCAAATTTCTCATCATGGCGGGCTCGGCCAGTGCCGCAGCGGCGGCTTTGAATCTTTCCGGCTGCGAAAAACTGCCTCTCTTTCATTTCAAGGGCCGCGAAGGCGCGCATCTGGATCTTGGGCCTCGAACGACGCCGAAGCTGAATAACTGGCAAGACCTCTATCGCCAACGCTGGACCTGGGACAAGATCACCAAGGGCTCGCACGGCTGGGCCAACTGCCGCTCGGCCTGTGAGTGGGACTTGTATGTCAAGGATGGCATCGTCGTACGCGAAGAGCAGACGGCGACTTACGAAGCCTCCGAGCCGGGTGTGCCCGACTTCAACCCCCGCGGTTGCCAGAAGGGGGCCTGTTACACGGAAGTCATGTATGGCCCCTCGCGCACGACTGTCCCTCTGAAACGCGTCGGCCCACGTGGCTCCGGCCAATGGGAAAAAATTTCCTGGGACCAGGCGATCAAGGAAATTGCCGAAAAAACCGTTGATGCCGTGGAAAAATGGGGTACGGATACCGTTTTCCAGGATCTTGGCCCCAACTTCGACTTTGGCCCCAGCACGGCAGGACGCTTCAAGTTCATGTATCAGGCTGGCAGCATTTTCTCCGATATGTGGGGCGAGATCGGCGATCTGAACTTTGGCGCGACCATGGCACTCGGCGCAGCGCAGATTGGCGGTTCTTCCGACGAATGGTTCCTTTCCGACTTCCTCGTCGTCTGGATGATGAACCCGTCGGTCACGCAGATTCCCGACGCACATTTCCTCTACGAAGCCCGCTACAACGGCTCGGAGCTGGTCGTCATCGACCCGCAATACTCGGCCACCGCCATCCATGCCGATCAATGGCTGCCCATCGAAACCGGCACGGATGCGGCCCTGGGCCTGGCGGTTGCACGGCATTTGTTCGAGGCCAATGCCATCGACCTGCCCTTTGTGCGTGAGCAAACCGATCTCCCCCTGCTGGTTCGCCTCGATACGGGCCGCTTCCTGCGCGAGGAAGACTTGCAGGAAAATGGCCGCGAAGCACAGCTTTACATGTGGCATCCACAGAAGAACGCGGCGGTTCCCGCGCCGGGCTGCGGGGGCAATACGACGCGCAAGCTCACGCTGGATTTCGAGCCGCCCATCGATGGCCAATGGAAGATCAGGCTCAAGGACGGTAAAGAAGTCGTCGTAGCCCCCGTGGGGGCATTGCTCAGGGAGCACCTCGAACCCTGGACGTTCGAGCATGCCGCTGAAGTCACGCAGCTGCATGTCGACCAGATCAAGAAGTTCGCCGAAGGCTGGGCGAAATGCAAACGTCCCATGGTGCTCTCGTCCTGGGGCTCGAATCGTTTCACCCACTCTGACCTGATGAACCGCTCCAAGATTCTCTGCCTGATGCTCAAGGGCGCGCTGGGCAAGAAGGGCACAGGCTACCAGGCAACCGGCATCGTCGACATGGAAGGCTTCAACAATGCCATGCGGATGGAGAAGGAGGGGGTTCAGGGGCGTCTTGGTGCCTTGCTGGGCATGATGACGCCGGGCGAGCTCTTCGACAACGTCCTGGAAATCGTCAAGAAGCGCAAGACCGAAGGCGATTTCATTCTCGAAACCGAGATGAAATATCTGAAAAAGAGCCTGTGCAGCAGCGATGTCGTGGAAACCAACTTCAAGTCGCCCGAATATCGCGCCGCACTGGTCAAGGAAGAAGAGGGCATGTTCCCGCGTTCGCTGGAGGATTACTACCAGGAAGCGCGGGAAAAAGACTGGTCACAGGGCCTGCCGCGCAAGGGGACGGTCAAGGTCTATTTCAGCGGCGGCTCGAACATGATGCGGCGCAACAACCTGCCGCAATATCTGAAGGCCTTCATCTGGGACCAGATGGAGTGCATCGTCGACATCAACCCCAAATACTCCTTCACGGGGACAACGGCGGACTACATCCTCCCGGCGGCCGGCTGGTATGAAAAACTGGGCATCAAATACACCATGTCCTATGTGCCCTATCTGCATTACTGCGATGTGGCCGTCAAACCGCTCGCCGAATCCAAGGGCGAATGGGAAATCTTCTGGCTGCTCACCCGCGAAATGGAGCGTTACGCCAAGGAAAAGAACCTGCCGGTGCTCGATGGCTGTGGCCGGGGCCCGAACGACTTCAAGACCTTGCATCAGCGTTACACCAATCAGGGCGCGCTAGGGCAACACGACGACGCCCGGGTGATGAAGGAAATTTTGCATGGGGACGCCAGCGAAGGCATGACCATCGAAGGCCTGGAAAAAACCGGCATCGCCAAATTCACCTCAGCGGGTAAACCTGTAGCGGCAGACGCCATCAACAACCCCGACTGGAAAGGCGAAGGCGTCATGACCACACTGACGCGCTTCACGGTACACAAAGAACCCTGGCCCACCTACAGCGGACGCGTGACCAGCTTTATCGACCACCCCTGGTTCATCGAATCGCGCGAGCAGTTCGCCACCCACAAGGCCAGCCCCAAGGCGGGCGGCGATTACCCCTTCCAGTTCGTCAGCTGCCACGCCCGCTGGTCGATCCACTCGACCTGGCGCGATACCCCGATGATGCTGCGCCTGCAGCGCGGCGAACCGCAGGTGTGGATCAATCCGAAAGACGCCGACAAAACCGGCGTCAAGGATTTTGAATACGTCGAGATTTTCAACAACTATGGCTCGGTGCGTATGCGCGTGAAGGTCTCGGCCATGGTGCGCCCCGGGGTGGCCTACTACTACCACGCCTGGGAGCCGCACCAGTTCCCGAATCACCAATCCTACAAGTGGCTGATTCCGGGCATCGTCAATCCCATTCTGATGTCCGGCGGCTATGGCCAGATCAACCACGCCATGAACCGCTTTCAGCCCGGCAGCGCAGTGCAGGACACACGCATTGGCATCAAGCCCTGGCGCGGACAGGAAACCGGCGCGAAACCCGTGGTCAATCACACACACGCAAAAGTGTAAGCTGAGGACTTTCGTCAGGGAGAACGCGCATGGTCGAGCAACGCAAGAGTCAACGCCGGGTTTTTCGTGCCCCGGTAGTCGTTGCCATGGCGACGGGGCAAACCTTTCCGGCACGCAGTTATGATCTTGCGGCCGGTGGTATGGCCATAGTTACCGATGTGCAGCTGGAAGTCGCCTGCCCCTGTGTTCTGGGTTTTGATCTTTCCCTTGGTGAGCGTATTGAAAAGCTGCGTCTGCCGTCGCGCCTGGTTTATTGCCAGCCCTGCGCCGAAGGCTTCAAAAGCGGCTTGCAGTTCCTCGACCCCGATGAAGCATCGTCCGCAATCCTCTCAGACCACCTGAACGGGGCAGCAACATCAACATAATGGGTAGCTGCCTTTTGTCTTGCCGGAGAGCAGGCAGTATCATGCACCGCTTCCGGCTGCCCGCTGCCTGCCGACGCCCCCTCGTGTTTTCGACGAAACGACATGATAGACCTTGAAATCCTGCGCCGTGTGGAGGCGACCCTGATCGAACGCAAACAAGCTGCCCCCGGCACATCCTATGCCGCCAGCCTGTACGCCAAAGGTACGGACAGCATCTGCAAGAAAGTGGCCGAAGAAGCCGCCGAAACCATCATGGCCGCCAAGGATGGCGATTCGCTCCATCTCGTACGCGAAGTGACGGATCTATGGTTCCACAGCATGCTGCTGCTGACCCATTTCGGCCTCAGCATCGACGACGTCGTGAGTGAATTCCGGCGTCGCGAAGGCATCTCCGGCATCGAAGAGAAAAAATCCCGCACTCCCCAATAAAGCAGGCCAGGAAACAGCATGAGTGATTGCCTATTTTGCAAAATCATCCGGGGTGAAATTCCCAGCCGCAAGGTATACGAAGACGACGACATCCTCGCCTTTCACGACATCCACCCGGCCACCCCGGTACATTTTCTCATCATCCCCAAGCTGCACATCCACTCGCTGGCCGAAGCGGATGCGAGCCATGCGGCCATCCTTGGGAAGATCATGGCCTCGGCAGGCCGTCTGGCGCGAGAGCAGGGACTCACCGACGGCTTCCGCACCATCATCAATACCGGGCGGATCGGTCGGCAAGAAGTGTATCATCTGCATGTTCACATTCTCGGCGGCCCGGAACCTCTGGGTGGGCTGCTTGCCCAATCCGTCTGACTCATTCAGCAACAAAAAATCAGGAGAACACCATGGGTAGTTTGAGCATCTGGCACTGGCTGATCGTGCTGGTCATCGTCATGCTGGTTTTCGGCACCAAGAAACTCAAAAATATCGGCTCTGACCTGGGCGGAGCCGTCAAGGGCTTCAAGGATGGCATGCGCGAAGCCGAAGACCGCCCCTCGGGAGACACCCCTCCGCAGCAGGTCAGCGGCGGCCACACCATCGAGGGCGAAGTCCGGGAAAAGGTAAAAAACTCGTAGAGCATAAGGCTTGAGGAAGTGCCGGTTGATTCACCATTCTGGCCACTCCGGTTCCTCCGGCCCTGCGCCATTTCTCGCGTGTTTTCCTGATAGGCCGCTATCGTGCTTGATATTGCCTTTTCCGAAATGCTCGTCATCGGTGTGGTGGCCCTCGTGGTCATCGGCCCCGAGAAGCTGCCCAAAGTCGCCCGAACCGCAGGCATCCTGCTGGGCCGGGCGCAAAAATACGTCACAGACATCAAATCCGATATCAACCGCCAGATCCAGTTCGAAGAGTTGAAAGCCTTGCAGGAACAAATGGCCAGCCAGGCAAAATCCCTCGAAAACACCGTAAAAAGGGAAATGCTGGAAACCGAGGCGGCACTCACCCAATCTGCCGCCAGCCTCAAGGCCAGCGTCGAAAAAACCGGACAGGAAATTGGCGAGGCTGCAACAGCCATGGCCACTGACGCCCGGGCAGACAGCGCGCCAGCTACCGAAGAAACCACCCCCGCCCAACTCGCTGCCGTTGAAGACAACCTTTACCGGGGCGAACCGCCACCGAAATTCTGAGCATGTCTGAAGATTCCCAGGAAACCTTCATTTCCCATCTGATCGAACTGCGGTCCCGCCTGATTCGTTCGATCATCGCCGTCATGGCCGTTTTTCTCTGCCTGGTGAATTGGGCGCGCGAGATCTACACGCTGCTAGCCCAGCCCATGCTGGCCGCCCTGCCGCAAGGCGGGCACATGATCGCCACCGACGTCGCCGGAGCCTTTTTCGTACCGATGAAGGTGACCCTCATGGTCGCTTTCCTCATCGCCTTGCCTTACGTGCTCTACCAGGCCTGGTCTTTCATTGCGCCGGGGCTATATGCCAGTGAGCGCAGGCTCACCGGGCCGCTCCTGGTGGCCAGCGTGGTGCTCTTTTTCCTTGGCATGTCATTTGCCTTCTTCGTCGTTTTCCCGACCGTCTTTGGCTTCGTGAACAAATTCGCGCCGGAAGGCGTGGCGGTGATGACGGACATCGACAAATACCTCAGTTTCGCCATGACCACCTTTCTGGCGTTTGGCGTCACCTTTGAAGTGCCGGTCATCGTCGTCGTCCTCGTCAAGGCGGGCATCGTCACTGTTGCCAAACTGAAGGAAATTCGCCCCTATGTGATCGTCGGGGCTTTTGTCGTCGGCGCGATATTCACCCCGCCCGATGTGCTTTCCCAGTTTCTGATGGCACTGCCGCTATGTCTGCTCTACGAAATCGGCATCATCGTCGCAGGCTGGATCGTCAAACCGGACAGCGCAGACAACGAGAAGAACGCAACTTCTACCGCCTTGACGGACAACGATTCCCCAAGATAAGGGCGAACTTCCCGGAAAAAGCCTTCCGATCCAACCCGGCAAGGTTAGTACCCACTTTCAATCTATTCCTTGCGTGACCTTGGTCGTTTGGCCACAAGCACATTGACTTCCCGCTCCTTGCCCGCCCGGCTGATACGCAGAGGAATCTGCTGCCCGGGGATTTGTGCCGCGACCTGCTCCAGCATGCCTTGAGGATCGAGAATATGTTTTCCGGCCACGGCCAGCAGAACATCGCCTGGCCGGATACCTGCCACGTCTGCCGGGCCACCGCGCATGACCCCGGCGATCAGCGTCCCCTGTGTGCCGGATAACTTGAACGATTCGGCCAGCTCCGGCGTGATTTCCTGAACTTCAACGCCGATCCAGCCGCGCGTGACTGTCCCGTTCCGGATGATCTGCTCCATCACCGATCTGGCCAGCGACACCGGAATGGCAAAACCAATCCCCATCGAGCCGCCACTTTGCGAATAAATGGCCGTATTGATTCCGACCAGATGACCGCGCACATCGACCAGTGCTCCTCCGGAATTACCCGGGTTGATGGCCGCATCGGTCTGGATGAAATCTTCGAAAGTGTTGATGCCCAGATGAGTACGTCCCAGCGCGCTGACGATGCCATGCGTGACCGTCTGCCCGACCCCGAAGGGGTTCCCGATAGCCAGCACGGTGTCACCGACCCGCAAGGAGCCAGGCGGGGCAAAAGTGACACCGGGCAATTTCAAGGCCGGGCCGGGCTCGACGCGCAATACAGCCAGATCAGAATCCGGATCGACACCCACCACCCGCGCCTTGTGCTTGCGCCCGTCCTGAGTGGCGACCTCGATATCATCGGCGGCATCCACGACATGATTGTTGGTCAGGATGTAGCCGTCTGCGCTGACGATCACGCCACTGCCCAGACCTTGCCGCCGCTGGGGCTGGGCCTCCGGGCGATCAGCAAAGAAATGGCGGAAGAAAGGGTCCTCAAGGAAGGGATTGCGCGGTGTCCGGACTTCCTGGCTGGTATAGATATACACCACGGAAGGAAGGGCCAGACGGGCCGCTGCGCGGAAACCTTCCGCCCTGGATTCCCCCTCGCCGGCTCCGGAAACCGGCGGGCGGGCTTCCTGGATGGAAATCGGGCCGACCGATGAAACATGCGAGCCGGGCCAAAGCGGTTTGAGCGCGTGGAAGGCGAACAGGGCGGCGACGCTGATGGTCACGGCCTGAGCAAAAATCAGCCAGAGTCGGTGCATGCTACGATTCGCGTTTCGATTAATCAGAGATTTCGGGGTGACCCATGCGACGCGACGAACTGGTTGGCTATCTCGACGAACATCTGGCGTCCATGCGGTTTCGCGATTATTGCCCAAACGGTTTGCAAGTGGAAGGACGGGACGACATCCGGCGCGTAGTCTGCGGCGTGACAGCCAGCCTCGCCCTGATCGAAGCTGCCATAGCACTCGAAGCCGATGCCCTGCTCGTGCATCACGGCTGGTTCTGGAAATCTGCCGACACACGCATTACCGGCCTGCACAAACGCCGCATGGCCCGGCTCCTCGCGCACGACATCAACCTCATCGCCTACCATCTGCCGCTGGATGCCCACGCCGAACTTGGCAACAACGCGCAATGGGCAGCGCGCATGGGCTGGCAGACGGAAGGCCGTTTTGGCGAACAGGAGATCGGATTCCATGGCAAACCCGGCGTGACAGGCATGACGGCAGATTCGCTGGCCGACACGCTCAAAATCACACTGGGGCGCACACCCTGGCTCGTGGGTGAGGCCAGCCGCCCGGTTCGACGGATCGCCTGGTGCTCGGGGGGAGCGCAAGGCCTGTTCGAGCAGGCCATTGCCCTGGGGGTCGACGCCTATATTTCAGGCGAGATTTCCGAGCAGACCACCCATATCGCCCGGGAAACCGGCATCCCCTACATCGCCGTCGGCCACCATGCCAGCGAGCGTTTCGGTGTGCAGGCACTGGCGGCACATTTGCGCGAGAAGTTTGGCCTGACATGCGATTATGTAGAAATCGACAACCCGGTCTGAACCGGTGGATTCAGATTAAATAAGCGGTATTACTACTTGACTGACAAGGAAATTTCCACCAGACTATCGCCATGGATGATAGTGTTTCCCTGCTAGAGAAGAAGCTCGACCAGTTCCTCGCCCATTGCGAAAGCCTGCGGGCAGAGAATCAGGATCTGTGCTCGCGTATCGCCCGGATGGAAGAAGAACACCGGATGCTGCACGCCAAAATTGATTCCGCCCGCTGCCGCCTCGAGGCCTTGATGGAAAAAATCCCCACCGAATCAACCGAACCTGGGCATCTTCCTTCATGAGCAGCCATTCCACCGTCGATATCACCCTGCAAGGCCGGGAGTACCGGGTGGCATGCGCGCCCGAAGAACGTGAAGCCCTGCTCGCCGCCGTCACCCATGTCGAAACCAAAATGGGCGAAATCGCCGTCCGTACCAAAAGCAGCGGCGAACGCCTGGCCGTCATGACAGCCCTGAACCTGGCCCACGAACTGCTCAACAAAAGTAACGCGCCGCAAACCTCTGCCCCTGCAGAACCGGATTCAACAGCAGGTTTTGACAAGCCGGAGATCGGGCGTAGAATCGAAGCCATGGTAGCGCGGCTGGATGCGGCCATGACACAGCAGGCAAGCCTGCTCTGACCCCCCTCCTGCCGCACACGTTTTTCCCCTGCCGTGTTCGTTTGGGCCATAGATTCCTCGAACCAATAATTCGTGCATCCGGCTGGCGACCACGACGCTGCTGTTGTGAGCGTTCTTCCCCGTGAGGAACGCGCCTGAGGCAGCAGGAAACCGGCCACTCTGAGCCCAGGTTCAGGATGCCGGTCCGGCGGCACTGGCGGGGGGCCCCTCAAAGCGGTGCGAGATCAATTTCCCGCACCGCTTTTTCACGCATCTTCATTCAACCCAGAAACCGCAGTTGACCGCTGAGTTCCAGCAGGAAGCCCTTGTTTTCCGAAGCATTCTGGTTCTTGTTGCGGTTTCCAGGTTCAATAAGCCAGGCTGTCATAAGCCGCGCCCTGCCCTTCTCGCCCCGTTAGCATCAGACTCACATGGTTGGGCGCGCAGATGGCAATGGCATGAGCCTGCGTAAGCCAGCCCTGACGAACGCAATACTGCCGGGGGCCGGGGTCAGAGAGCACCCGGGCACGGCCAGGCTGGATTTCGATGATGGTGACCCCCAGCGGCCCCTTGACCTCATGGCGTTGAACCCGGTCGAGTGCAAGTTCGGCCACGATGCGCCCTTCGCTGCGAACCACGGCTTTTTGTGCCGCACCGCCGCGCCAGAGCAGGGGCCAGAGCGTCAGGCAGATCGTGATGGCGAAAATCAGGGTCAGCCAGTCGCCCGGTTTCAACAATCTCGTCCAGGCTCCCATGCCGACGCAGGCCTCATTTAGGCGTCATGGCGCGATGCCGGACGAGTACCTGGGCTTCATCCTGAAAATCGCTTGCCAGCCGCTCGGCCAGATAGACCGAGCGATGCTGCCCACCCGTACAGCCGATGGCAACGGTGAGATAGGTGCGGGAATCCCGAAGATAAGCCGGCAGCCAGTCGCGGATGAAACGCCGGATGTCATCCTGCATGCGCGCCACTTCCGGCTGAGCCGACAAAAACTCGATCACGGGAGCATCGCGGCCATCGAGGGGGCGAAGCAAGGGATCGTAATGTGGATTGGGCAGGCAACGCACATCAAAGACCAGATCGGCATCCAGCGGCAGGCCGTGCTTGAAACCGAAGGATTCGAACAGGAGAGTGAGTTGCGACTCATGCGCCTGCCCGGCCCCTGCCGGATTTCCGGCAATAAAGTCGCGGATAAAAGCACGCAAGGCATTGGGGCGCAGATGGCTGGTGTCGATGTGATGGCCCAGCGGGGCCAGAACCGCCAGGGCATCACGCTCCCGCGCAATGGCCTCCGCCAGCGTAGTTGCCACATCGCCCAGCGGATGGCGGCGGCGCGTTTCGGAAAACCGCTGGATCAGGACATCATCCCGCGCATCGAGAAAAATGAAGCGCGTATCGAAGCCAAGACCACGCAAGGCGACGATCTGCTGCGGCAGCCCGTGAATGCCGGGGCCGGCACGCATGTCCATCGCCACAGCGATGCGCGAACGTCCTTCCTGGCGTAATTCTTCGACGAGTTGCAGCAACAGCGGCGAGGGCAGGTTATCTACGCAAAAAAAGCCCGCATCCTCGAGCAGATTCAAGGCGATGCTCTTGCCCGAGCCAGATAAGCCGCTGATCAGGATGATTTGCATGGAAAAAGCCTCCGGCAGGCATTGTACCTGCGGGAGGCTTTCCGGTTTGACGACAGGAGCCGGTGAGGAAGGATCAGGCAAAGTCCTTTTTCACCAGGCGGCGCAGCACCTTGCCCATTTCGTTATAGGGCAGCTGATCCTTGAAGAGAATCTTCGCAGGCACACGCGAGGAGCGCAGGCGGGCCTTGACCCACTCCTGGAGTTCTTCGACGCTGGCTTTGGCATTTTCCTTGAGAACGATGGCCGCACCGACGTTTTCACCCCACTGTTCGTCGGGAATGGCCACAACGGCAATATCGGAAACCGCCGGATGTTCGAGGAGCACGTCCTCGATTTCGCCCGGGGAGATATTTTCGCCACCGCGCACGATCACGTCATCCGCCCGGCCTTCGAGGTAGACGTAGCCGTAGCTGTCGATGTAGCCCCGGTCGCGCGTCGGGAACCAGCCGTCCTTGTCGAGCATACTGCCCAGGCCGAGGTATTCCCCGGCCACCTGGCCGCCACGCACGAAAATGTCGCCCGCCTGGTTCGGGCCGAGTGGCCGGCCTTCGTCGTCGCGGATGATGAGTTCGATGGAGCCGATGGGCTTGCCGACGGAAGTCAGACGCTTGCGAACTTCCGGGTCTGTCCCGGCTGCGCCGCTGCGGTGATCGTCCGGCGTGAGCAGGCAGATCGTCGAGCTGGTTTCGGTCAGGCCATAGGCATTGGTGTAATCGACATTGGGCAGGAGCTTCATCGCACGTTCGATCACCGACAGCGGCATCTTGCCGCCACCGTAAGCGATGGCGCGAAGGTTCGGCAGGTTTGCCGCCTCGCCGGTTTCGGTCAGATGGTCGATAACGCGCGAGAACATGGTCGGCACAACGAAAGCGTTGCTGATCTTCTCGTCGCGGCACAGCTGCAGCCAGCCACGGGCGTCGAAGTTCGGCAGTTGCACCATGCGACGGCAGGCGTAGGTGGAGCTCAATACTGCCGAAATCCCGGCGATGTGATACGGCGGAACGGCCACCAGCACGGCGTCGGTTTCATCTGCCGAGCCAAAATCGACCGTACCGAGGATGTAGGACATGAGGTTTTCATGACGCAGCACCGCCGCCTTGGGCTTGCCTGTCGTCCCGCTGGTGAAAAGCTGGATGGCGACATCGGAGGGCTCACCCGGCGCGGACTCGGCCTGCGGGCCGGCAGAACGCGCGAGTTTGAGGAAATCCTCACGCAGCACGACCTGCACACCGGCGGGCACGGTCAGCGGGCTGATGGCCGGAGTATCCGTCACCAGATAGGCAGGCGAGATACGCTCCAGCAGCTCTTCGAGCTCCGGCTTGGTCAGGCGGTAATTGAGCGGCACATAAGGCACACCGGCGAAAGCCGAGGCGAATACCGCCACCGGCACGGCCAGGCTGCTGATATCGAGCAGGCCGACATACTTGACGCCGCTGGCCTTGATTTCAGCTGCAGCGCGTTTCGCGGCGGAAAGCAGCTCGCCGTAGGTCATGTTTTTGCCGTCGGAGCTGACGGCGATCCGGTCGGGGAAGCACTCCGCCGACATCTCCAGGGCCATGGCCAGATTCATGAAACGTTCCTCGGTCGGTGGGGTTTGTGTTTAGTCGGAAGAAGGCAGGGCCTTGGCCTGCTTGACTTGCAAGGCCGCGCCATTGATGGCCAGGTTCCCCTTGCCACCCTTGGTGCACAGCAGCTCGAAACGCTCACCTTCATCGGTATAACGCTTGCCGACGAGTGTGCCGGCCGCATGGGCCGCATCCGGTGCGCCGCCGCTCTTGGTTGCCGACATTTCGATCATTTCGACACCGCCGCAGGTGAGCTCGACGGCATCGGCCGCAGCCTTGGTGAGCATCACTTCGGTATCGCAAACTGCACTCTTCAGACGGGTGCCGGACTTCAATGTTTTCATGACGTATTCCTCGGGCAGGGTAAGCAAGATGGAAAGGTAATGGGGTTGGGAGCCGGGGGTTTGCCAAGGTCACGGGAAGCCTCCCGGAAAATGGCAAATTTCCATTAACAATCAAGTCTCACAGTATGCTGGATGTTGTCAAGGACTCATCGTCCACACGGACTAAAAGGCAGATCAATGCATCGCCTCTGGCCGAAGTGGAAACACCGGCCCTGCCGTCATCCGGCTCCAGCCGCCTAGAATTTCTGCCTCTTTCATCCTCCTCCGTCATCATGCCTGCCTGCCCCGCCCTGCTCATTGCCGCCCCGGCTTCCGGACAAGGAAAAACCACGGTTACGGCGGCACTGGCCCGCCTGCATGCCCGGCAGGGGCGGCGGGTCACCGTATTCAAATGCGGCCCGGATTTTCTCGACCCGCAGATTCACGCCATAGCCAGTGGCCGGCCCTGCCAGAATCTCGACCTGGGCATGTGTGGCGAGACGGATGCCCGCTGGCGGCTCGCACGGGCCGCGCAGGATTCCGACCTGATCCTGCTCGAAGGCGTGATGGGGCTCTACGACGGCCAACCCTCGGCGGCGGACCTGTCTTGCCGGTTTGATCTGCCCGTGCTTGCCCTGATCGACGCGCGCGCCATGGCCCAGACTTTTGGGGCCGTGGCACTGGGGCTGGCCCGTTACCGCCCTGGCTTACCCTTTGCCGGGGTACTGGCGAACCGGGTGGGAAGCACGCGCCACGCCGACATGCTGCGCGAAAGCCTGCCTCCCGACATGTCGTGGTTCGGCGCGCTCCCCCGCAGCACCGCCACCCTGCCGGAACGTCACCTTGGCCTGATGCAGGCCGATGAGATCGACGATTTGATGTCCCTGCTGGACACGCTGGCCGACGAGATCGAACGCACGGCCGCCAGCGACCTCCCACCGCCGACGGTGTTTTTGGACTCGCCCGCACCGGAATTTCCTCCCCGGCTTTCCGGCCAGCGCATCGCCATCGCCCGCGATGCCGCCTACGGCTTCATTTATCCCGCCAATGTGGAGCTTCTGCACGACCTCGGGGCCGAACTGCGCTTCTTCTCGCCGCTGGCAGGCGATGCCCTGCCCGAATGCGACGCCGTCTGGCTGCCCGGGGGGTATCCGGAACTGCATGCTGAAGCCTTATCTGCCCATCGTTTGCTCTGGCAGGCCCTGCGCGAACATGTCGAGGCTGGCAAGCCCCTGCTGGCGGAATGCGGCGGCATGATGAGCCTGTTTGAAGAACTGGTCGACAAAGCAGGCAAGACGCACCGCATGGGCGGCCTGCTGCCGGGAAAGGCGGTGATGCAGCCCCGCCTGGCCGCACTGGGCATGCAGACCGTCGATCTGCCAGCGGGCCGTTTGAATGGGCACACTTTTCATCATTCACTCAGCCAGACGCCGCTATCGCCCTGGCGCCATGCGCGCCGGGCGGGCACGGAAGAGGTGGGTGAAGCGATTTACCGGATGGGCAAAATGGTGGCCTCTTATGTTCATTTCTACTTCCCTTCCCATCCCGCAGCGACGGCCGCGCTGTTCGGTTTTTCGCCGGAGTCGATCGAATCGGAGAATCGGAAACCTCATCAGGAATCGGATAGAATCCGTCCCGCTTTTCGGTAGCTGCGCCGGTGTGTTTTATCGGACGCGGCTTGAAATGGGAAGCCGGTGCGCTCAGAGAAGTCGTTGATGAGCAATTCCGGCGCAGCCCCCGCTGCTGTAAGCCTGACGACCCTGCTGTTAGCCACTGTGTGTGTTTTCACACGGGAAGGCGCAGGGAAGGATGACGGTAAGCCAGAAGACCGACCTGAAAGCAGGATTTTCCAATTCCCCGGGGTGACGGGAACGGTTCCGTGAAACGTGGCGCGGCCTCTGGGTCGTGGGCCCGTTTTCCTGATCGCTTGCTGGCACCCCGGATTTTGTTGCTTCGGGGAGGAAGCCATGCACATCATGGAAGGTTTTTTGCCGGTGGAACACGCCATCGGCTGGTCACTCGCTGCAGCCCCTTGTGTCGCCTGGGGGCTGCGATCCTTGAATCACTCGCTTCGTGAACAGCCCGAGCAGCGCATGTTGCTGGGGGTTTCGGCGGCGTTTGCCTTTGTGCTTTCCGCCCTCAAGCTGCCCTCGGTGACGGGAAGCTGTTCCCATCCGACGGGTGTCGGGCTGGGCGCGCTGCTGTTCGGCCCGCTGGCCATGGTGCCGGTCGGCTTCGTCGTCTTGCTGTTCCAGGCCCTGCTGCTGGCGCACGGCGGCTTGACGACGCTGGGTGCGAATGTTTTTTCGATGGCCATCGTTGGCCCTTTCGTTGCGGCAGGCTTGTTCCGCGCGGGGCGTCGCCTGGGCTTACCGCTGGCTTACTGCGTGTTTCTTGCAGCCTGCCTTGGCGATCTGGCAACCTATCTGACCACCTCGATCCAGCTGGCCTGGGCCTTTCCGGACCCGGTGGGAGGATTTGTGGCCTCCCTTGAAAAGTTCGGCGGAATTTTTGCCGTGACGCAAATTCCGCTGGCCATCAGCGAAGGCTTGCTGACGGTGCTGGTCAGCAATGCTCTCATCCGCTTCAACGCGGAAGAATTGCGTCACCTGCCTTTTCTGGCAGGGCAGAATGCCGCACAGGTGCGGGCATGAAAAAGCAAAATCTCTGCTTGATCGTGGCCGTGCTGCTCATCAGCATTCTTCCGTTGGTGGGGGCGTCCTGGTTCGTTCCGGAAGGACAAGGAGAATCGGCCGCCTCATTTGGCGGAGCGGATGAAAAGGCACAGCAGGCCATCCGCGAAATCGCACCCGATTACCAGCCCTGGTTTGTGCCGCTGATGGAACCGGCCAGCGGGGAAATCGCCTCTTTGCTGTTTGCCCTGCAAGCCGCCCTCGGCGCAGGGTTCATCGGCTACTGGCTGGGCTGTGCGGTGACGCGCGATCGTCTGCGCCGGGAGCCTTCGGCGCAGACCGCCACGGAAGAACAGGGCAGCCATGCTGATTGAGCAGGCCGCCTACCGAAACCGCTGGCGGGCCGTCAGCCCGCAGGCCAAGCTCGTGCTGGCAACGGCCGGATGGCTTGCGGCTGCGCTCTCTCAAACGCCCCAGGCGGCACTGGCCGTCGCCGGAATGCTCGTGCTGCTGATCCACCTGGGGGCCGGTGTGTCGCCTTTCCTGATGCTGCGGGCAGCGGCACCGGCGGTGGGGTTTTTGCTACTGTCCTGCCTCGGGCTGATGTTCAGTCTGGTCCCATCGGAAAACGGCCTGTCCCTGCAATGGCAGGCATCCGCCTGGCCCCAGATCGCCCTGCTGGCCAGCCGTGCGCTGGCTTCATTGGCGGCTTTGCTGGGGCTGGCCCTGACCACGCCACTACCGGCCTTGCTGGGGCAGCTTCGTCGCTGGCGTTGCCCGGCCGTGCTGCTCGATTTGATGGTGCTTTGCTACCAGACGATTTTTGTATTCCTGCGAACCTTGCAGGAAGCCCGGCTCGCCCAGCAGGCCCGGATGGGGTACGTCGGCGCATCGCGCAGCCTCTCCAGCCTCGGGCAGCTCCTTGCCCATCTGGTGCTGCAACTGTGGCAGCGCGCGCGTCATCTGCATGCTGCGGCTCTTTCGCGCAATGGAAATGGAGGGAACGGTGCGCTGAATTTCCTGCCGATCCAGCATGAAAACGCAGGACGCGACACCTTTCTGGCCCTGCTGGCAGGGGGCGTGTTGCTGGCTTTGTCCGGGTTACGCTGATGTTGTTCGAAGCCCGCGACCTTCACCATGTCTATGCCGATGGCAGCGTCGGTTTGTCAGGATGCAGCCTGCGTCTTCGCGCTGCCCGCCGTCATGCCCTGCTAGGCAGCAACGGCTCAGGAAAAACCACGTTTCTGCAACACCTGAACGGCCTGCTGCGTCCCACTTCGGGCAGCCTGTTTTTCGAGGGGGCGGCCATGGATTACCGGCGCGAAACCTTGAACAGCCTGCGTCGCCGCGTGGGTCTGGTGTTCCAGAACCCCGACCACCAGATCTTGTCGGCTCTGGTGGCGGAAGAAGTCTCCTATGGCCCGATCAATCTCGGGCTGGACGACCAAACAGTCCGGCAGCGTGTTGCAGAAGCCCTGGAGTCCGTCGGCCTGTTGGCCTGGGCCGACCGCCCCGTGCATCAACTGAGCTTTGGACAAAAAAAGCGGGTCTGCATCGCCGGGGTGCTGGCCATGCAGCCGGAGGTGCTGTTGCTCGACGAACCACTGGCCGGGCTTGACGCGCCCGCACAGACGGCCTTGCTGGCCGTGCTCGATGCGCTGGCCAAACGCGGCGTCACCCTCGTGCTCACCACACACGATGTGGATTTCGCCTATCGCTGGGCCGATGAATTTCACTTGCTGGCCGCCGGGCAATGCGTGGCCTCTTTCCCGACCGAAGACCTGCCGCAGCATGAAGAACGGCTGCGCGAAGCCGGGCAGCCGCTGCCCGTCGTGCTGGCACTGTGCCGCCGCTGGCCGGACTTGGCCAATGCGCTCACCGGAAAAGGCGCGCCGCGCAGTGTCGACGCGCTGTTGTCCCGGTGGCCCGAAAGGAACAATTCATGAATGGAAAAATCTGGTTCGTGGGAGCTGGGCCGGGCGATCCGGACCTCATCACCGTCAAGGGACGCGCCCTGCTGGAAGAAGCCGGAGCAGTGCTCTACGCCGGCTCGCTGGTCGATCAGGCCGCCATGCGCTACACCCCGGCGGCTTGCGATATCCGCGATTCGCGCGACATGACGCTCGAAGAAATGACGGCCTGGCTGAAAGAGGCTGCCGCACGGCATCGCACCGTCGTGCGTCTGCAAACGGGTGACCCGGGGCTTTACGGCGCGTTGATCGAGATGACGCGGCCGCTGACGGCGGCAGGCATCGACTGGGCCGTGGTTCCTGGTGTCAGCTCGGCCATGGCGTCGATGGCGGCGGCAGGTGAAACCCTGACCCTGCCGGAAGTGACCCAGACCGTCATCCTCACCCGTGTGGCCGGGCGTACCCCCATGCCGCCCGGGGAAGAGCTTGAAGCACTGGCCGCGCACAAGACGACGCTCTGCCTGTATCTCTCGATCACCCTGCTGCACAAGGTGCAGGCGGCCTTGCGCGCAGCAGGCTGGGCGGAAGACGCGCCCATCCTCGTTGTCCAGAAAGCCAGCTGGCCGGGCGAGGAAAAAATCATTCGCGGCACGCTGGCCGACATCAAGCAGAAATGCCAGGCCGAGAAAATCGCCAGTCAGGCCATGATCGTCGCCAGCCCGACCCTGGGGGCGGCGCATTGGGACACGCTAGCCCGCTCCAAGCTCTATGACCCGGGCTTCACGCATCGTTTTCGCAAGGCGGAATCTGCATCATGAATACAAATACCGACACAACTTTTTTACTCGTTGGCCACGGCTCGCGCGGGCGGACAGGCAATCAGGAGGCTTTGGATTTCACGCGTCACTGGCAGGCGCGTCATCCAGCGCGACAGATCGCGCTGTGCTTCATCGAACATGATGAAGTTCTGCTCGACGAAGGGCTGGAACAGGCGGCCCGGAGTTCGGCACGGGTCGTGGTGATTCCGCTCATCCTGAATGCCGCCGGCCACGTCAAGATGGACCTGCCCGAGGCACTGGCCCGCGTTCGTCCACGACATCCGGCGGTGGAATTCCTGCTTCTGCCGCATCTGGGCATGGGGCCGGAAATCCAGCGCATCCTGCAAGGCCAACTGAATCTCCGGATGCGCGAGCTGGCCCATCCTGCCCCGCAGACGACGGGGGTGATTCTTCTCGGGCGGGGCTCGTCGGATGCCGAGGCCAATGGTGAGCTCGCCCGCATGGCGCGCTGCCTGTACGAGAGCAACGACCACGAGCTGGTGGATCTGGCTTTTACCGGCGTGACCTGGCCCAGACTGGAAACCGTCGTCCAGCGTCAGGTGCGGCTGGGAATGATGCAGATCGTCATCCTGCCGGTCTATCTGTTTGACGGCGTGCTGATCGAGCGCATCGAGCAACAAGTCGCCCGTCTGCGAGGGCAATACCCCGAAATCGCCTTCGCACTGGGCGAGCGTTTCGGGTTTGACGAAGGCATTTATCAACTGCTGGATACCAAAACGGCGTGCTTCGGGCAGGAGGCCGCCTCCCGCGCCCATTCTCACGCCCATCCTCATCCTCACGTCTGAATCAGGAGTCCTTTCATGACTATGTGCAATGCCATCACCGAACAGCTGACCGAAGCCGGGCGGGCCATCGAGCATGATTCCTTCGCCATCATCGACGCCGAAGCCGGCCCGCATGCTTACACCGCAGAACAATGGCCGCTGGTGCGGCGCATGATCCACGCCAATGCCGATTTCGAATTCAACGGACTGACGGTCTTTCATCCGCAGGCGATGCAGGCTGGCCTCGCGGCCGTCCTTCGCGGCGGCACGCCCATCGTTGCCGATGTTGAAATGATCTGCGTGGGCTTGTCCCGCCCGCGTCTTTCGCATTTCGGGCTGACGACGCAGCACTACATTTCGGACGAAGACGTGATCGGGGCGGCACGCATTGAGAACACCACCCGCGCCGTACAGTCCATGCGTAAAGCGCATCGTCTGGGACAGCTCGACGGTGCGATTGTTGGCATCGGCAACGCGCCCACCGCCCTGATCGAACTGGTCCGCCTCATCCGTGAAGAAGGCGTGCGCCCGGCACTGGTGATTGCCATGCCCGTCGGCTTTGTTTCCGCAGCGGAATCCAAAGCCCTGATGATGAACGAGCCCAGCGTGCCCTGGGTGGCCATCCATGGGCGCAAGGGCGGCTCGACGCTGGTGGTGGCCGCGATACACGCCCTGCTTTCTCTGGCCGAAGCCGAACAGAAGAAATCCGCATGAGCGAAACGGTTGCAAAAGTCCGCAAGGGCGAGGCCAGGCGACAACGGGGCAACCGCACCGGCCTGACAACCGGGGCTTGCTGTGCGGCAGCGGCCAAGGCAGCCACGCTCGGCCTGTTGTGCGGTGAAGTGCCGATGAAAGTGGCCATTCGCCTGCCCAATGGGCAAGAGGCCTCCTTCGATCTGATCGAAGGCTTTCTGCAAGGCGAGGGAGTTGCGCGGGTGGCCCATGCCGTCATCGTGAAGGATGGGGGCGACGACCCGGATGCCACACATGGCGCACACATGACGGCGGATGTCCGCCTGCTGCCACACCGGGTGGATGAAATCATCCTCAAGGGCGGGCCGGGGGTCGGCGTGGTGACCAAGGCGGGGCTGGGTCTGGAAATCGGCGGGCCGGCCATCAATCCCGTTCCTAAGCGCAACATCCGCGACAACGTCCGCGCTGCGGGGGGCGAGCTGCTGGCCCAGGACGGGCTGGAGATCACCTTTTCCGTTCCCGACGGCGAAGAGCGGGCGAAGCGGACACTCAACGCAAGGCTTGGAATTCTCGGTGGTATTTCCATTCTCGGCACGACCGGCATCGTTCGTCCCTATTCCACGGCGGCTTTTCGCGCCAGCGTGGTGCAGGCGGTGGATGTGGCGGCGCACCAAGGCCAGACCCGCGTGGTTTTCACCACCGGCGGGCGCACCGAAAAATTCGCCATGCGCCAGTTGCCGGAACTGGATGAGTCCTGTTTCGTGCAGATGGGCGATTTCGTCAAGGCGGCCTTCACCGCGGCGATCCGCTGCCGCATGACGCACATTCATGTCGGGGCCATGGTCGGCAAGCTGACCAAGATGGGCCAGGGGCTTTCGGTCACCCATGCCTGGAAGGCCGAGATCGACCGCGACCTGCTGGCGGATGCGGCCCGGGCCGTGGGCGCACCGGACGATCTGGTCGAAGAAATCCGCCAGGCCGAAACCGCCCGCTTTGCCGCCGAACGGCTGGCACAGATGGGGCTGACCGTGCCGTATCACCGTCATCTGGCGATCCAGGCCATTCGCAGCCTGAAGGGGAAATATCCCGGTACGGGCGAATATCAATATCACCTGACCGTTCTGGTCTGCGATTTCGAGGGGCAATACCTTTGCCGCGTCGAGGAAGAAGAGGCTTTTTCATGCAGCTTGCCCTGATCGGAATTCTGGACGATGGCTGGGCGGGCTTGTCGGGCGCGGCACGGGCGGCCTTGCAAGAGGCTGACCTGATCCTCGGTGTGGGACGCACGCTGACACTGGTTCAACCGCATGTACCTGCCGTCGAACTGCGCGACATGGACGGCGCGCTGGGCAAAACGCCCGGCTGGGCCCGGGAAGCGATCCAGGCCGGACGGAAGGTGGCGGTGCTGGCGACGGGCGACCCGCTGTGTCATGGTCTGGCCACTTATCTTCTGGGCAAGATCGGGCCGGTTGAAGCGTCCATCCTGCCCGCGCCGTCGACCCTGCAGATTGCCAGCGCGCGCTGGCAAAAGCCCTGGCAGGATGCCGTCATCGCCTCCTGTCACGGCCCGGATACGGGGGAGTGGCTTGAAGGTGCGAGCCCGGAACATGGCCTGTATCCGCTGATGCGGGCCATTGCCCAAAACCCGTGCGTGCTGGCCTTCACCAGCCCGCAGAACACGCCATCACGTCTGGCACGCGCCTTGCTGACGGCGGGTTATGGCCCCGAAACCCGGCTGGATGTGGCCAGCCGCCTGCTGCTGGAAGGCGAACGGATCGACCCGGGGCTCACGCTCGAAGCCGCTGCGGTAATGGATTTCCCGGAGCCGAATGTGGTGCGGATCGAACGGGCGGAAGGAGAAAACCCGGTGCGGGATGACGCGCCCGGTTTCGCGCTGGAAGATGCCGAATATCAACAGCGCACGCCCGAAAAAGGGCTGATCACCAAGCAGGAGGCCCGCGCGCTTTCGCTGGCCAAACTGCGGCTTGGCAAGGCGGCACGGGTCTGGGACATCGGCGCGGGTTCCGGTTCTGTCGGGCTGGAGGCGGCACGTCTTGCACCGCGTGGCCATGTCTGGGCCATCGAAAAAAATGCGGAAGATTGCGTCAATGCGCGCGCGAATGCGCGGAAGTTTCGGGTGAGCAACTACACGCTGCATCACGGCAAGGCCCCTTCCGCTCTGGAGGATTGGCCGGATCCGGATGCCGTGTTCATCGGCGGTTCGGGCGGCGAACTGGCGGGCCTGATCGAAATGATCCTTCGGCGGCTTCGTCCACAGGGGCGGCTGGTGATGAATTTCGTCACACTGGAAAACCTCGCCACGGCCACCGGCACATTGAAAGCACTGGGAGCAGGCTGGGAGGTGGTGCAGCTTCAGGCCAGCCGCAGCCAGCCCATTCTCGACATGCACCGCATGGCGGCACAGAACCCGGTATGGGTGGTGACGGCCTGGATGGCAGATGGAGCTCATGAAAGGCAAAAGGAAGAGGCTTGATGGAAACAAAAAATTTTGGACGGTTGATCGGCGCATCGCTTGGGCCGGGGGATCCGCAGCTCATCACCCGCCGCGCTTGGGAGGTGCTGCAATCCGGCGCGCGCTGGATTTACCCGGTGAAGAAGGCCGAGGCGGCGTCTTATGCCCTGTCCATCGTGGAGCGGGGTGGGCTGGATGTGCCGGAAGATGCCGTGCCCATCGTTTTTCCCATGACGCGCGATGCAGACATCCTCGCGCGGGCCTGGGCGCGGGCAGCGGAGCAGACGCTGGCCCTGCTGGCCGAAGGGCGGGATCTGGTCTTTCTCGTCGAGGGCGATGCCTCGACCTTTTCCACTTTCGGGCATCTTGCCCGCGTCGTGCGCGAACGCCAGCCACTGATCGAGGTGGAGACGATTCCCGGCGTGTCTTCCTTTGCGGCGGCCGCAGCGGCGGCGGGCGTGACGCTGGCCGAGGAGGATGAAACCTTCGCGGTCATCCCGGCAGCCTATGGTGTGGACGTCATCGATGCCCTGCTGGATGAATTCGATACCCTGGCCCTGCTGAAAATCAAGCCGCAACTGGAGGAAGTCCTCGATCTGCTTGACCGGCGCGGGCTGACTGAAGACGCGGTATTCGTCGAGAAAGTCGGCGCACCCGGTGAGCGTGTCGTGCGGGAAATGCCCCTGCTTCGGGGCGATGCGGCGCATTATCTTTCGCTGATGCTGATCCAGAACCCCAGGCGGATTCGGGGCGAGCTGCGCCGAGGATGCCGACGACGCAAGGGTGAGCCGGCATGAGGCTTTCGCTTGTCGCAATGACGCGGCACGGCATCGCGCTGGCGGCCCGGCTGGCCGCAGCCTTTCCGGAGTCCGTCCTGCATGTGCCAGAAAAATTCCGCACTCAGGCCGAATCCTTGAGCGCGCAGGTTTTGGCTTACGAAGGAAAGCTCGGCGATCAGGTTCCGGCCCTGTTTGAAGCGGGCGAGCCCATCGTGTTCGTGGTTTCGCTGGGGGCGGTGGTGCGTCTGATTGCGCCGCATCTGCACAGCAAGGAAAGCGATCCGGCCATCCTCGTGGTGGACGAAGCGGGGCGTTTCGTGATTCCGGTGCTCTCCGGCCATCAGGGCGGAGCCAATCATCTGGCCGGGGAAGTGGCGCGCGTGCTGTCGGCCACCCCCGTTCTGACGACGGCTTCAGATGCCCGTGCCACGCTGGCGGTCGACCTACTGGGCCGGGAGCTGGGTTGGCGCGTGGAGGCCGACCACGACACGCTGGTGCGATGCAGCGCGGCCATGGTCAATGAGGAGGCCATTGCACTGGTGCAAGAATCCGGGAGCAAGGACTGGTGGCGTCATCACGCCAATGGCCGCAGCGGCCCGCTGCCGGGCAATCTGCACGCTCTCCCGAATCTGTCGGCACTGACGGACAGTCTGTATGAGTACGCTGCCGTGCTCTGGATCAGCCACCGCCCCATGCCGGAAGCCCTCGCCCGTCGCCTGGCGGGACGTTGGATTCACTACCGCCCGCCGGAGGAGGCTCAATGAAGGTTGCACTGGGACTGGGCTGCGACCGCAACACCCCGGCGCAGACGGTGCATCAGGCCATTCAGGAAGCACTGGCTTCTGTCGGCCTGACGTTTGGGGATGTCCAAGCCGTGGCGTCCATCGACCTCAAGGCGGATGAGCCTGGATTGAACGCCGTCGTCGAAGCGGCGGGCTGGCCCATCCGTTTTTACCCGGCGTGTGAGCTCGCACGGGTGAACGTGCCCAATCCTTCCGAAACCGTTCGTCGTTACACCGGCACGCCTTCCGTTGCCGAAGCCGCCGCGCTGCTGTGCGCCGGAGCCGGAGTTGATCTCACGCATCTGCTCGTCGAAAAACATCGCCTGCGCGGTGAAGATGGACGAAATGCCACTGTTTCCATTGCAAGGATCCCTGGATGAATACCGTTGAAAATGTGCCGCAAGCCGGCAAGATCATGCTGGTCGGGCTGGGCCCGGGCAGCCAGGAACACCTGACAGCGCGCGCCCGGGCAGCGATTGCCGAAGCCGATACCGTCATCGGCTATGTCACCTATATCCGTCTGGTCGCCGATCTGCTCGAAGGCAAGGAGGTCATCAAAAAATCGATGACCGAGGAGCTCGACCGCGCCATCGAAGCCCTGGAACGGGCAACACAAGGAAAGCGTGTGGCCTTGATTTCCTCGGGAGATGCCGGCGTGTATGGCATGGCAGGGCCGACCTTTGAAGTGCTGTTCCAGGCAGGCTGGACGCCGGATTCGCCCATCGGGGTCGAGATCATTCCCGGGGCATCGGCACTCAACACCTGCGCGGCCCTGGTCGGCGCACCGCTCACGCACGACTTTTGCGCGATTTCCCTCTCCGACTTGCTCACCCCCTGGCCCACCATCGCCCGGCGGCTGGAGGCTGCGGCTTATGCGGATTTCGTGGTGGCACTCTACAACCCGAAGAGTGGCCGGCGTGCCCAGCAGATCGTGGAAGCGCAACAGATTTTCCTGCGCCACCGCGATCCGCAGACGCCGGTGGCCATCGTCAAATCCGGCTTCCGCCCCAAACAGCGGATCGAACTCACGACGCTGGACAAAATGGCCGAGGCTGAGATCGGCATGCTCACCACTGTGCTGATCGGCAATTCCAATACCTTCATCCGACACGGATTGATGGTCACGCCGCGTGGTTATGCCAACAAATACGCTGTGTCCGATGGCGAGCGCAATACCCACCAGGGCGAGCAGGCCGGCCGTTCGCTTTCCAGCGGCTTGCAGGGCTGGGTCGCGAGCCTGCAGGCCGACCAGGCGGCAGGATGCAGTCTGGCCGAACTGGCGGCGCAGCATCGTCTGCCGCAGGCGTATATCCAGGATGTGCTCAACCGGGCGCATGAAGCAGCGGTACAAACCGAGGAGGGTGAGGCCAGGGAATAGCTTTTGCAGGACGGGTGGGTGCGCACATTGTGCAATCGGTGCCTGGCGATGCGAGTCGTCGGGTGAAACGGGAACGAGGTGCCTGCCGTTCGTCATGAACGGCCCATGCCTCGGCTGCCCCCGCAACGGTAAGTCGGTGTGGAATGACCAGGACGATGCGCTTGCGCGGATCGTCAGCCACTGTGCCATCACGTGATCCATTCAGGATGCGCGGACGACACGGGAAGGCGGTGATTCAAATCCGACGAGCCCGGAGACCGGCCGATTGCTTTCTTGCCTTTCAAAGTTTGAAAGGCGTTTTCAACACACCATCTGCGGGGTTGCGGGTGGCGGGATTGCATGGCGGAGAAGTCCATTTCGGGCTTTGATTCCAGGCATTGTTCGTCATCGGCAGGCAGAAGGTTGAATCTGGGGTTTCAATCATGTCGAGACAGAATCATTTTGTTCATTCCTTTCCGTTTCCCGGCGTGCTCAGGCCGCTGGCTTTGCTGATGGCCAGTAGCCTGTCGGGGATCGCTGCGGCACAGACCCATTTGGGAGAAGTAGAAATTTCCGCTGTGCGAGATCAGGCCACGCTGGGCCTGGATCGGGCCAGCAACACGGCCAGTCGTACCGGGATTCCGATTCGCGCACTTCCAGCCAGTGTCAGCTCACTGGACGCTTCACAACTGGAGGAGCGCGGCGATTTTCAGATGCGCCAGGCAGTAACCCGCGCCACCGGCATTACCGACATAGGCTCTGGCGGGACGGGCGGGCTATCTTATTCGGCGCGGGGTTATACCGGCACGAATTCGGTCGGCATCGCCGAAGACGGCATCCGCATTCAGACGGGCTCGGGAACACAAAATTACCCAGATAGTGCCTGGGGCTATGAACGGCTTGAGGTACTGCACGGCCCGTCCTCCGTGGTTTATGGCAGCGGGACGCTGGGTGCGACAGTCAATGCCGTGCGCAAGGAGCCCAGCCGGGTGCGTGCACAGGAATTCATGGCGGCCCTAGGGACGGACAGCCTCGTGCGTCTGGGAGCTGGTACCACGGGTGCGCTGGGGGAGATTGCCAGCTATCGTCTTGATGCTTATGGCGTCCACACAAAGGGCGAACGTGATCTGGGCCAGGCGCGTGGTGGCAAGCTGCTGAGCCAGCTTCGCGTGCAACCGCGTCATGATGTCCGGTTTGATCTGGTTGCCGATTACAGCGTGCAGCATCCGGAACGATACTGGGGTACGCCGCATGACAATGGCCGCATCGTGCCGGCCTTGCGTCATGAGAATTACAACGCCGAAGATGCCGATATTAGTTATGCCGACACTCGTTTGCGGGCGCGCACCGAGTGGCAGGTGAACGAGGCCTGGACACTGCGCAACGAGCTGTATCGGCTCGAATCGAAGCGACGCTGGGTCAATATCGAAAACTATAAATTAAATCTGGCGGCCAATCGGGTGGATCGCAGCGATTATCTGCATATCGAACATGAGCTGGAGCAGACCGGCAATCGTTTCGAGGCACTGTTGAAGCAAGGAGAGCATCGTGCCGTTTTTGGCTGGGAGCCGGCGCACGTCAATTTCCGTCACATCAACAATTCGCCTTATGGTGGCGCGTCCAGCGTGAGTATTGCCAACCCGGTGCATGGGCTTTGGACCAGCCCGGATGTTACTCGTCCCAAGCTGGACACCACAACCACGATGCACGCGCTGTATGCGGAAGATGCCTGGCAATGGAATGAACGCTGGCTGTTGCTGGCCGGTGTGCGCCATGACCGGGCCGCCATCGATCGCGATGAGCTGGTGGCGGGCACCGATTTCAGTCGCACACTGCGCGGCACATCCTGGCGACTGGGGCTGACCCATTTCCTGACGCCGGATACCAGCCTTTATGCCCAGCTGGCCACCGGCTATGACCCTGTAACTTCCCTGATTACCCTGAATCTGGCCAATGCCGATTTCAAGCTGAGCCGCGGGCGGCAGATGGAAGTCGGTCTAAAGCAGAAGCTGGCCGGTGGGCTGGGGGAATGGACAGCATCAGTCTATCGAATCAACAAGGACGACATCATTACCCGTGACCCGAATAACGCCGCGCTGTCCATTCAGGGCGGTAGCCAGTATTCGCAAGGGATCGAGCTTTCAGCCGCTGTCATGCCGTGGCGTGGCTGGCGGTTTGAAGGCAATGTGACAGTGCTCGATGCGCAGTTCAGCCAGCTCAATGAACGAAGCGGCGCACGCGCCGGCAACACGCCAGCCGATGTGCCAGAGCAGGTCGCCAATCTTTGGGGGCACTATCGCCAGGGGGCATGGCAGGCGTCGCTGGGCGCGCGTTATGTGGGCAAGCGTTACGCCAACAATGCCAACAGCCTGCGTCTTGACCCTTACACGGTGTTCGATGCAAGCCTTGCCTGGCAGGTTCGGCCTGATACGACTTTGCGTCTGCTGGGGCGCAATCTGGCCGACAAGGTTTATGCCGCACGCACCTACAACAATCAGTTCATTCTGGGTGAGTCGCGGCGGTTCGAGCTCGTGGCCGAAGTGAAGTTCTGATATGGCCCGCCTGCTTCGTATCCTGCACCTGACCCACCGCTGGCTGGGGATCGCGCTGGGGCTGTTGGTCCTGCTGTGGTTTCTTTCCGGGCTGGTCATGCTTTTTGTGGCCTACCCTCATCTGAGCGAGGATCAGCGTTTGAATTTTCTGCCGACCATCCCATCTGGAAAACCGCAGGTGACACCGCTGGCTGCCTGGCAGTCATTGGGGCGCGCAGGTTGGCCGAAGGCGGTTCGCCTCGATGCCGAGCCTGGATTTGCGGTGTATCGCTTTCTGGCGGAAAACCGCTGGTGGGTGGTCAATGCGGAAAACGGCCACAGGGTCGAGCCCCTGGATGCGAGGCAGGCGGCCGCTCATACTCTCGCCTTGCGGGGCGGTGCAGTGCACCAAATTGTTCCCATCGAACGGGATCAATGGACGGTTTCGCGTCGCTACGAGGCCTGGCGTCCACTCTATCGGGTGGAGCTGGTGGATGGGCGAGAGGTTTATGTGTCGCGTGACAGCAGGGAAGTGGTGCTCGAAACACATCGCGCCGAACGCATCTGGAACTGGGTCGGCAGCGTTGTGCACTGGGTTTATTTCACTCCGCTGCGCGAGCAGCCGGAGCTCTGGCGGCAACTGGTGCTGTGGCTAAGCGCACTAGCCTTCATTCCGGCCTTGAGCGGCATGTGGCTAGGTGTAGATCGCTTGCGTTTGCGTCTGAAAAAACGCTATCAGGGTGGCCGCCTCACGCCTTATCGGGAATGGACAAAACGCTGGCATCACCTGATGGGGCTGGGTGCAGGTCTATTCATCGTGACCTGGCTGCTGAGTGGCTGGCTTTCCCTCTCGCCGTTTGGCTGGGGCAGCGGCGTCCATACCCAGGAGATGCGTCAGCAGATGGCTGGAAAAACTTTCGATGCCGTGAGCCTGGATGAACGCCCCTTGTTGCCCACGGGGACGCGCTCGGTCGAATGGTTGAATGTCGGCGGCGTCTCGTGGTTGAGGCTGAAGGGAGATTTTGATGGCGATGGACGGGTAATGGGTGTCCGCTTGCTGAATCGTGGCGGAGGCTTACAAACAGCTTTCGGGAAAGATGAACTTCTGAAGGCGGCGGCCGCTGTACTGCCACAATTTGCCCGTTCGGGAGAGTGGCTCACCGGGCCGGATGACGAATACTATTCACTTCGCCACATTCCGCGCCGCTTTCCGGTGCTGCGTCTGCAATTTTCCGATCCTGATGCGACGCGTCTGTATCTCGATCCGTCGAGTGGCCAGATTGTCCATGCGGTCAACCGGTACAGCGTAACGCGCCGCTGGCTCTATCACGGCCTGCATCGTTTTGATTTTCCGCCGCTGCTGGTCTGGCCTGTGCTGCGTGATGGCGTGGTCATTCTCCTGTCGCTGGCGGGTGGGTGCGTGGTGCTGCTGGGCTGCTGGCTTGGATTGAAACGGATGAGAAGAGCAGGAGGTCAGGGCCGGGTAAAACAGGGCAAGGACATGCGCCCGGGCATTGCCTCCCACGTCAATTGCGGCTAGTCTTCGTCAGTTCAGCCGTGGTGCTGCCAGACCATGGCTTTCCGGTTCAGATTGCCGCGAATTTTTTACCTTCCTCCAAGGAGATTCAAATGACTGAAATGACCGATGTCACCAAGGAAAAACTGATTGCCGATTTCAAGGTGGTCGTTGCTGATGCCGAAGAGCTGCTGCGTGCCACAGCCGGGCAGGCGGGCGAGAAGGTGGCCGAAATTCGTGGCCGGGCACAAGAACACCTGGCATCGGCCAAAGCCAAACTGGCCGATGCCGAAGCCGTGGTCATCGCCCGCGCCAAGGAAGCCGGGCGCGCGGCCGACGACTATGTGCATGAGAACCCCTGGAGCTCGGTGGGCATCGCGGCTGGTGTGGGCTTTTTGATCGGCCTGCTCGTCGGCCGCCGCTGATCGCCACCTTCACGAGACATGAACACCGCCTCTTCCGGCACGGGCTTGCTGGCCACGTTGCGCGCGCTGCTTGGCACGACACTGGGCTTGCTGCAGACCCGCGCGGCTTTGCTGGTCGTCGAGCTGGAAGAGGAACGGGAACGCCTGCTAAGTCTCCTGCTCTATGGCGCGGCAGCGTTCTTCTTCCTCAGCTTTGGCCTGGTGATGCTGGCGGTGTTTTTAACGGCACTCTTCTGGGAAACGCACCGTCTGCTGGTGATCGGCAGTTTTACGACACTATTCCTGGCTAGCGGCATCGTGGCCCTCGTCCTGGCGCGCCGCCTGTTAAAGCGCGATGCGTCGCTGTTCAGCAGCAGCCTGGGCGAGCTGGCCCTGGATCGCGCGGCCTTGCAAGGCGCGCCCGCCTCTGCCCCGCAAACCAATGGACACGACTGACCGGCGCATCGCGCTGGCACTGAAAAAGCAGCGGCTGCTGATGAAAAGCGCGCAGTTGCGCCAAGCCCTTGCCGGGCAAACTCGCCCGCTTCTCCCCCTGTTCGCCGTAGCTGACCGGATACAGCTGGGTGCGCGCTGGCTCAAGCGTCACCCTGCCCTGCCGGTTGCCGTTGCGACAGCTTTGCTGGTGGCGCGCCCCCGCGCTGCATTCCGCTGGTTGCGGCGGGGGTGGTTCCTCTGGCAAACCCTGCGACGACTGCAATCCGCAGCCCCGAGCCCCGGCACCAACGCGAGTACCGGCATCGGCCTGAAGCTGCTGCAATGGGCCCGGGGACGAGGCTGGTTCTGAAAATTCAGAACGTGTAAGCCACATCCTGCGTAACACCTTCCAGCTCATCGAGCAGTTTCAGGAAGGGCCCCAGCTCACGGTAACGGTCTGCCGCCTGACGCAGATATTTCATCACCAGCGGCATGTCCTTGAGGTAGCCATCCTTGCCATCACGATGGTAGAGACGGGCAAAAATGCCGAGCACCTTGATGTGCCGCTGCACGCCCATCCATTCGTAGTCACGGTGAAAATCGCCGAAATCGGCGCGCACCGGCAACCCGGCGCGGCGGGCTTTTTCCCAGTAACGCACCAGCCAGTCGAGTGTCTGTTCTTCTTCCCATTCGACATAGGCATCCTTGAACAGCGAGACGAGGTCATAGCTGATCGGGCCATAGACGGCATCCTGGAAGTCGATGATGCCAGGATTGTTCTGGCCGCAGCCATCCAGCAGCATCAGGTTTCGGGCGTGGTAATCGCGGTGCACGAATACCTGCGGCTCACCAAGATTGGCGGCCAGGATGCGCTCGAAAGCCTGATCCATCACCTGACGCTGGGCCTCGCTCAGCACCTTGCCCAGATGCCGCTCCACATACCATTCGGGGAAGAGCATGAGCTCGCGCAGCAAAAGGGCTCGGTCGTATTCCGGCAGGATGCCAGGCTGGCTGGCCTTCTGGATTTTTATCAGCGCATCGGTCGCATCCCCGTACAGGCGGCGTGTTTCGGCCTCCGGAGGGTTCGCCTGCAAGGCAGACAGATAGGTCGTATTGCCAAGATCGGACAGCAGCAGAAAACCCCGTTCCGTGTCTTGCGCCAGCACTTCCGGCACATGCGCGCCCGCCGCCCCGAAAAGCTGCTGCACTTTCAGCCAGGGGCGGCAATCCTCATGCGGGGGCGGAGCATCCATGACGACCCGTGTCTGGCCATCGTGGTAAGTCACCCGGAAATAACGGCGAAAACTGGCATCGGCAGAAGCGGGAGCCAGCGTGAATCCGGCGGCGGGGGCCATCTGGCGAAGCCAGTCGGTGATTTGGGACTGTCGTTCCATGAGAATGTCGTTCGGGGCGTCTGGTAGCAGGCCGATGATAGAATGGAAAATTACGTTATTTGACCACAGTGCGCCGCCTGATTCCGCCACACCGGAAGTCTTCGGCCGTTCAGCCCCCCCTCCATGACCTCCTTTTGGCGCGATGCCCTGCTGGCCCTGAGCTGCTTCGGACTCCCGGCGTCCGCGCTCGCGACGAACAAGGCAGCCTCCCCGGACAAACCCTCCCTGCCCGCCTACCTGGAGGCCGACCGCATTTCCGGCCAGAACGATCATGAAATGGTGGCCGAAGGCAATGTCCGCCTTCGCAAGGACACCAACCTGATGTTTGCAGACCGGCTGGTCTATCGCGAAACGGAAAACGAGGTGGAGGCTACCGGCAATGTGCGCCTGACGCAAAATGATGCGGTCATTACCGGCCCCTATCTGAAGCTGAAGATCGACGAAAACATCGGCTTTTTTGAAACCCCGAAATACTCGATCAAACGTGCCGTTTCCACGGCTTCGCCAACCCAGGCAAGCCAAACTCCCCGAGTCACCACGGGCAGCGGCCAGGCAAAACGGCTCGATTTCGAAGGCAAGGATCTTTACCGTCTGACCGAAGCGACTTACAGCACCTGTGGCCCGAATGACCCTGCCTGGTTCGCGCGGACGGGGGACATGACACTGAACTACATCGAAGAAACCGGCGAGGCGCGCGATGCCACGCTGGTCTTCAAGGATGTGCCCATCCTGTATTCCCCCTGGCTGACCTTTTCGCTCAACAACCGCCGCAAGAGCGGCTTTCTGGCCCCCACGCTGGGCACGACCAGCAAAAGCGGGCTGGAATTCACCGTTCCCTACTTCATCAACATCGCGCCGGACATGGATGCCACCATTGCCCCACGCGCAATGACCAAGCGCGGCCTGGCCCTGAATGGCGAGTTCCGTTACCTCGACTTCAACCACAACGGCCGCCTGCAGGGTGAATGGCTCCCCAAAGACACCGTCACCGGCATGGAGCGCAGCAGCATCTCCTTCCTGCACAACCAGAATTTCGGGCTGGGCTTCAGCGGCAACCTGAACCTCAACCGGGTTTCCGACGACACCTATTTCACCGATCTTTCTTCCCGGATCACCAACATCGCGCAGAACAACCTGCTCAGGCAAGGAACGCTGAGCTACGCCTCCACCTGGTGGAGTGCCAGCATCATGGCGCAAAACTTCCAGACACTGCAGGACCCGGCCCTGCCCCCCGTCGCCATTCCCTATCGCCGCCTGCCGCAAATCACCCTGAACGCCACACGCGCCGATCTCCCCCTGGGCGCGCTTCTGGCCATGCGCGGTGAATTCGTCAATTTCGCTCACCCCACCCAGATCGGAGGCTCGCGCGCAACACTCAAGCCGCAAGTCTCCCTGCCCCTGCAGACGGCGGCCTTTTATGTCACACCGAGCCTGGCACTGAGCTCGACGACTTACCACCTCGAACGCCAGACGGCAGGCTCCCCCGATCGCCTGACCCGCAATGTACCGATCTTCAGTGTCGATAGCGGGCTGGTGTTCGAACGCCCCGTCGAGATCAGCGAACGCTCCATGACACAGACGCTGGAGCCCCGGCTTTTCTATCTGCGCGTTCCCGCCCGCGACCAGCAGCAGATTCCGGTTTTCGATTCCGGTGTGGCGGATTTCAACTTTGCCCAGATTTTCTCGGACAACCGATATACGGGCGGCGATCGCATCAGCGATGCCAACCAATTGACCGCCGCCGTAACCTCGCGGCTGATCGACCCGCAAAGCGGTGCCGAATTGCTGCGTGGCGCAGTAGGGCAGCGGTATTACTTCAAGAACCAGGAAGTCACCCTGCCGGGCGAGACGCCGCGCGCCTCGAAAACAGCGGATTATCTTGCCGCGCTGACAGGAAACATTGGCCACGGCATCCTCATCGACAGCGGCCTGCAATACAACCCGCGCGACAGCCGGATGGAACGCCTTTCAGCGGGCGTGCGTTACAACCCGAGTTCAGGCAAGGCCCTCTCGGCCAGTTATCGCTATAACCGCGACCAGACCGGCACAGCCAATGGCATCAAGCAGATCGACCTGGCCGGGCAATGGCATCTCTGGCAAGGCTGGTCGGGCGTGGGGCGTTACAACTACTCGCTTGCCGATCGCCGCCTCATCGAAGCCATTGGTGGCCTCGAATACAATGCCGACTGCTGGGCCTCTCGCATCGTATTGCAACGCATCGCCACGGCGACGGGCGACTCCAGCACCGCCTTTTTCATCCAGCTGGAGCTCAACGGTTTTTCCAATATCGGGTCGAACCCGCTGGACATGCTCAAACGCAGCATCCCCGGTTATGGCCACCTCACACAACCTGCGGCAGATCCCGTCTTCGGCGGCAACTGACCCGCCCTGACGCATATCAGCCTCCAGTCTCCCGGCTTTTTTGAGCCCACGGATAACGCAGCTCCTGTTACTTTCGATGGAATCACCATGAAATCCAAGCCCTCCTTTCTGATGATCGCCTTCATGCTGCTGATGGCAGCAGTTTTGCCGGCACGGGCAGTACCGCCTGCTGCCACGATTGCTGACCGCATCGTGGCCGTCGTCAATGACGAAGCCATCACGCTCAACGAGCTCAATACACGAACGGCTGCCATCGAACACCAGCTGAATGGACAAGGAACCCAGCTTCCGCCGCGCAGCATCCTGGAACGCCAGATGCTCGACCGGCTCATCAACGAACGCATCCAGCTCCAGATGGCCAAAGAATCCGGCATCCACGCGGATGACACCCAGCTCGACGCGTACCTGCGGCGCGTGGCCGAGGCCAACAAGATGAGTGTGCCGGAGTTTCGCGCAGCACTCGAAAAGGACGGCATCGTCTGGAGCAATTTCCGCGAGGAAATCCGTAATGAAATCACCCTCAGCCGCTTACGCGAACGGGAAGTCGATAACCGCATCAACATCTCCGATGCCGAAATCGACAACTATCTGGCCACTCCCGTCGCCACTTCGGTCGGCGGGGAAGAATATGTGCTGGCCCATATCCTGCTGCGTATCTCCGACCAGGCCAGCCCCGAACAGCTCCTCCGGGTGCGTGGCCGCGCCGAGCAGGCCTTGCTCCAGTTAAAACGTGGCGATGACTTCGCCCAGGTAGCCGCGAGCTTTTCCGATGCACCGGATGCCATGAGCGGCGGCATATTGAATGCCCGTTCGCTCGACCGCCTGCCAGCCATCTACGCCGAAGCCGCAAAAAACATGAAAAAGGGAGAACTCAGCGGCATCCTCCGCAGCCCCGCCGGATTTCACATCATCAAACTGATCGACCGCTCGGCGGCTGGCAAATCGGTCAAACCGCTGCGCCAGACTCATGTGCGGCACATTCTCATCAAGGTCAACGAACTGGTTCCCGATGCCGAAGCTCGCCGCAAGGCAAATCTCCTGAAGGAACGGCTGGACAACGGCACGGATTTTGCCGAGCTGGCCCGCGCCAATTCCAACGACCTCTCCGCTGCCAAGGGAGGAGACCTGGGCTGGGTTTATGAAGGGGATACCGTACCCGAATTCGAACGCGCCATGGACGCACTGAAAGCAAACGAAATCAGTGCGCCCGTGAAATCCCCTTTTGGCTGGCACATCATCCAGGTGCTCGACCGCCGGATCGAAACCGCCTCGGTAGAACGCCAGCGCATGGCAGCACGTCAGGCGATCCGTGAAAGCAAGCTCGACGAAGCCTATCAGGACTGGGTGCGCCAGATTCGTGACCGTGCTTACGTCGAGATGCGTCTGGACGAAAAGTGAAAAGGATTGCCATCACCAGCGGCGAGCCCGCCGGTATCGGCCCCGAGCTCTGTCTGACGCTGGCCCGGCATGAATGCGCCGGCCAGATTACCCTCCTCGCGGACCGCGATCTGCTGGCGCAACGCGCCGCACAGCTTTCGCTCGATTTCGACAACATCGCCGCCCGTCTCGATATCCGCCACATTCCCCTGCGCGCCCCATCCACTGCCGGGCAACTGGCCACCGCCAATGCCCCCTATGTGATCGAACTCATCGACCGGGCCATCGACGGCTGCCGCTCGGGAGAATTTTCTGCCATGGTGACTGCCCCCCTGCACAAGGGCATCATCAACGATGCCGGCATCGCCTTCACCGGGCACACCGAATATCTCGCCGAACGCACCGGCACGCCGCGTGTCGTCATGATGCTCGCCGGAGCCGGGCTGCGCGTGGCCCTGGCCACCACCCATCTTCCGCTCCGGGCCGTTCCCGACGCGCTCACGCAAGAAGAACTCACCGCGACGATCCGCATCCTCCACCAGGATCTCGTCGAAAAATTCGGCATCGCCCGGCCGCGCATCCTCGTAGCCGGGCTGAACCCCCATGCAGGTGAAGGCGGGCACATGGGACGAGAGGAAATCGAAGTCATCACCCCGGTGCTTGAGCGGCTACGCGCAGAAGGCATGAACCTCGTCGGCCCGCTGCCAGCGGATACGCTTTTTACGGCCAGGGTGCTGGCAGGAGCCGACGCCCAGCTGGCGATGTATCACGACCAGGGGCTGGCCGTCCTCAAATACGCCGCTTTTGAAGACGGCATCAACATCACGCTCGGCCTGCCCATCCTCCGTACCTCGGTCGACCATGGCACAGCCCTCGATCTGGCCGGTACGGGACGCGCCGATCATCGCAGCCTCCATGCCGCCGTTGATCTGGCCTTTTCGCTGTCAGCCTCCCGGATGGCCGCATGACCCGGCCGCATCAGGCGCGCCGCCGCTTTGGCCAGAACTTCCTGAATGATGAAGGCATCATCTCGGATATCGTCGCCGCCATCGCCCCCCGGCCAGATGACCGCATGGTTGAAATCGGCCCGGGCCTTGCCGCGCTGACAACCCCCCTTCTCGACACTCTCCGCCACCTGCACGTCGTCGAAATCGACCGCGACCTGATTACCCGCCTCAAGCAGCGTTTTTCGCCCGAACGCCTCACCATCCATGAAGGTGATGCCCTGGCCTTCGATTTCGGCCAGCTCGCCGGAGAAAACAACAGCCTTCGCATCGTCGGCAACCTGCCCTACAACATCTCCACCCCGCTGCTGTTTCACCTGTCCTGCTACGCCGACCAGGTGAGCGACATGCATTTCATGCTCCAGAAAGAAGTCGTCGAGCGCATGGTGGCACAGCCCGGCGGCAGCGATTATGGCCGTCTTTCGGTGATGCTCCAGTACCGCTATGTCATGGAGCTTCTCTTCATCGTCCCACCCACGGCCTTCACCCCCGCGCCAAAAATCAACTCCGCCATCGTTCGCATGACCCCTCTGCCTGCCTGCCAGCGGCACGCGAAAGACGAAATCCTGTTTGCCCGCGTTGTCTCCGCAGCCTTCAGCCAGCGACGAAAAATGCTACGCAACACCCTGCGCGAGCTGATTGCCGAAAATGAGCTAACGCTGCTTGGCATCGCCCCGACCGCGCGTGCCGAAGACCTGAGCGTGGGCGACTATGTGCGGATCGCCAACGCGCTCGCCTCCTGAACGATGTTCGCATAGCCCCTGCCCCCCTCGACAATCAAGGGCAGCCGGATATACTTCGGGACTAATGCCGTCCCGGCAGGACATATTTTTATCGGGAGCCCTTGCATGTCAGATTCATCAACCCCGCGATACACCGGCGTTGCCATTTTTCTGCACTGGCTGATAGCCCTCGGAATTTTCTGCATGATTCCGCTCGGAGTTTATATGCACGATCTGCCGCTAAGCCCCCAGAAACTGCAGCTCTACTCCCTGCACAAATCCGTGGGTGTCCTGCTGCTGCTGCTGATCTTCATCCGTCTTTTCTGGCGCGCCACACACCGCCCGCCCGCGTTGCCTGCCGCCATGTCAGCCAAAGAACAGCGCATCGCCCATGGCATGTCGCATGCACTGTATCTCTTCATGCTGCTCTCGCCAGTCACCGGCGGGCTGATGAGTGCCTTCTTTGGCAAGCCCCTCGTCCTGTTTGGCATCCTGCCGATGCCCAGCCCCGTCGAAGCCAACGAAGACATCGGCAAACTCTTTGCCATCCTGCATGAAGTCAGCAACTACGCCCTTTGCACCCTGGTCGCCCTGCACATCCTGGCCTCCCTCAAGCATCACTTCAAGGATCGGGACGACGTTCTGATCCGCATGCTGCCCTTCCTCGCCAAGAGCCGTCCATGAGGCTTTCCCCGCTTTTTCTGGCAGCCTGTCTGTCTGGCCTGGGCCTGGCATCCCCGGCCATGGCAGCGGAATACAACGTGGTTCGTGCCGAAAAGAGCAGCATCCGCTTCGTCGCCAAACAGATGGGCGCGTCCGTCGAAGGCCGCTTTTCCCGCTTCATCGCCCGGATCGCCTTCGACCCGGCAAAGCCGGACGATGCCAGTGCCCGGATCGATGTCGACCTGGCCAGCATCGAAGCAGGCAGCACCGAAGCCAACGAAGAAGTCAAAGGCCGGGACTGGTTCAACGTGAAAGAAATCCCCGCCGCCAGTTTCGTTGCCACCCGGCTGAAACCGCTGGGCGGCACACGCTACGAAGCCACCGGCAAGATGAGCATCAAGGGACAAACCCGGGAAGTCCTCGTACCCCTGACGGCCCGACGCGAAGGCACGGACATGCTGCTGGAAGGCACGCTGCCTATCCAGCGTCTGCAGTACGGCATCGGCGGAGGCGTCTGGTCGGACACCTCCGTCGTTGCCGACGAAGTCCAGGTGCGCTTCCGCCTTCTCCTCGGAGCCAGCCCCGCCCAAAAGAATCTACCCGCCACGCCCCCGCTGAAGCAGAAAGCTCACTGATCCATGACAAACAATGAATCCGACAAGCTCACGCTCGATCCGGGCCCCTCTTCCGGCCTGGCTCTCTCCCTGGTTCAGGAAGAAGCCCCCGCCCCGGCGGCTCCCGAAAAGAAAGTGACGCCCGCCACCAACCCGGCAGCCGCACTCGAAGCCTTTCCGGGTGTCCATAAAAAAATCCAGGCCATGTGGGCGACAGGCGAATGCGACCAGTTTCTCCATAGCCTCTTCATGGACACACGCGGCGGGACACGGCGCGGCTTCCCGATGGAAGCGGCCGACGAGATCATGTTCCTCGTCAAATTCAACAAGACAGTCCGCGCCATCCCCCTGATGGGCCAGATGAACATCAGCTTCGCCGAAGCCTTCCGTGTCGTGGATCAGGCCGACCAGAAACGTCTGACACAAGGCGTCTCGGATGTCTGGGGAGCGACCGGCGCGGTAGGCGATGCCCCGACACGCGCGACACGTCCGCAAGCAGGCGGGCAACGCACGACATCTGCCCGTCCCAAGGGAAAATCCAGCGCAACCGGAGTCCTGCCCTGGATCCTCTTCCTCGTCGCGCTCGCCCTGGCCTACAAACTCCTGCTCCCGGTGTTTACCGGCGGCGGGCCACATATCGGCGGGTAAGCGGCACATTCCCGACCGATTCAGATCGCAAGTTCAAGGGCGGCTACCTGAATCAGTCGACGTTTCCCGGAAATTCACCACATCCAGACCAGGCAGGTTGAGGATATTAACGGGCACAGCGCGGGCACAGCACTGACGGGATCAAGCAGCAGATAGCTTGGATGGGCGAATCAGGCTCTCGGCAGGG
>CAZFPI010000006.1:0-11309 GCA_964521075.1 uncultured Sterolibacterium sp.
ATCAACTTACGGTGGGACTTGCACCCACAAGAGTGCGCCCGTGCCGGGCGCACAACAAAAAGGGCTTACAAGTCAAACGACCTGTAAGCCCTTGTAAATACTGGTGGTGATGAGTGGACTTGAACCACCGACCCCCGGATTATGAATCCGATGCTCTAACCGACTGAGCTACATCACCGTTGCCTGGCGTTTTACTGGTCAATCCTGACTATTCTGGCAAATAGCTGCAGCAAAATAGCTGCAGCACATCCCGCGCTACACGCCACGCACTGCAGTGACTGACCGTTCAACCCAGCAAGCCCGGGATTATGGCGACTTGTGCCAAGCCTTGTCAAGATGGAAAGACTCCGCGAGAATGCGGCGATGACTCTGCCCATCGCTGCCCACACAGCCAAACCTTTTGACGTTCTCATCGTTGGCGGTGGCCTGGCGGGCCTCTCGCTGGCGGTAGCCTTGCGTAACAGCGGCCTCTCGCTGGCGATGATCGAAGGCCAGGCTCCACAGCCCCTTTCTGCCCGGGAATGGGATGCTCGCATCTACGCCGTCAGCCCGTCGAATGCCCGTTTTCTGGATGAAATCGGTATCTGGCGACATTTCGACATCTCCAGCGCGGATGCACGCATCACGCCGGTACAGGCCATGGAAATTTCTGGCGATGCCCACGGGCGGCTGGATTTTTCTGCCTACGAGAGCGGAGTCAGCGAACTGGCCTGGATCATCGAGTCCTCCCTGATGCAAAACGAGCTCCGGGAAACAGCTCGACGCCAGGGAAATCTCGAACTATTCTGCCCAGCCCGCCCGCAATCGCTCGATCTTGCCACGCCGGAGGCTCCGGCACGCTTGACGCTTGATGACGGCCACACTCTGACTGCCCGGCTCATCGTAGCTGCCGATGGTGCTGATTCCTGGACCCGGCAGGCTGCCGGTATCGCTGTAGATTTCAAGCCTTACGAGCAAAAAGGGGTGGTAGCCAATTTCGCCTGCCAGCATCCACATCGCCACACGGCTTTCCAGTGGTTTCGCCGTGACGGCATCCTGGCCTGGCTTCCCTTGCCCGGGCAACGTTTTTCCATGGTGTGGTCGACCTCTCACAAACATGCCGATGAACTCCTCCATCTGCCCGAAAACGAGCTTTGCCAGCGCGTCGCCCGGGCAGGGCAAGACCGGCTGGGCCAGATCACCTTGCTTACCCGTCCTGCGGCCTTTCCGCTCAGGCTCATGCGCCCGCCCCGTACCATCGCGCCGCATCTGGCCCTGATTGGCGATGCGGCCCACGCCATTCATCCCTTGTCTGGCCACGGCATCAATCTGGGCTTTCAGGATGCGAAGGTTCTTGCCCGGGTGCTCCTGGACAAACCCGCGCATATCGACTGCGGCGACGCACGGCTGTTACGCCACTACGAACGGGCGCGTATCGAGGAAGTCGTCGCGCTACAATCCGCGACTCATGCCTTGCAGCGCTTATTTCTGCCGGATGCCTCACCACTGGCCTGGCTGCGAAACACCGGCCTGAACCTGACCAATGCCCTGCCCCCCCTGAAAGCCGGACTGGTTCGTTACGCGCTGGGCTAGGCTGGCATCCTTTCATCCTTTTCACCTTTAATTTTTCCTGCGGAGTTTTCATGTTCAAGAAACCAGCTCTCACCACTGCCCTCGGTCTCGCCATGCTTGCCACCGGCCTGACCGCTGCCCATGCGGGCGAAGCCGAAATCAAAAAGGCGGTCAGCACCCTGTTCGGCCCGCAAGCCAGGGTCGACGAAGTCCGCAAGGTTGACGTGCCTGGCCTGTATGAGGTGAGGCTGGGGAACGATGTGATTTACGCTGATGAAAAAGGCAATTACCTGATTCATGGCGACATCATGGACGTCAAGGGCAAAAAGAATCTGACGGAAGAACGCCGCAACAAGCTGTCCGCCATCAAGTTCTCGGATCTCCCCCTGGAACTGGCGGTCAAGACCGTGCGAGGCAATGGCAAACGCGTCTTCGCCACTTTTGAAGACCCGAACTGCGGCTATTGCAAAAAGCTCGCCAAGGATATGGCCAGCATGACCGATATCACAATGTACACCTTCCTCTATCCCATTCTCTCACCAGACTCGATGGAAAAATCCAGATCCATCTGGTGCTCGCCGGATCGCTCCAAGGCCTGGCTTGGCTGGATGACAGAGAACGCAACGCCCGCAGGCAGCAGCTGCGATGCGCCGATCGAAAAAGTGGTCGCGCTCGGCAACAAGCTGGGGATTCGTGGCACCCCGACCATTTTCCTGGCCAATGGCGAGCGCATTCCCGGTTTTGTACCCACCGATCGTCTTGAGCAAATGCTGAATCGGCCCGCTGGTACGAAATAACGCCGGATACCGGCTGCGGCTAAACCTCCCTGCCCCCGCTGCCCGTGCGGCGGGCAGTGCAGAGGAGAAGGTCTTGTGGGGTATCAGTTGAAATCGTCGCTGCTCAAAGCCTGCTGCTGACGCTCCAGGAACTCCTGCATATTGTCGATGCCACGGAATTGCAGGATGGTGGAACGCACGGCGGCTTCGAGAAGCACGGCCAGATTTCGGCCCGCTGCCACGGGAATAGCCACCTTGCGGATGGATACTCCCAGGATATTCTCGGACTGTGCATCGAGCGGCAGGCGCGCGGCTTCCGGCACACCTGCCTGCATTTTCTGCAGATGAACGATGAGCTTGAGCCGCATCTTTCGACGGCAGGCTGTCTCGCCGAAGATGGTGCGGATATTAAGCAGGCCCAAGCCACGAACCTCAAGAAAATCGCGTAGCAGCTCCGGGCATTTGCCTTCCAGGGAATCCGGAGCGATGCGCGAGACTTCGACCACGTCATCCGCCACGAGGCCGTGGCCGCGTGAAATGAGCTCCAGGGCAAGCTCACTCTTGCCGACGCCGGATTCTCCGGTAATCAGCACCCCCATGCCCAGCACATCCATGAAAACACCGTGCAGGGATGCCATTTCCGCCAGTTGGCGGGCAAGGTAGAGACGCAGGGAATCGATCACCGTCGCCGACGACAGTGGCGTGGAAAGCAGGGGGGTATCGCCGCGCTTGCAGACTTCGCCCAGCATGTCCGGCAAGGGACAGGCATCCGCGACGATCAGTGCGGGCGGGCGCGAGGCGATGATTTCTGTCAGGTGGTGATTGATGCGATCCGACTGGCGGCCATAGGCCCAGCGGATTTCCGGCGCGCCCAGCACCTGGATGCGGCCAGGGTGGATCAGATTGAGGTGGCCGACGAGATCGGCAGGCGAGGCGTCCGTCTGCCGGACGGAAATGGGCTCGTTCATCGAGCCGCAGATCCATTCGAGCTGCAAACGCTCCTGGTTGGCGTCAAACAGCTGGGCGACGGTCAGCGTTTGCATCAGCCTGCCAGTTCATGAATAGTTCGTGCACCGCACGGGCATCCGCCGCTGTGGCGAGCTGGTCACGGAACTGCCGGTCCGAAAACATCTGCGCCAGCTCGGAAAGTAGTTGCAGGTGCCGCTCATTGGCCGCTTCAGGAACCAGCAGCACAAACAGCAGCATGACAGGCTTGCCATCGGGCGAATCAAACTGCACTGGCGAGGACAAGCGTAAAAAACCGCCCAGGGCATCCTTGAGGCCCTTGATGCGTCCGTGCGGGATGGCAATGCCCTGCCCGAGCCCGGTTGAGCCCAGGCGTTCGCGCGCAAACAGGGTGTCATACACTGTGCTTCGCGCGATACCGTGGAGATTTTCAAACAAAAGGCCAGCCTGTTCGAAAACACGCTTCTTGCTGCTCGCATCAAGGTCGAGCAGGATGCCTTCAGGAGACAGGAGTCTGGCGATCTGGTTCATCGTCAAGGAAATAAAGCCGTCGTCTGCAAGAGAGCGCGAAGTATACCCTCGAACAGGAGGCGGCTGTTTTCAGTGAAACGACCGGAGACAGATTTACTCGACGGTTTCGCGCTTCTGGCTCGTGTGCGCGTGGTTGGAAACCTTTTCCTTGTGCTTGACGACCTGCCTGTCCAGCTTGTCCGCCAGGGTGTCGATGGCCGCGTACAGATCGGATTCGATGCTGTCCGCATGGATATCCTTGCCCTTGACGCGCAGGGTCACTTCAGCTTTGTGCTGCAGTTTCTCGACAGTAAGAATGACATGAACACTGATGACATTGTCGAAGTGACGGATCACGCGCTCAAGCTTGGTCTTGACGTAGTCATTGATGGCGGGGGTGACTTCCACATGATGGCCGGTGATATTGAGGTTCATGATGACTCCTGGTCAGGTAACACGGGATGGATTGAAACTTGAAACTAGAAACGACCTGCAGCTTACAGCGATTTACGCAGACTAGCGGGCGGGATGCCCAAGCCTTCGCGATACTTTGCTACGGTACGACGTGCGACGACAAGCCCCTGTTCGCCGAGGATGTCAGCGATTTTTGCATCCGAGAGCGGTTTTTGGCCATTCTCCTCAGCAACCAGTTTCTTGATCAGGGCGCGAATCGCCGTTGATGAGGCTGCCCCGCCGGTATCGGTAGCGACGTGGCTGCCAAAAAAGTATTTGAGTTCAAAGATGCCTCGCGGCGTTGCCATGAATTTCTGGGTAGTCACACGGGAGATGGTCGACTCGTGCAGCCCCAGTGTATCGGCAATTTCGCGTAATGTCAGCGGGCGCATGGCCACCTCGCCATGATCGAGGAAAGACTGCTGCCGGTCGACGATCGCCTGCGACACGCGCTGAATGGTGTCGAATCGCTGTTTGATGTTTTTGATGAGCCAGCGGGCCTCCTGCAACTGCCCAGCCAGCCCCTCGTTTCCGCCGCCCCGCTTTCCCTGAAGCATGCCCGCGTAAAGGCGGTTGATCCGCAGGCGCGGCACGGCATCCTGATTGAGGCTGGCCGTCCAGCTCCCGCGCTGCTTGCGAACGATGACGTCAGGCACGATGTAGCGCGTCTCCAGCCGGGCATATTGCGCGCCGGGACGAGGGTTCAGGGTGCAGATCAGGGCATGTGCCGCACGCAGCGCATCGTCGTTGCAACGCAAGGCGCGCTTGATGCGGATGAAGTCCCGGGCAGCCAGCAAGTCGAGATGCTTTTCAGCCAGAGCCATGGCCAGATCACGCACAGCTGACGCAGGTTTCCCCCGAAGCTGCAGTGCCAGACACTCTTGTGGCGAACGCGCGCCTATCCCGGGAGGGTCGAGGCTTTGCAGCCGACGCAAGGCGATGTTCAATTCGCCCAGCAGATCCTCCCGCCCGATTTCATCCTCTTCCCGGGAGTCAGTGTCCGTTGATAGCTCATCCATCAGCATGTCGGCCAGATCATCCAGCGACTGTTCGAGATAACCATCCTCGTCAAGGGCCTCGATCAGGAGGCTGACCATGTGCCGCTCATGCGGCTCCAGCGGCATCAAGCCGAGTTGAGCGCCAAGGTGCTCTCGCAGGCTCACCTGCACGCTCTGAAAATCTGCCGGATCCCCCTCATCATCTTCCGCATCACGAGGCTTTCCCGGGCCACCTTCCAGCGTCCAGTCATGGGCTAGCACCGGGGCCGCATCCCCGGCGTCATACGACGTGGCATCCTCCTCCCGCTCTCGCGATACAGGCTCCTCACGGGCGGCTTCCCCGGAGCCGGGCATGCCATTGTCACGAAGATAATTTCCCGCACCATCATTCGCGGGCTCATCAAGCTCAAGCAGGGGGTTGCTCTGAAGGGACTGCCCGATTTCCTGATTCAGGTCGAGTGTCGATAGTTGCAGCAGACGTATCGCCTGCTGTAATTGCGGCGTCAGGGCAAAATGCTGGGAAAGTTTGAGCTGGAGCGTCTGTTTCATGTTCCGGTATCGGTCCGACCCTGACCCAAGGCTGGCCAGATCTGGCGGCAATCTACATGCGGAAATTCTCGCCGAGATAGATCCGGCGGACGTTTTCATTATAGACAATCTCGTCCGGTCGCCCCGTCGCCAGCACACTTCCTTCATTGATGATGGTGGCACGATCGCAGATGCCCAATGTTTCCCGCACGTTATGATCGGTAATCAGCACACCGATACCGCGCTCCTTGAGGAAACGGATGATTTTCTGAATGTCGATGACAGCAATGGGATCTACCCCGGCAAAGGGTTCATCAAGCAGGATGAAACGGGGGTTGCTGGCCAGGGCGCGCGCGATTTCGACCCGCCGACGCTCCCCCCCGGACAAGGAAATGGAAGCATGGTCACGAAGATAGGTGATATGCAATTCCTGCAGCAGGACATCCAGGCGATCTTCCAGCTCCTCGGCACGCAAAGACTGCAGTTCGAGCACGGCCCGGATATTGTCCGCAACGCTGAGCTTGCGAAAGATCGAATTCTCCTGGGGCAGGTAAGACAAGCCCAGTTTCGCGCGGCGATGAATGGGCATATGAGTCAAATTGGCACTACCCGTACTGGTCGCCCCGACGTGCCCCTCCCCATCGTTTTCCAGACGGATTTCCCCGCCATCCGCCGCCACCAGCCCGACAACCATGTAAAAGCAAGTCGTCTTGCCCGCCCCGTTTGGCCCGAGCAAGCCCACGACCTCGCCGCTGCCCACCTCGAACGAGACATCCTTGACGACACTGCGCGCCTTGTATTTCTTGCGTAGCCCCGTGACGCTCAACTTACTCATCGTATTCTTCCCGCCCCTTCGCCACATCTTTCAGCACACTGCGGATCACCTCCACGGAAAAACCCCGCCCCTGAAGGAAACGCGCCTGCTTCGCCCATTCACGGGCATCCACCGGTGCTGCGTCAAACTTTGCCTCCCACACGGCCCTTGCCCGCTGCCGTTCATCCCCGAGCCCGACCTGCGCGAGACTGGACTCGATCATTGCCTCCGGAATGCCCCGTGATCTCAGATCGTGCAACAAACGCGCCCGCCCGAACCGCCGGGCATGGCTACGCACATAAGACTGCGCGGCACGGTCATCCGACAGCAAGCCCAGCTGTTCGAGCTGATCGAGCACCTCGTCGATACCTGGCCCTTCGTGTCCGCCCGTCATGGCAGAGGCGCAATCTGCCATTTTCTCCGCCTGCTTTCTGGCCAGTTTTACTGCCAGCTCAGCCCGGCTATGTTCCCGGCGGGCCAGCAGGCGGATGGCTTGCGCGCGCAGGGAGGGCGACGCATTACGCGGGGACTTGCCCATGAACGCTCCTCCCGGAAGGCTCTGGTTTTCAGGCCGCGCCTGCGTCCTCTTCCCCGGCGGCCAGTGCTGTCACACCCACCGCCGCGCGCACCTTGTTTTCGATTTCGCGCGCCAGGGCGGGGTGCTCGCGCAGATGCTCGCGTGAATTATCCCGGCCCTGGCCGATCTTCTCGCCGCCATAGGCATACCAGGCCCCGGATTTCTCGACGATTTTGTGCTCCACGCCCAGATCGATGATTTCACCAGCGCGGGAGATGCCCTCGCCGTAGAGAATGTCGAAATGCGCCTCGCGGAAGGGAGGGGCCACCTTGTTCTTCACGACCTTGACCCTGGTTTCATTGCCGATCACCTCATCGCCCTTCTTGATCGCGCCGGTGCGGCGGATATCCAGACGCACGGACGCATAAAACTTGAGCGCGTTGCCGCCAGTCGTGGTTTCCGGGCTACCGAACATGACACCGATTTTCATCCGGATCTGGTTGATGAAAATCACCAGCGTATTGGTGCGTTTGATGTTGCCCGTCAGCTTGCGAAGAGCCTGGCTCATCAGGCGAGCCTGCAAACCGGGCAACTGATCCCCCATCTCGCCCTCGATTTCCGCACGCGGCACGAGTGCGGCAACAGAATCGATGACACCGATATCCACACCACCGGAGCGCACCAGCATGTCAGCGATTTCCAGGGCCTGCTCGCCGGTATCCGGCTGCGAAATCAGCATATCGCCGACATTCACGCCCAGTTTTCCGGCGTAAATGGGGTCAAGCGCATTTTCCGCGTCGATGTAGGCTGCCACCCCGCCAGCTTTCTGGATTTCAGCGACGACATGCAAGCACAGCGTCGTCTTGCCGGAAGATTCCGGGCCGTAAATTTCCACCACACGGCCACGCGGCAGTCCGCCCACACCCAGTGCCAGATCGAGGCCCAGCGAACCTGTCGACACCGTCTGCAAATCGTTTTCGATCTGCGATTCGCCCATTTTCATGATCGAACCCTTGCCGAACTGCTTTTCGATCTGCGCCAGTGCGGCCTGCAGCGCCTTGCTCTTGTTCTCGTCCATCGCCATCGTCACTCCCTGTGAATTCCCGTCAAAATTATCCCGGATTATGGCATAGCCCCGTCACAGCCCAGCCGCTGGAGCAGCCCCGCCAAGGCATGCCGAACCGCCTGCCGGCGCACATCCTCGCGCGAGCCGGAAAAGCATCGTGTCTCGCTGGAAAGGAGAAGTGGCTCCAAAGACAGTGCCCAGGCAAAACAGACTGTCCCGACAGGCTTGCCAGGCGTCGCCCCGCCCGGCCCGGCGATTCCGCTCACAGCCAGACTCACCTGCGCCCGGGAACGCGCCAGCGCGCCGCTGGCCATCGCCCGAACCGTCTCCTCGCTCACTGCCCCTTGCTGCCCGATCACCCCGGCAGGAACACCGAGCATTTCCTGTTTGGATTCGTTGGAATAGGTCACGAATCCCCGGTCAAACCAGGCGGAACTCCCCGCCGTTTCCGTCACGACCGCCGCAACCTGCCCCCCCGTACAGGATTCAGCGCAGCTCAGTCGCCAGCCACGCCTCCCCAACGCCTGCCCCACGGCTTCGGACAATGCCCGCAATGGTTCATCCGCGCAGTCGCTCATCTGCCCCCCTCAGCCCGGCAAAAAGCTACGCGCGGCAAACACCACCAGCAGCGTGTAGAGTGCCGCAACGGCATCATCCATCATCACGCCAAACCCGTTCTTGACATGGTGATCGAACCAGCTGGCCGGAGGCGGTTTAACGATATCGAAAAAACGGAAAAGCAAGAAGGCTGCCGCCTGCCAGAGCAGAGTGTCTGGCGTCAGGAACAGCACGATCCAGAAAGGCACGATTTCGTCCCAGACAATGGCCCCGTGATCCGCCACCCCCAATGCCCGCCCCGCGCGGTCACAGGCCAGCACCCCATAGACAAAGGCGATGACGAGAAATATCGTGAAATGAAGCGACACTGGCATCACCTGCCGCAACAGGGGATAAGCCAGCCAGGCAAACAGGGTTCCCGCCGTGCCCGAAGCTATGGGAGAAAGCCCGCTCCCCAGCCCGCAGGCAAAAAAATGATGCGGCGACCGAAACAAAAAACCCCGGGGGGGCGGCGGACTTTTCTTGATCTTCATGCACTAGCTCCTGCAGAAAAATGGTCATACCCCCGCCGTACCGGCTGCATCGGCTGCCCGTCAGCATCCAGCAAGATCAGCCTCTCCGTCGGGCCAGAGGCTGCATTGGCCGGTTCTTCAATCCGGCCAATGCAGTGAAGCGGCAAGCTGAGCGTCTCGCCCAATACAGCGATGCGGTCGTGATACCCGGGGGGCGAGGTAAAAACCAGCTCGTAATCATCGCCGCCCGCCAGCAGACAATCCTTTGCCAGCGCGGCGGGCGCGCCACAGGACAAAGCCCTCGTCGGCAGACGGCAAAAATCCAGCCTTGCCGACACACCGGAGCGTTCCAGCAAGTGGCCAAGATCGGCCAGCAGGCCATCGGAAACATCGATGGCAGCCGTGGCCAGCCCCCCGGCACTCAGGGCATTGCCCAGTGCCACGCGCGGCTGCGGCTTGTGCAGGGCATCGAGGCAATACGCCAGTGCCTCCTCCGGCAGTACGCAACGCCCCTGAAGATGCGCGAGCCCCAAAGCCGCGCAGCCGGGCGTACCGGAAACCCAGACATCATCCCCTGAGCGTGCCCCCGAGCGCAGCAAGGCCCGGCCCTGTTCAACTTCACCAAAAATGGTGACACAAAAATTAAGCGGGCCACGTGTCGTATCGCCCCCGATCACATCTACCCCGAAGGCATCGGCGCAGTCAAAAAAACCTTGGGCAAAAGCCGCGATCCAGCCCTCGTCCCGGGCGCAGTCTCCGGGCAAGGCAGCCGCCAGCACGGCCCAACGCGGCCGCGCGCCCATGGCGGCCATGTCGGAAACGTTGACCGCCAGTGTTTTCCAGCCCAGCGCGGCCGGCCCGGTATCCGGCAGAAAATGTGTGCCGGATACCAGCATGTCGGTGGAGATGAGCAGCTCCATCCCCGCTGCAGGCCGCACGATGGCGGCATCGTCGCCCACCCCCAGGGTGCTGTGGCGAGCGGGGCGCGTAAAGTAACGCTCGATCAGCGAAAATTCCGAAGGCATGTGATTACCCGAGCGGAGGGTAAAAACTCACGTGAGCTTCAGTCGCGCCGGACTTCGTTCGGCCGCAACTCGACGGCCAGCTTGTCGAGTACGCCATTGACGAATTTGTGACCTTCCGAACCACCGTAATCCTTGGTCAGGTCAATGGCCTCGTTCAGGACAACGCGGCAGGGGACTTCCGGAAAATGAAGCAGCTCGCAGGCAGCCATCAGCAAGACGCCCCGCTCGATGGGCGAAACTTCCTGCCATGGCCGGGAGACATATCCTGCCAGCTTTGCCTGCAAGTCCGGAGCATGATCCAGCGTCAGGCTCAGCAAACGGCGATAGAGTTCCAGATCGGCCTTGTCGAAATTGGTGATGCCTGTGGCATGGCCCTCGATGGCGGCCTGATCCTGGCCGCCCACCAGCCACTGGTACAAACCCTGCAGCACGAATTCTCGCGCGCGGCGGCGCGGTGTCTTGGCGGCCATCAGCGGATCGCCTTCAGCAGATTGGCCATCTCGATCGCGGCCTGCGCGGCTTCCGCCCCCTTGACCGACATGCGTACCAGTGCCTGATCGTCATCCTCCGTGGTCAGCACGGCATTCGCGACGGGAACACCTGTCTTGAGCTGCACATCGAGCACGCCTCGCGAGGACTCATTGGAAACAACCTCGAAGTGATAGGTTTCGCCACGAATCACGCAGCCGATGGCAACCAGTGCGTCATATTTCCCGGTCTGGGCCATGGCCTGAAGCATCAGCGGAATTTCCAGCGCACCGGGCACGGAAAGGCTGACGACATCCTCCGCCTTCACACCCAGCCGCTGCAGCTCGGCCACGCAGGCGGAATACAGGCCGGCGCAGACATCAGGATTAAAACGGCTGGAGACGATGCCGACACGAAACCCGGTACCTGTCAGGCCCGGGGCGATTTCACGGACTTTTCCGGAAAATGACATGATGAATTCCTGTGTTCTCCCCGGGCCACACTGATGGCAAACGGGGAATGAAATGGGTTTAGCTCCGTGTGCCGTCCTGCGCGCGGTAGCCGCAC
>CAZFPI010000006.1:11319-48833 GCA_964521075.1 uncultured Sterolibacterium sp.
TCTGGCACTTGCCCACGGCGGTCCCTTACTTCGCGCCGCCGGGCGAAAGATAGCCGCAGACATCGAGGCCGAACCCGGTCATGCTGGGCATTTTTCGCGGGCTGGACATCAGGCGCATCTTGCCGACGCCAATATCCAGAAGAATCTGCGCGCCGATGCCATAAATGCGCGGATCCCACTTGGTTACGGGGCGGTTTTCCGCCGAACCGGCGCGCAAGGCTGCCAGCAAATCCTGCCCATCATCCGGTCGGCGCAAGAGGACGATCACTCCCCCCCCCTGAGCCGCAATCGTCTCCATCGAACGATCGACATTGAAGACATTGCGCGCGCCCTTGCAGTCGAGGAAATCCAGCACTGAAGCGGCTTCCTGCACCCGCACCAGCGTTTCCTGATCGCGGCGGATTTCACCCAGGGTCAGGGCCAGATGCACCTCGCCGCTGGTCTTGTCCTCGAAAGCGGTCAGACGGAACGTGCCGTGGTGATTGCTGATTTCCTTCTCGGCCACGCGCTCGACCAGTTTTTCGGTTTCGCTGCGGTAGTGAATCAGATCGGCGATGGTGCCGATCTTCAGATCATGTTCACGGGCGAACTCGATCAGATCCGGCAGACGCGCCATGCTGCCGTCTTCCTTGAGAATTTCGCAAATCACCGCCGCAGGCTCACAAGCGGCAATGTGGGCCAGATCGCACCCGGCTTCGGTGTGCCCCGCGCGAACCAGCACCCCGCCCGGTTTAGCCATGATGGGAAAAATATGCCCGGGCTGGACGATATCCGATGCCCGGGCATTCTTTGCCACGGCAGCCTGAACGGTGCGCGCCCGGTCATGGGCGGAAATACCGGTTGTGACACCTTCAGCCGCCTCGATCGAGACAGTAAACGCAGTAGAAAACTGGCTGCGGTTATCCCGTGCCATCTGTGGCAAACCCAGCTGGCGGCAACGTGCCTCGGTCAAGGTCAGACAAATCAGGCCACGCCCATAACGCGCCATGAAATTGATGATTTCCGGCGTGACATGTTCGGCGGCAATGACCAGATCACCTTCGTTCTCACGGTCTTCCTCATCGACGAGAATCACCATCTTTCCGGCACGGATGTCGGCGATAATGTCTTTGATCGGGCTGATGCTCATGATGGCTCTCGTGCCTCTTGGGGCCGGATGAAAAGGGACGGCTATTGTAATCGCTTCGCGCAATGAAATCCCCTGCCCCTCCTGCCCCCATCCCTTCCCGGAGCTTCCCGAATGTCTCCAGACACCTCCCCGAATCCGCTCTGGCAGCCTTCCGGCAACCGCATTGCCGCCGCCTGGCTGACAAAATTCAGGCTTGAAGCACAACGCCGATGGCATCGGCAGCTGAGTGACTACGCCGCACTGCACCGCTGGTCCATCGACCATCCGGAAGAATTCTGGTCTCTGGTCTGGGATTTTTCTGGAATACTGGGCGAGAAGGGCAACACCATCATCACCCATCGGGAACGGATGCCCGGCGCGCGCTGGTTCCCCGAGGCCCGGCTCAACTTTGCCGAAAACCTGCTGCGCCCGGATGCAGGAGACGCGGGCATCATTTTCCGGGACGAACGCCTGCAGCGTCGAAGCCTCGACCGGGCGGCCCTGCGCCGCAAGGTCGCCCGCCTGGCGGCAGCCCTGCGCGCCGACGGCATCCAGCCAGGTGACAGGATCGCTGCACTCATGCCCAACGTCCCGGATACCGTCGTCATCATGCTGGCGGCGGCCTCCATCGGTGCAATTTTCACCTCGGCCTCACCCGATTTCGGCCTCCAGGGCATCCTCGACCGCTTCGGGCAGATCGAACCCGCGCTGCTCTTCGTCACAGAAAGCTACTGCTACAACGGCAAACGCATCCCGCTCCTCGACAAAGTCGCAGCCGTCGCCGGGCAACTACCCGGCCTCAAGCGCGTCATCGTCTGCCGCCACCTCTCCAGAACCCTCCCCGCCCTGACGGCCATTCCCCGCGCCTGCCCGCTGGCAGACTACCTTCGCCCCTGGCGAAACACCACCCGGATCGACTTCACCCCCCTGCCCTTCGACCATCCGCTCTACATTCTCTACTCCTCGGGCACGACAGGCGTCCCGAAATGCATCGTCCACGGCGCGGGGGGCACGCTGCTGCAACACCTCAAGGAACATCGCCTGCATGCCGACATCCATCCCGATGACCGTGTTTTCTATTACACGACCTGCGGCTGGATGATGTGGAACTGGCTCATCCCGGCACTCGCCAGCGGGGCCTGGGTGCTGCTCTACGATGGCAACCCCTTTGCGCGAAAGGACGACCTTCTCTTCGACTACGCAGCACTGGAGAGCATCACCCACTTTGGCACATCGGCCAAATTCATCGACGGCTGCGCCAAACGCGGCCTTGCCCCAGAGAAAACCCACGATCTCTCCCGACTGCGCGTCATATTATCGACAGGCAGCCCGCTCGTTCCGGAAAGTTTCGATTACGTCCATTCGCACATCAAAAATGACGTTCAGCTCTCATCCATCTCGGGCGGCACAGACATTCTTTCCTGCTTCGTCGGCGGCAACCCCGTAGCCCCGGTCTGGCGCGGCGAAATCCAGTGCGCGGGGCTGGGCATGGCCGTCGACATCATGACGGATGCCGGCTCGGCAGCCATCGGAGAAAAAGGTGAACTGGTCTGCACCCGCCCCTTCCCCTCCATGCCCCTGGGTTTCTGGAACGACCCTGACGGAGCGCGTTACCACGCCGCCTATTTCGGGCGTTTCCCCGGCATCTGGCATCACGGCGATTTCGCAGAGCGCACCCCGCATGACGGTTTCATCATCCACGGCCGCTCGGATGCCACACTCAATCCCGGCGGCGTTCGCATCGGTACGGCGGAAATCTACCGTCAGGTCGAAAAACTGCCCGAAATCGTAGAATCCATTGTCATCGGGCAGACATGGCAACACGACACCCGCATCATCCTCTTTGTTCGCCTCCAGCCAGGCTGCCTGCTGGATGACGGGCTACGCGAACGCATCCGGCAAATGATTGTCCGGAACACCACACCTCGCCACGCGCCAGCAAAAATCCTGCAGGTCAGCGATATTCCCCGCACCCGCAGCGGCAAAATCGTAGAACTGGCTGTGCGCGATGTCGTTCATGGCCGTCCCGTCAAAAACAGGGAAGCCCTGTCTAACCCGGAAGCCCTGCTGGAATACACTCACCGCCCCGAACTGGACGGTTGAACCTAGAAACCGGACGAAATCCCCATGCCCCCCTCCAATCTTCCCCCGAAAAGCAGGCAGCCCGAAAGCCCACCTGGCCTGCACCTGATGGGCAACCTCTACGGATGCCAATGTGACAGCACCTTCCTGATCGACCCTCAGCTTCTGGCACGACATTGCCGACAACTCGTCGCCGATGCGGGCCTGCATGCCGTGGGAGAACTGTTCCACCCGTTCGGCGGCGAATCCGGCGTCACCGGCGTGATCGTACTGGCCGAATCCCATCTTTCCCTGCATACCTGGCCGGAATCCCGCCACGTCACACTGGATGTCTATGTCTGCAATCATTCCGGAGACAACCGCGACAAGGCCCAGCGGCTATTCGACGCGCTGATGGCCACCTTCCGTGCAGATGAGCCTCACCTGTGGCGTATCGACCGCGCATGAAAATGCCGCGCACCCGGGAAGGTGAGCGGCATCTGATTCGCTGCCTTGCCTGCAAGCCAGGCCAAGCCCGGCTTGCTCCTGCTTATTCGGCTGCAGCGACTTCCTTGGTGCGGCGGGTCAGCTTTTCCTTGATGCGGGCCGACTTGCCGGAACGCTCGCGCAGGTAGTAAAGCTTGGCGCGGCGCACATCGCCACGACGCTTGACTTCGATACCGGCGATAAGGGGGGAATAGGTCTGGAAGGTACGTTCCACGCCTTCGCCTGCGGAAATCTTGCGGACGATAAAGCTGGAATTGAGGCCGCGATTGCGCTTGGCAATCACCACGCCCTCATAAGCCTGGGCACGTTCACGGTTACCTTCCTTCACCTTGACCTGGACGACAACGGTGTCGCCCGGGGCGAATTCGGGGATGGTCTTGCCCAGACGGGCGATTTCTTCAGCTTCGAGTTGTGCAATCAGATTCATGCTTTGCTCCGTTTCGTTAAAAACCTGGCCGATGGCCGTTCGCCCAGAGCAGCGGGCCTTGTTGCCGGCCTGGCTGATGGACGCGCTATTTTTGTACTGCGGTATTGCGATGCTGCCTTGCTACCTTACTGCTCCTGCTGCTCCTGCTGGTATTCTGCCAGCAGTCCTGCCTCCTCGCGGCTTGGCACCCTTTGCTCCAGGAGCTCAGGGCGTCGCCGCCAGGTTCGCCCCAACGCCTGCTTGAGACGCCAGCGACGAATTTTTTCGTGGTTACCGGTCAGTAAAACTTCCGGCACACGCATTCCTTCAAACTCCTCTGGCCGCGTGTAATGCGGGCAATCCAGCAAACCGGCGACGAAAGAATCTTCGACCGCCGAACTGGCATCATTCAATGCCCCCGGCAACTGCCGAACAGCGGCATCGATCAAGGCCAGTGCTGCAATTTCCCCGCCCGACAGCACAAAATCGCCCAGCGAGATTTCTTCATCGACACAACGTTCGATCAAGCGTTCATCAACACCTTCGTAACGCCCGCACAACAAGATCGCCCCGGAAGTCTGCGCCAGCGACAACACTCGCGCATGATCCAGCGGCCTGCCCTGCGGCGAGAAATAAATCACTCTCGCCTTTGCTTCTCCTGCCTCGCTGCGCCGCCTGCGCGCCGCCGCGATGGCCTGCTCCAGCGGTTGCGGCATCATCACCATGCCCGGGCCACCACCGTAAGGCCGGTCGTCGATACTGCGGTAGCGGTCGGTGGCGTAATCACGCGGATGCCAGAAATGCGCCTGCCACAAACCGTTTTCCAGAGCCCGCCGCGTGATGCCGGATTGCGTGAGTGCCGCGAACATTTCGGGGAAGAGAGTAATGACATCAAAACTCAACACCCGACCCGGCGCACGACTTTCATCCTGCCCGGCCACCCCGCCAACCACCCCGCCAGCCACCCCAACATCCTTCACCAGTCAGAGCCCCAGTCAACGAGCATCCGGCCTGCAGCCACATCCACCTGCTTCACCACCGCCGCCACGAAAGGCAATAGCCGCTCATGACCTGCATCGTCCCTGATGCATAACACCTCATGCGCTCCGGCACTCATCAGGCTGACCAGGCGGCCCAACCCGACACCCTCTGCATTCACAACAGCCAGACCGACAAGATCGGCCCAGTAATACTCATCCTTCGTCGTTTCCGGCAAAGCCTGGCGCGGCGCGGCGACGTAGCAGCCGTCGATGGCCTCGGCAGCAGTGCGATCGTCGATGCCGCCCAGCTTGGCGACCATGCCTTTGCCATGCGGCCGGAGCTGTTGCAGGCCAAACGGCTGCCAGGCGGAAGCATCAGCCAGACTCGCCGCTTCTGCATCCTTGCCCAGCCACCACTGCGGCATATTTCCCAGCGCGCCGGGGTCATCGCCAAAGAAGTGGACATTTAGCCAGCCACGCAGGCCGTAAGGGCCGACGATGCGGCCCAGAACGATCATGTCGCCAGACCCGGACATCAGAACCCCCACCGCAATCCCCACCGCATCACATCATGCCCGCATACGAGAGGGCGCGAGGGCGCGAGAGGGCGCGGGGTGCAATGTGTGCAGAAAACTCAGGCAGCCTTGGCAGCAGCAGCGTTCTGCTTGACCAGACGGGCAACGGTCGGCGACATTTGCGCGCCCTTGCCGCACCAGTAGTCCAGACGCTGGATGTCGATGGTCAGGCCCTTTTCGCTCTCGGCAGCGGTCGGGTTGTAATAACCGATACGCTCGACGAAGTTGCCATCGCGGCGGCTGCGCGAATCGGCCACGACCATGTTGTAGAACGGGCGCTTCTTGGCACCACTGCGAGCAAGACGAATCACAACCATGAATATTCCCCAAATCCGGAACGGAAAAACCGCACAGTATACGCGCAAGCCAGTGGCTAATCAATCACTTCGCCACGTCACTTCGCCATTTCGACCCCCGCCCCCGAGCTTTTTCCTTGCCGTTCAACGCTTCTGGCAGTTCCGCCACGACCAGCGCGCCCACCAGCACCACGCTCCAGGACATATGCAGCCAGACGAGAAAAATAGGAACCGCTGAAAAAGCCCCGTAGATCACGGCGTAAGTCGGGAAACTGGCCACATAGGCACTGAACAGACGCTGCATCAGGCTAAAACCTGTCGTCGCTAACAGGCCGCCGGCCAGAGCATGCCAGGGACGAACGGCGCGGTTGGGGACGACGTAATACACCAGCGCAAAAATCCCCGTCATGACGACCAGGGGAAACAGCCGGAAAAACCAGGCATTCAGCCAGTGCGTCTCACTCACCAGCCCCAGGGAAACGCCTGCCAGATAGCCGATACCAGCCAGGCCGCTACCAAAGAGCAAGGGGCCGAGAAACAGGGCAGACAGATGCATGCCGACCCGCCGCAGAAGGGGGCGGCTGGCCTTGACCCGCCAGATGACGTTGAAGGCACGCTCGATGGTCAACATTTGCATCAATGCCGTCACCGCCAGAATCGCACCACCGACCAGCGTCAGCCGCTCGGTTTTGTGGGCAAACTGTTCGATGTAGCGGGCAATGATTTTCCCGGCCTTGTCGGGCAAAAGATTGGCCAGCAGGAATTTTTTGATGACCAAAGCCACGTCGTCGGAAAAAGGCAGGTAGGCCAGCAGCACCAGGCCCATCGCCACGAGTGGAACCAGGCCCATCAATGTGCTGAACGACAGGCTGGCGGCCACCTGCATGCAGCGTTCCTCACGAAAACGCTGCACGACACGGACGACAAGGCGCAAAGGGGCAAGCAGCATGGATCAGCGACAGAAGACAGGGCAAGCAGCGCGAGCCATCAATGCGGCCCATCCACATGATGCGTCCGGCTGGCCGCCATGTGATGCAGCTCGTGCAAAGGTCGGCTAGGCTGTGCGTGTCCGATCCACTGCGGCAGCAATGAACCGGCCACCATTCCCAGAGCGGAAACACACAGGCCGATGAGCTGGGGCGGAATGCCGCCTTCGTCGATCAGGGCATAGGCATAGCCACTGCCGCCACCCGGCCCCCCGCCAACGACCAGGGTTTCCACCAGCAGCCAGGACAGCAAACCACCAAGGATGGCCGCGAGAGCACCCTGATTGGTCGCCCGCTTCCAGAGGATGCCGCCAACCAGGGGAACGAAGGCCCCTGCCAGCGTGACCTTGTAGGCGTTTTCCACCATTTTGAAGATGGAGGCATTGGTATTCAGCGCGAAAAGAAGCACCAGGCCAGTAAAGCACACGACCGTCAGACGCATGACCCAGAGGAACTGATGATCACCCATCCTCGGCCAGAAACCACGGATCACGTTTTCCGCAAAACTTACGGAAGGAGCCAGCAAGGTGGCCGATGAGCAGCTCATGATGGCCGAGAGCACCGCGCCAAAGAACAGCACCTGGGCCAGCAGAGGGGTGTGCTGCAGAACGAGTGTCGGCAACACGAGCTGCGAGTCTGTCTCCAGCAGGCCGGAGAAGAGTTTGGGGTCGATCAGTGTCGCGGAATACGCGATGAACATGGGAACGAAGGTAAAGCAAAAATAGATGGAGGCTCCAAGGAGGGAGCCGATGAGGGCAACCCGGGCACTCTTGGCAGAAGTGATGCGCTGAAAAACGTCCTGCTGGGGAATCGAACCCAGCATCATGGTCATCCACGCCCCCAGGAAGGAAATCCATTTGACGGGATCAGCCTTCGGGAAGAAATCCAGCTTGCCTGCAGCACTGGCATGGTCGATCACGGCGGGTACGCCACCGGCAACCTTGCCGCTGACGATCCAGGCGATAAAGAGAAGCCCGCCCATGGAGACAGCCATCTGGACGAAATCGAGAATGGCCACCGAAAACATGCCGCCGAAGGTAGTGTAGGTCAACACGATGATCGCCCCGAGAACCATCCCGGCCTGCTGGCTGATCGCGCCATCCGTCACCACAAAGAACACCAGTCCCAAAGCCTTGATCTGGGCGGCCACCCAGCCCAGGTAGGAGGCCACGATGCAAAGTGTCGTCAAAATCTCGACGGTACGGTTATAGCGGATGCGATAAAAATCCCCCAGGGTCAGGATGTTGAGCCGGTACAGATAACGGGAAAACAGCAAGCCGGCAAAAATCAGGCACATGGAAGAACCAAAGGGGTCCGCCACCACACCGGTCAAACCCTCCTTGACGAAGGTGGAAGACACGCCAAAAACAGCCTCAGCCCCGAACCAGGTGGCAAAAACCGTCGCCGTTACCACAGGCAGGGGCAGGCTGCGCCCGGCCACAGCGAAATCCTTGGCGCTATGTACTTTCGTGGCAGCCACCAGACCAATACCGACAGAAATCATCAGATAAAGAATGACGAACCACAGCAACATTGGCAGATTCCTTTGAACGGATCAGAACAGGGGAAATTGAATCAGGGCGAATATCGCCAGAGCCACAGCCAGCAGCGCGGACAGCATCGCCCAGACGGACAGACGGCGGCTGGCCGCCGCCTCCTCGTGAAGACGGCACAAAGTATCGGCCAGCGCATCATGCGTCTGGTCACGCACCAGGGAGTGATGCAGCAAGCGGGGCAAGGCAGGTAGCAGCTTCGCCCATTGCGGTGCTTCATGCCGGATATTGCCCAGCAGGCCACGCCAGCCGATCTGCTCGCTCATCCAGCGTTCGAGGAAAGGCTTGGCCGTCGTCCATAGATCCAGATCCGGATCGAGCTGACGCCCCAGGCCTTCGATGTTGAGCAACGTTTTTTGCAGCAGGACGAGCTGGGGCTGCACTTCGATATTGAACCGGCGCGAAGTCTGGAACAAACGCAGCAACACGCGCCCGAAGGAAATCTCTCTCAGGGGGCGGTCGAAAAAAGGCTCGCAGCAGGCGCGAACAGCCGCTTCCAGCTCCTCGATCCGGGTCTCTGGTGGAGCCCAGCCCGATTCGACATGCGCCTGGGCGACACGCTTGTAATCGCGCTGAAAAAAGGCCAGCAGATTTTGTGCGAGATAGTTCTTGTCGATATCGGAAAGCGTGCCGACGATGCCGAAATCGAGCGCGATGTATTTCCCGTCCGGCGCGACGAAAATGTTGCCCGGGTGCATGTCCGCATGAAAAAAACCATCGCGGAAAACCTGGGTAAAGAAAATCTCCACCCCGTTCCTCGACAAGGCCTTGAGGTCAACCCCTTGATCGCGCAAGACATCGATCCGGCTGATCGGCGTACCGTGCATGCGCTCCATGACCATCACGGATTCATGGCAGAAATCCCAATACACCTCGGGAACCTGCAGAATTTGCGAGCCGGTGAAATTGCGCCGCAACAAAGAACAATTCGCCGCCTCGCGCATCAGATCGAGCTCGTCATGCAGATATTTCTCGAACTCCCCCACGACCTCGCGCGGCTTGAGGCGGCGGCCGTCGGCCCACACTTTTTCCAGAAGAATCGCCCCGGCACGCAAAAGCTCGATGTCATGAGCAATGATTTTTTGCACTCCGGGCCGCAGGATCTTCACGGCAACTTCATGCCCGCCGTCCTCATCCCGCAGGCGGGCAAAATGCACCTGTGCGACCGAAGCCGAAGCCACGGGCTCGCGATCAAAACGGGCAAAGACCTCTCCGACAGGCCGACCATACACCCGCTCAAGCTCCGCCACGGCCTGCGCCGGTGGAAAAGGCGGCACACGATCCTGCAACCTGGCCAGCTCATCGGCCAGATCCACCGGCAGCAAATCCCGCCGGGTCGACAACACCTGACCGAACTTGACGAAAATTGGCCCCAGGGCCTCCAGAGCCAATCGCAGGCGCTCACCGCGCGGCCGGGCCAGCTGCCCACGCCGCCAGAACTGGCAAGCATTGGCCAGCCGCAACAAAACGCCGCTGGGCTCATGTTCCAGCATCATCTGGTCAAGGCCGTAGCGGCTGGCAACGCGGAGAATTTTCAGCAGACGAAGCAGGGGCATGGAGAATCAGGAAGTATCACGAAAAAGAAGGGGGCAAACGGGGCATTTTCACACGGAAAGGACGGCGTCTTGCAAAAGCCATTCTCGCCATGCAGAATTCCGGGCCGGGTGTTCGCCATATGCCACAGCGGACAGGTTTATGCGTCGGTCGGGCCGCCACGCGGAGTTTTGACGACAATGTATCGCCACACACCCCCCCATGAGTTGCCGCGTACCCAGCTTTTGGCTGAACGCGCTTTTGCCGCGCTCGAACGTTTTCTGCACATCGAAGCCGCCAGCGGCATGGTGCTACTGACGGCCGCCGCCGTGGCACTGATCTGGGCAAATTCCCCGTTTGTTGATAACTATCACGCGCTCTGGCATTTGCCCGTCTCGCTAGGGATTGGCCGCTTCACTTTCTCGCAGTCGCTGCATTTCATCATCAATGACGTCCTGATGACCATATTTTTCCTGGTGGTTGGTATGGAAATTCGTCGGGAAATTCATGAAGGGGCATTGAGCAGCCTGCGCCAAGCCAGCTTGCCACTCGTCGCAGCATCCGGTGGCGTTATCGTGCCTGCACTCATTTATCTCGGCTTGAACTCCGAACCACCGCGGCTTCATGGCTGGGCTGTCCCGACGGCGACAGACATTGCTTTTGCCGTAGGTATTCTGGCTCTGTTGGGCCGGGGAATTCCAGCGCAGGTACGGGTACTCTTGCTGGCTTTGGCGATCATTGACGACATCATCGCCGTACTCATCATCGCGATCTTCTACTCTGGCGGGCTCGACTGGCACGGCTTTGCCCTTGCCGGGCTGGGGATGCTGGCCGTGTCCGGATTACAGCGGCTCGGCATTGGCTCGGCTTTTGCCTACGTCCTGCCCGGTTCGCTCATCTGGCTGGGCTTGTGGCGGGCGGGCATTCACCCGACACTGGCGGGGGTGGTACTCGGCATGATGACACCCGTGGTATCGCCCCCCATGCTCAGATCGCCATTGGAAATGATGTCGGATGCGACACGAAAGCTGTGTTACCTGGATCAGCCCGAGGAACATAAAAATACGCATCATCTGGCTACGCAACTCCAGCAATTGCGGCGAGCCCAGCGGGCATTGCAGCCGCCCGTGGTACGTGTCCAAGAGGCACTGCACCCTTGGGTCGCCTTCGGCATCATGCCCTTGTTCGCATTGGCCAATGCCGGCGTGAGCCTGGGCGGCATCGACCTGTCGGCCGCTGACCCGCCCTGGGTAGTGATCGGCATTGCGCTGGCCCTGGTGTTTGGCAAACCGGTCGGGATTGTCGGCGCGAGCTGGCTGGTGGTAAAGCTGGGCTGGTGTCGCTTGCCGCCCAATGTGTCGCTGGGCGACATCACCCTGATTGGCCTGCTGGCCGGGATTGGTTTTACCATGTCGATCTTCATCGCCATGCTTGCTTTTGATGCCCCGGCCCTGCTCGAAGCCGCCAAAATGGGAGTATTGGCAGGTTCGCTGATCGCTGCCCTGCTGGGGCTTGCCTGGGGGAGCCTCTTCTGTCGGCGCACGAACAAAACTGCGTAATTCCTTTTCTCCTCCCCTCCCGCCGCCCCTTGTTCCCCTTCGCCTTGAACCGCATAATGGCCCGTTTCCGGTTTCTTTTTCTGCCACTATGTCCTCCCGGGTGATTCCTCTCGTGCCTGCCCGCGACAACGCCGCCGACCCTGCCGCGCCACCGTTCGACCCGGCCTGCGGGCCGCCGCCGGATGTGCGCGGCCGCTTCATGCGCGACCTGCGGATTTCGGTGACTGACCGTTGCAATTTTCGCTGCACTTACTGCATGCCCAAAACGGTTTTTGGCCGCGATTACCCATTCCTGCCGCGCTCGGAAATCCTCTCTTTCGACGAAATCGTACGTACCGCCCGGATTTTTCATGGCCTGGGGGTACGCAAGATCCGTCTGACGGGTGGCGAGCCGCTGCTACGGCGCAATATCGAGCATCTGATCGAAATGCTGGCGGAAATTCCCGATCTCGAACTGACCCTGACCACCAATGGTTCCCTGCTGGCGAAAAAAGCAGCCGCGCTTCGTGCGGCGGGCCTGCAACGCGTCACGGTTAGCCTCGACGCACTGGATGACACGACCTTCCGGCAAATGAACGACGTCGATTTTCCTGTGGCGGACGTGCTCAAGGGGATCGACGCGGCAGCAGCCTGCGGGCTGCAACCCGTAAAAGTCAATATGGTAGTCAAGCGCGGGACGAACGATCACGCCATTTTGCCGATGGCACACCATTTTCATGGCAGCGGCCACATCCTGCGCTTCATCGAATACATGGATGTCGGAGCCAGCAACGGCTGGAAACTGGACGAAGTCGTGCCTTCTGCCGAAGTCGTCCGTCGCATCGACACAGAACTGCCGCTGGAATGCGCCGAAGCCAATTACGCAGGCGAAGTCGCCGAACGCTGGCGGTATCGCGACGGCGGCGGAGAAATTGGCGTGATCTCATCCGTCACCCAGGCATTTTGCGGGACATGCACCCGCGTTCGCCTCTCGACCGACGGCTCTCTCTACACCTGTCTTTTTGCCCAAAAGGGTTTCGATCTGCGCGCCATGCTGCGCGAAGGACGCTCCGACGAAGAAATCGTCGCCTCGCTGGCAGGCATGTGGCATATCCGCCACGACAACTACTCGGAACGTCGGCATGCCGAAACACCCGGGCTGCAAAAGATAGAAATGTCCTACATCGGAGGTTAGGGCATGCCCTGCTCCCCGATTACCGGACTCATCATCGCAGGCGGCCTGGCACGCCGCATGGGCGGCATCGACAAAGGGCTGCAACACTGGCACGCCCGCCCGCTGCTGGCCCATGTCATCGAACGCTTCGCGCCACAGGTCGGCCCGCTCTGGCTCAACGTAAACCACCATGCTGAAAACCATGCCTCATTCGGCCTGCCCATGATTGCCGACATCTTTCCGGGCTATGCCGGCCCCCTGGCCGGACTGCATGCGGGGCTGACCCTCTGCACGACCCCGCTACTGGCCTGCACCCCCTGCGATACGCCTTTGCTGCCACTGGATCTGGTCGAACGACTGCACACCGCACTGGAAACCGGGCATGCCGACATCGCCGTAGCCACCGCTGCCGGGCGTTCACACCCGGCCTTTCTGCTGTGCCGACGCGACGTGCTGCCAAACCTGGAAAACTTCCTCGCCCAGGGAGGCCGCCGGATCGGTGCCTGGCAGGATACGGCCAACGTGACTTTCGTCGACTTCGCAGATGAACATGCTTTTGCCAACATCAACACCCTTGAAGAATTGAATTCTCTGGAGACCCCATGACCTCCCTGTTTGACGCCCTTTCCTGTGCCGACGATTACGACCCCAATTCACTGCCCGTCGAACGCGCCCGGCAACTGATCCTCTCGCTGGTCGAACCGGCCACCGGCTGCGAACGTGTCTTTGTCCGCCAGGCTCTCGACCGGGTGCTGGCCGCCGACGTCATCGCCCCGCTGGATGTTCCCGCGCACGACAACTCGGCCATGGACGGCTACGCCATTCGCGCCGCTGACCTGGCGGAATCCGGCGAAAGCCGCCTGACCATCGTCGGCAGTGCCTTTGCAGGCCACCCCTATTCCGGCACGCTGAGAGAGGGTGAAGCGATACGCATCATGACCGGTGCTGTCGTCCCCGAAGGCGCGGATGCCATCGTGATCCAGGAAGTCGTCCGTCTCGAAGGCGAACAACTCGTCATTCCACCGGGACAAAAAAAGGGGCAAAACCTGCGGCGTGCCGGAGAAGACCTGCGCGCAGGAGAAATCGCGCTCCGGGCCGGAAAACTGCTGCGCCCCGCCGAAATCGGCCTGCTGGCCTCCCTGGGGCAGGCCGAAGTCAGCATCCACCGTCGCCTGCGTGTGGCCATGTTTTCCACGGGAGATGAGCTCGTATCCCTCGGCCAACCCCTGGCCGGGGGGGAAATCTACGATAGCAACCGCTATTCGATGTGGGGCATGCTGACCCGCCTGGGCTGCGAAGTCATCGACATGGGGGTGATCCGCGACGACCCGGCCGCCCTGGAAGCCGCGCTCCTCGAGGCTGCCGGACATGCCGACGCCATCCTCAGCAGCGGCGGGGTTTCCGTGGGCGATGCCGACTTCATCCGTGACCTGATGGGCAAGCTAGGCGAAGTCGCCTTCTGGAAGATCGCCATGAAACCTGGCCGGCCCATGGCCTTTGGCCGGATCGGAACCGCCCGGAACGGAGCCTGGCTCTTTGGTCTGCCCGGCAACCCGGTCGCCACCATGGTGTCCTTCTACCAGTTCGTCCGCCCGGCACTACTGCGGATGATGGGCCTGCCGCTGGAAGCCACGACGCTCCCTCTGCTGCGCGTCCCCTGTGGCGACACTTTGAAAAAAGGCCGTGGCCGGACAGAATTCCAGCGCGGCACGCTGTATTGCGAAAATGGCGAATGGCGTGTGAAAGCCACTGGCGCGCAAGGTTCCGGCATCCTGCGCTCGATGGCCGAAGCCAACTGCTTCATCGTCCTCGGGCCGGAGAGCACCGGGGCCGCTGCCGGAGACAGGGTGGAAGTGCAATTGATGGAAGGGGTCGTCTAGGGAACCGCTGATTAAATCAAATCCGTTCGGGCTGAGCTGCCTTTACGGCTGCGGCCACCCGCAGGCTCTTCAGTTTTCGGATTATTGGCCGATAATTAGCGCAGGACATCCGTTTTCCGGCATCACCAGACAAGATCAGGCATCAAAAACCACAGCCCGGCCAATACCGCAGCGTCTTGCGACAAGGCCCGGCAGGAGGCAGAAATCATGGCAATCACCCCCGCACTCTCATCCCCCGGCCTGGGCTCCGGTCTTGACGTCAACGGCCTGGTCTCCAAATTGATGTCCGTGGAGCAGCGGCCGCTGACGAAGCTCGACACGAAAGAAGCCAGTTTTCAGGCCAAGCTGTCTGCCTTCGGTACGCTCAAGGGCACGCTCTCCTCGCTCCAGACGGCCGCCAAGGGGCTGACCTCCGCCAGCACCTTCACCAGCCGCTCAGCTGCCGTCAGCGACAACACCGTGCTGACAGCCTCGGCAGCCAACTCGGCAGCCACGGGCAACTACAACATCAACGTGACCCAGCTGGCGAAAAAGCTCACTACCCGCAGCGACAGTGCCTACGCCGCCACCACCGACACCTTCAACACCGGCTCGCTGGCCATCACGGTAGGCACAACCACCAAAAACATCACGATAGACAGCACTAACAACACGCTCGGCGGCATCAGTGCTGCCATCAATGCCGCCGGAGCCGGGGTGACAGCCGCCATTGTCAATGACGGCAGCACCAACCGTCTCGTGCTGACAGCCAACGACACAGGCAGTGCCGGGGCATTCACCGTCGCCGTCACGGACAATGGCTCAGGCGGAAGCCATGCCCTGGGCGCTCTGGCCTATGCCGGAGGAGCTGGCATCGCCGGCCAGACGCTCCAGGTACAGGCTGGCGACGATGCCCAGCTGAGCGTCAATGGACTCTCGGTCACGCGCTCGAGCAACACCGTCAGCGACGTCATCTCCGGCATCACGCTTTCCCTCGCCAAAACCGGCACCAGTGCCCTGAGCGTCTCGCGCGACACCTCATCGATTTCCACGGCCATCTCCAGCTTCGTCAAGGCTTACAACGACGCCAACAAGATGATCCATGACGTCACTGCCTACAACGCCAGCACGGGCAAAGCCTCGATCCTGACGGGAGACAGCACGGTACGCAATATCGGCGCGCAGCTGAGTTCCGCGCTTCAAACCTCGGTTTACGGCCTGAGCGGCGGCATCAGCACGCTCTCCGACATCGGAATTGCCGTGCAAAAAAATGGCTCCCTCAGTGTTGACGGAGCAAAACTGCAGGCCGCACTAAACGACACCGGCAAGGATATCGTCGGTCTTTTCACCTCCACGACGAGCAACAATCCCGGTGTAGCCAAGCGTTTCAACGACCTGATCAACGGCATGATCGGCACATCCGGCAGCATCGATGGCCGTACCGCCGGCATCAACAGCTCGATTGCCGACATCGGCAAGCAACGCATCACCATCCAGGCCCGCCTCACCGCCACCGAGGCGCGTTACCGCACCCAATTCACAGCACTGGACAGCCTCATGTCCAGCATGACCACCACCACGAATTACCTCACCCAGCAACTTTCCTCGCTGTCGGCGATGACCAACGGCATCAACAGCGGCAAAAACTAAGAACCCAGGAATTCCAGGAGGCCATCATGTTTTCAGCCCGGATGAGTGCTACCCAGGCCTACCAGAAGGTGGGGATCGAAACCGGCGTCTCCGCTGCCAGCCCGCACAAGCTGATCGTCATGCTGTTCGAAGGCGCGCTTCTGGCCATTGCGAATGCCCGGATGCAGATGGAACAAAAACGGATTCCCGAAAAAGGAGCCTCCATCTCCCGCGCCATCGACATCGTCAACTGCGGGCTCAAAGCCAGCCTCGACAAAACCGGCGGAGGCGAACTGGCGGCCAATCTCGACGCGCTCTACGACTACATGAGCCGCCGCCTGCTGGAAGCCAACCTGAAGAACGACCTGTCCGCGCTCGACGAAGTCTCCCGCCTGCTGCGTGAAATCAAGGGAGCCTGGGAACAGATTGCAGACGACCCGGCCGTGCGCCCGCAGGCACAGCCAGCGCAACAGGCCGCCGTTGCCTGAGGCCGCCGCGCCATGAGCCCTGTTCCCCATCGGCTGGAACTCTACCGGGACATGGCCACCCAGGCCGCCGCCGCGCTCGCGGCCGCAAAGGATTCGGCATGGGAAACACTGGCTCGACACGAAGGCCGGATCGCGGCCTTGCGCGACCTGCTCAACGCACTGCCCGACCCACCCATCCCCTCACCAGACGAAGCGCGGGAAACACAACACCTCATCGAAATCACGCTCTCCCATCTGGAAGAAACCCGCCAGCACATCCAGCCACACCTGGATGATTTGCGAAACTTGCTGGGAGACGCATCGGCCCGCCGCCGTGTCGATGCTGCCTATGGCTCGTGCGACACCCCCTGAAACAGGGAATATCCTGCCTATTGCCCGCCATTTCTGCCCGGGGAACAGAAATGAGCCTCGAACCTGCCCTTCATCTGCCCAACCCACACACCAGCCCGCCAGTAACATGCCCGGCATGGCAAACATGCAGATCTTGTTGTATCAGGAAATGAACGCGCTCTCTTCACGCATGGTCACGGCAGCGCGCACCCGGGATTGGGAAACCCTTGATCGCCTCGCCCGCTCCGTCACAGAACTTCGCTGCGCGCTGAACCATCGCCATGACGCACTGAACGCCAATGAATTACGGCAAAAAACCCAGCTCATCCAGCGCATCCTCGACAACGACGCAGAAATCCGTCGTCACACCGAACCCTGGATGGAGCCACTCTGCCGACTGCTGGATGCCGACGTGCTACGCAATGCACCACGGGCAAGCTAAGCCCCGGACGATACGACCGCACCCGGCGCGCCCCTGAGGAGAAAATGCCATCACCCTGAAAACTGCCGCTGAAAACCTTCGAGCGTGCGTTTTTCCGGCGGTTTGGCAAGGCACAACAAGAGCGAAAATTCTTCAGAAAACAAGAGGTTCATCGTGAAAACAAGCGTTCAACTGCGGCTTCCAGGATCATGGCACTGATTCCGGCAGACGCAGGCTTGCGGATGCGGCTCGACAACGAGCTCCAGCCCCAACAGATCGCCCCGGTCAAGGGCCTGCCCGCCGACCTGCCCCGCTTGCAGGCTGGCCAGATCTTCACCGCCCAGATTCGCGACGTCCTGCCACAAAACACCTACCTCGCGCTGGTTGCCGGAAAACAAGTCACCCTCTCCTTACCCGAAAACGTCAAGAGCGGCGACGTTCTCGAACTCATCGTCATCGAGCAAACGCCCAGCACCGTCGTCGCCAAACGTGCCGAGCCAGGAAGCACCAGCCAGCTTTCACCACAAACCACACTCAGCAACACAGCGCAGATGCTGCGTTCCCTCCTTCCCCGGGAAGGCGAAACACCGACGGCAGCCCCGCTCAACCGGGGCCAACCCCTGCTCTCTCAGCCACCACAAAACGGTGCCGAACTCGCCCCCGCCCTGAGCAAGGCCGTTGCCCAAAGCGGCCTCTTCTATGAATCCCACCAGGCCCAGTGGATAGCCGGAAAACTGCCGCTAGCCAACCTGAAGCAAGAGCCCCAGGGCCAGCAAGCCGCTCCTCAACCCGCCCTGCCAGCCCCCCACCAGCAGCAGGGTATTCTTCAAGGCCAGCAACCTGTGCCGACGGCAAGCCCAGCAACCACAGCGGGCACGGCCATCACAACACAGCCGGGCACACTCCCCCTGCCCCAGGCCGCCGCCGCACAAACCCCGCCACAAGCCGCCACACCTCTTCAGCCTCCCCCCCAGCCTGCCACGCCGCTCCCCCCGGGCCTGCTGCTCTATCAATCCAACCAGTCGCAAGCTGTCGACACCCCTTTGCCGCCTGCCTCACCGGGCTCGACCGCTGCGCCACAAACGACACCACAAGCAACCCTGGCGAATTCCCCCGCCGCCGCCGCAAACGCGGCACAATCCCCGGCGGCTGCTTCCGCCCCCAAAGAAACCTTCTCCGACGCCACCTTGCTGCGTGTCTATACCAGCACTGCCGGGCAAGGAGCCGCCCCCATCCCCGAAGAACTACGCACCCTGGTCCAGCAGCAACTCGATGCGGCGGGCACACAACGCCTGCTCTGGCATGGCGAAGTCTGGCCGGAACAGGCGATGCACTGGCAACTTGAATGGCAACAGCAAGGGCATCAAGGAGGCGACACCGGGGAAAACCTCCCCTGGCAAACCCGCCTTCGCCTGACCACGCCCCGGCTAGGCAGCATCGAAGCCAATCTGCAGCTTGGAGCGGCGGGCGTACGAATCACGCTCAATGCCGACGACGCCAGCAGCACCGCAGAAATGCGGGATAAAACTGCCGAACTGGCCCAATCCCTCGAAGCCGCCGGGCTCACCCTGCTAGGTTTGACCGTCCGGCAAACGCCGGAGGCCGAGCCATGAGCGACACGGATTCCGAAGCCCCCGGAGGGCGCGCCCTGGCCCTCGCCCTGGCCTACGCGCCCGGAGACGCCGCCCCGCGCGTAGTGGCCAAGGGGCGCGGGCTCATCGCTGATGAAATCATCCGGCGGGCGAGGGAAGCAGGCATTTTCGTGCACGAATCCCCGGAGCTAGTCACGCTCCTGATGCAATCCGATCTCGACGACCACATCCCACCCCAGCTCTATGTCGCCGTAGCGGAACTACTGGCCTGGATTTATCGTCTCGAGCAGGCAGAAAAATCTCCCTGATACTCTCCCCGTATTGTCACGGCATCGCAGCATCACAGTATCGCGGCATTTTTTCAGATGAAGCGATTTGGATTAAACTCCCGCAGCTCCCAAACTGGACACCGGCATGATCGACCAACCGCCCACCGACGAACCCGCAGACACTCCGGCAGCCGTATCCGAACCCCGCCGGATCGAGCCGGTACGGGATGAGGACAACAAGGATTACGCACTGCACAACCATAGCGAAATCCTGGGCATCCTGCGCTCCATGGGCAACCACGGCTCGCTCATGACCCTCTATTTCAACCATGGCAAAGACTTCCTGCTCTCGGCCGTGCTGAAGGTTTCGCAAGACGGTCTATCCATGCTCCTCGACGTTGGCAGCGATCCTGAAATGAACCGCCGCGCCCTGGCCGCTGACAAGCTCATCTGCGTCTCCAATCTCGACAAGATCAAAATCCAGTTCACCCTGGGCAGCATCCGGCTTCAGCAATATGAGGGGAGGCCCGCCTTTGTCGCCGCCATTCCCGATTCCCTGCTGCGCCTGCAACGCCGGGAGTTCTACCGCTTTGTCATGCCGGTGCTGCAACCGCTCAAATGCTTCATCCCGCAAGAAATCGGAGACGACCTGCCCGGCCTGCTCGAAGTCAACATCGTCGACCTGAGCGGTGGCGGCGTTGGCCTGATCACCAAGGAAGAAGAAACCCTCCTGCAATCCGACCAGCTCCTGCGAAATTGCCGGATCGACCTCCAGGAAATCGGACAAATCCTCGTCAGCCTGCGTATCCGCAGCGTCAATGAAACCACCTCCCGCACAGGTGCGCGCCACATGCGGGCAGGCTGCCAGTTCGTCGAGCTCTCCAGCCAGACACAGCTATTGATCCAGCGTTTCATCATCAAGGCAGAACGGGAACGCAAGGCGCGGGACTCTGGCCTGGCCTGAGACGTTCCACGTTCCGCAAGGGAGGCGCGCGTTGTGTGCGCCGCCCGGCCCTCACTGGCGCGAGAAAATCACGCCCCGCCGACGTCCAGAACGATTTTCCCGATCAGGCGGCCACTCTCCATCAGGCGATGCGCCTCGCCCGCCCGGGCCAGCGGGAAAGTTGCGCCGATATGAGTACGCAGCGTTCCATCGGCCAGAGCTGGCCAGACAGCCCCCCGCAAGGCATCGCATATCGCCGCCTTCTCCGCGAAGCTGCGCGCGCGCATGGTGGACCCTGTGATGGTCAGCCGCTTCATCATCACCGGCATGAAATCGAAATTCACCGTGCTGCCCGCCAGAAAGGCAATCAGTAACAGCCTTCCGTCCCGCCGCAGCAGACGCACATCCTTTGGCAAATAGTCGCCGCCGACCATATCGAGAATGACATCAACGCCTTCGCCGCCCGTCATCTCCCGGACGCGCCCGACGAAATCCTCCTGCCGGTAATCAATGACATGATCGGCCCCGAATTCACGGCAAAACGCCGCTTTTTCCGCCCCCCCGACCGTAACGAAGGTTTCCGCCCCCACATGTCGCGCCAGGGCCAGCGCACTCAGGCCGATACCGCTCGAACCGCCATGAACCAGCAAACGCTCGCCGCGCCGCAGACGCCCCATGTCGATCAGATTGGCCCAGACGGTAAACCAGGTTTCCGGCAAAGCCGCCGCCACGGCCATATCCATGCTCTCCGGCACGGGCAAGGCATGCGCGGCCGGAGCCACGCAATATTCGGCATAAGCACCGCCCGGCGTCAGCGCGGCGACTCGATCGCCGATCTGCCAGCCAGCCACCCCCTCACCCAGTGCGCTCACGCGCCCGGAGACTTCCAGCCCCAGTACGCCGGAAGCACCCGGCGGCGGCGGATAAACCCCGGCCCGCTGAAGCACATCCGGGCGATTCACCCCGGCATAAGCCACTTCAATCAAAATCTCGCCTGCCGCCGGGCTAGGCCGCAGACCGCACGAAAGCCGCATGGCCTGCGCCTCATCGCCCGGGGAATGCTCGACGAATTTCATCCCTGCCCCCCGGGCATTCCGGCCACTCACGCTGCCTCGCCGCCCAAAGCCTCGACGAGTTGCGGCAACATCCTGGCAAGCTCGCCGGACATGATGGCGAAATCTGCCTCGAATAACTCATCCGAATTTTCTGACTGCTGTTCAGAAGCCTCCTTGAGAACATCGAGAAAAGCCAGCCGTTTGATCTGCATCTGCTCAGTCAGCACAAAGGAAATGCGATCCTGCCAGGTCAGGGCCAGCCGTGTGGCCGCCTTGCCCGCCGAGATATGCCGGGCAATTTCGGCAGCTTCCAGCGGATGACGCGCATAGCGCACCGTCGAGCGTTCCTCACCTGCCGCCCGCAGTTCGCAATCGCGGTCGATGGAAAGCCCCTCGGGAGCCTCGCCGCCCGCCAGCCAGTCCGTCATCGCAGAGGCAGGCGAGAGCTGGGTGTTCAACGGCCGCAAAGGCAGCTCGCCCAGCGAATGTTTCAGATGCTCGATCACTTCCTCGGCCCGCGCCGGGCTGCCAGCATCGATGACAAACCAGCCTCCCTGCGGGTCGATCCAGATATAAGTCAGCCGCCGCTTGACGAAAGCGCGAGGTAACAGCTCCGCCGTCACGGCCTCCTGCACTTCCTGTTTCTGCTTGCGCCCGGGCTTGTAACCCTGCTGTTCTTCCAGCTCTTCCAGGCGTTCCTGCGCGTACTGGCGCACCACGGAAGCCGGAAGCAGTTTCTGCTCGACACCCAGGCAAAGCAGCAATTGCCGACTGGAGGAGATGACCAGCTCACCTTCATTGCCCCGGGGAGGAACCCAGCCGCAGCCTTGCATCTGGCTGGCGGAGCAGCCACGAAAAACATGCGGGGCCAGGCGGGATTGCAAACCGGCAGCATCGAGCTGCCAGGCGTCGGTCAGGCGAAAAATCTGAAGATTACGAAACCACATGGCTCACTCAAAAAATGTTGCGAAGGGGATAGATTGCCGCATGTCCTTCAGACGGATCTACTCGCTGGCGTCCTGGCGGATACCGAACCCACCGGGAGCGTTTTCCATCTGAAAATTTCCCGACGCCAGCAACTGCGCGCCCTGTTCCAGCACCGCCATCAACAAGGCATCGACATCCCCGGGGAGGGTACGATGATTGACGAAGGCGCAGCGAATGGCCAGGTGCTCGCCGATCATGGTGGTCGAAGGCGCGGCGATGCCCGACTCCTGCAGGGCAACGACGAGGGCGGCATTCAGGAGATTGACATTCACTCCCTCGCGCCCCCGATGACGGAAACAAACGATGTTCAGCGCAACCGGGGCCAGCAGTTCGAGATCCCCCTGGGCTTCGACGCGCCCGGCCAGATAACGGGCCAGGCCGCAGGTAGCGGAAATCATCCGCCCCAGATGTTCCGTGCCATAGACCTTGAGGGTAAACCAGGTTTTCAGTGCCTTGAAACTGCGCGACAGATCGGGGCCGAAATCGCAGGGCCAGGGAGAGCCGGCCGCCATGCCACGCGCATCACGCCCAAGATAGGCAACCGGCATGGCAAAGGTGCTCAGATGCAGGTCGCCATCGCGCACCAGCACAAAACCGGCGTCATACGGCACTTGCAGCCACTTATGGAAATCGAAGGCGATCGAATCCGCCCGCTCGATACCGGCCAGCTTCGGGGCAATATCCGGAGCCAGCATGCCCAGCGCGCCAAAAGCCCCGTCCACATGGAACCAGAGCCCTTCACGCGCGGCAAGGTCGGCCAGTTGGGGCAAGGGGTCGATGGCTCCGACATCCACGGAACCGGCGGTGGCTGCGATGAAGAAAGGCTGCAGCCCCGCCGCGCGGTCGGCCGCAATCGCCTGCTCGAGTGCTGGAAAAGACATTTCGAAACGGTCATTCATCGGGATGATGCGAAGAAAATCGCTCCCGATCCCTGCGGCATCCATCGCCTTGTAGATGCACTTGTGCGCTCCGGCAGAGGCGTAAGCAACCAGCTGACGCCCCTTGTTCTGCAAGCCGCGCCGACGGACATCGACGCCTAGCGTGCCCGCCCGCGCCACCAGCAGGGCGACCAGATTGGCCATCGACGTACCCGTCACGAACAAACCCGAGGCAGCCTCCGGGAAGCGGAAGAGCTCTTGCATCCATCGCGTGATCTGACGCTCGACTTCCACCGGCATCTGGTTGCGCCCGCCCAGATTGGCGTTCAGGCCAGCGGCCAGCATGTCGGCCAGCATGCCCACGGGCGTACCCGCGCCATGCACCCAGCCCATGAAACCGGGATGCGCGTTACCGATGGCGTAAGGAAGGATATCCTGCAGAAAAGTGGCATGCACCGCCGCCAGATCGCTCCCCTGCCGGGGCAAGGGCTCGCTGAAGGTGGCGCGTACGGGCGGAGGAGGCTGCTGCCAGACAGGGCGTGACCGGATGTTCTGCTGGTAATCCAGCATGTCGTCCAGCATGCGGTGGGCCTGGGCGCGCAAGGCCTGCCAGTCGGCAGGGTCGAGAGTGGCGGATGCCTCCGCCGGTTCAGGCGACGGGGAATGATGCGGAACGTTCCGCTGCTTGGATTCCACGATGGGGAAGATTCAAGAAAACAGGCCAGAAAACCCGGGACGAGCAGTATACGACGACGAGCCCCGTGCTTACACCGGCATGTTCATAATGTCGTGATAAGCCGTGACCAGCTTGTTGCGTACCTGCACCATCTGCTGGAACGAGAGATTCGCTTTCTGCAGATTGACCATGACATCCTGGAGATTGGCCTCGCTGTTGCCTGCGGCGAATTCCTGGCTCATCTGCTGGGCGGATTGCTGCGCCTGATTGACTTCGTCGATGGCGTTTTTGAGAGCGACCGAAAAATCAGCCCCACCGCTGCCCGAAGCTGCCGTTGCGGACGCAGGCTTGCCCGCCGCGACCGAACTGACGGAACGCAACTCGGACAACACCTGATCCAGACCACGCGTATCAATAGACATATCCCACCTCCCGGCCGGTTTGCCCGGCCCGCTTTACTCCCTGTGAAGTGTAGTAGCAAACCCTGTGCCAACCAAACATCTTCCTTCGCAAACGAGCCCTTGCACCTGCGGCGCGGGCCAACGCATTTTATTCGTCCTCGTCCTGCCCCTTGTCATTGAACCAGCCTTCTTCGCGGTACTGCTTCAGCTTGTAACGCAAGGTTCGCTCGGAAATCCCCAGCCGCTCGACCGCCCGCCTGCGCGAGCCGCCTACTGCCGCCAGGGTTTCCAGGATGTGCTGGCGTTCGAGATCCTGCATGCTGGCAGCCGCAGGTGGCGCGGCTTTCTCCGGCGCAGATGGGGGGGAAGTCAATGCCGCAGCAGCCACACTCCCGCCGGAGAGCAGCAAATGCCCGGGTTCGATGAGGCCATCCGGCGAGAGGATCAAGGCGCGCTGGATGACATTTTCCAGTTCACGCACATTGCCAGGCCAGGCATGGGCGGCAAGTTTTGCCTCTGCCTCGGGGGAAAGATTTGCCGCCGGACAAGTTTGCCGACCATGCTGCCCCAGAAAAAACCGGGCCAGCGGCACAACATCAGCCGGGCGACTTCGCAAGGCAGGAATTTCGATGGGAAAAACATTGAGCCGGTAGTAAAGGTCTTCCCGGAAACGGCCTCGCCGCACTTCGTCGAGCATGTCGCGGTTACTGGTGGCCAAGACACGGATATCGAGCGGCACGGGCTTCTTGCCACCCACGCGCTCCACCTCGCGCTCCTGCAGGACACGCAGCAGTTTTGCCTGCAGCAGCAAGGGCATCTCCGAAATCTCGTCGAGCAGCAAGGTTCCGCCGTTGGCCTGCTCGAACTTGCCCGCCTGCGCGGTCTGGGCTCCCGTGAAAGCACCCTTTTCATGCCCGAACAGCGTCGCCTCCAGCAAACTATCCGGAATGGCCGCGCAATTGATCGCCACGAAAGGCCCTTGGGCACGCGGCGACTGATCGTGGATATAACGCGCGAAAACTTCCTTCCCGACACCCGATTCCCCCGTCAGCAACACCGTCGCATCGCTTTTCGCCACACGCGCGGCCAAAAGCAGCACGGCGCGGGTCTGTGCATCTTCGGCGACGACGCCCGCACCCACGGGGGCCGTCGCATACCGGGCGATCTGGTCGAGCAGGGCCCGGGGCTCAAAAGGCTTCATCATGAAATCACAAGCCCCGCCGCGCATGGCGGATACAGCCTTGTCCACATCCCCGAATGCCGTCATCAGCAAGACGGGCAAGCCTTGCCAGCGAGCGCGAATCTGTGCAAGCAGGGTCAGACCATCCATCGGCGACATACGCAGGTCGGAGACCACCATATTGAAGCCATGTTGCGCCAAAAGCTGCAAAGCCTGCGGGCCACCCTCCGCCCCCTGAGCGACGTGACCGGCGGCTTCCAGCGTCATCAGAAGCGCGTCACGCAAGGCCTCGTCGTCTTCCACCACCAGGATTTTCAGGGATTCACTCATGTCGTTCTCGCTGATTCATCTGCTGCATCTACTGCATCTGCCGTCTCGTCCGGCCCGGATGATTGTAGCGGCAAAGTCACGACAAACTCCGTCCCCCTGCCCGGTGAGGAATTCACCTCGATATTGCCGTTATGGGCCCGGGCCACTCCCCGGGCGATGGCCAGGCCCAGCCCCGTCCCTTCGGTGCGCGTGGTGAAGAAAGGCTCGAACAGACGCGAGACGACTTCCGGCGGCATTCCCCGGCCATTGTCACCAACCCGGATCACCCAGGCATCGTTGTTACATTCTCCGCGCAGCGTCACCCGCCCCCCCACAGTTTCCACCCCGAACGCATGGAGCGCGTTTTCCAGCAGATTGGCCAGCGCACCGACGATAGCCTTGCGGTTCCCCTGCAAGGGCGGGCACTTGTCCGCCCCCGCACTGCCTGACACCGCCTCGAAAGCCACCCCTCGCGCCCGGGCAAGCGGCTCTATCGTTTGCCGCAGTTCATGAAACAGATCATCGACATCAATGGCCTCACGCCCGAGCACTTCCCCGCGTGCGAAAAGCAGCATGTCCTGAATCAGGCGTTCGAGATGCCGCAGCCGCGCCAGCACCTTGCCCGCAATGGAAACCCGCATTGGTTCGGATACCCCGGGGTTTTCCAGATTAGCGGTATAGAGCAGAGCCGCCGCCAGCGGCGTACGCAGCTGATGCGCCAGTTGCGCTGCCATCTCGCCCATCGCCGCCAGACGATCCTGACGTGCCGACTGAGCCTTGAGACGATGCGCCCCGGTCACATCATGCAAAAGAACGATACGCCCTCCGGCGGAATCGAGCGCGGTCACTGTCACGGCCAGCCGCCGCTCCTCCTGCTCGCCCACCAGAAACTCCCCCGGCGTACCGCAAGGCTTCAGGATATCCTGCTCGACCGTCCGCCAGGGCAAGCCGGAAGTCAGCCGCCCCAGCATCCCGAGTGCAGCCGGATTGGCCTCGACGATACCCCCTCCGGCATCGAGCACCACCACACCGGCAGGCAAGGCTGACAGCAGCAAGGTCAGCCGCTCGGTCAGCGCGGCCTTTTCACGATACTGCTGACGCAAGGCTCCATTGGCCGCTGCCAGCTCGCTCGTCAGCTCGGCCACCTGGCTTTGCAGACGCGTATAAGCCGTCGATAGCTCTTCGGAAGCCTGGTTAAAAATACGGAACGCCTCGGCCAGCCGCTGCGCTTCGGCCTGAGTCTGCGCCTGGGGCAAGCCCTCCATGGCGGCAGGCGCGGGGTTTTTCGGGTCGGATTCGTGGGTCATGATGTCAAACCTGGCTAAGACGAGGCTGAAGACGGGCGAGAAGCCGGACAAAATCGCCAGCAGATCGCAGAGTATGGCGTAAAAACATCGAAATACCGGCCAAAACCTGCCTTGCTTGCTGCCCCGCCCCCGGCCTGGCAAGGCATAATCCGTGATTGGTCAGACTGGCCGGTGGAGTATCCGAAAAGTCTTCGGAAAGTCTCCGCAACCGTCCGGCCACCGATCTGCACGACCTTCATGCCCCGCACTGCATCACCGCCCCACCGCCTTTATTCTCGCGCACGGAACCCCGACACATGGCCGATTCGGCACAAACTGCAAACCTGCCGTTTTCGCTCGAAACGCTGAACCAGCTCACGCCCAACCAGAAACTGGGCGGGCTGGTCGCCGTCGCGCTGGCCATTGCCGTGCTGGTGGGTGTCTGGACGTGGAGCCGGAATGTCGAATACAGCATCCTGTTCTCGAACATCTCCGACCGCGATGGCGGCCAGATCGTCGCCAGTCTCCAGCAGATGAACATCCCCTACAAATTCTCCGAAGGTGGCGGGGCGGTACTGGTTCCGGCAGCACAGGTTCATGACGTCCGGCTGCGTCTGGCCTCGCAAGGGCTGCCCAAGGGTGGCCTGGTCGGCTTTGAAGTCATGGAAACCCAAAAGCTCGGAGCCAGCCAGTTCCTCGAACAGATCAACTACCAGCGCGCCCTGGAAGGCGAGCTGGCACGCTCCATCCAGAGCCTGCAAGCCGTCCAGGCCGCCCGGGTTCATCTGGCCATCCCCAAATCCTCGGCCTTTCTGCGCGACGAGCAAAAACCCACCGCCTCCGTCGTTCTGGGGCTCTACGCAGGGCGCGCCCTCGAACCCGGACAAGTCGCCGGCATCGTGCATCTTGTCGCCTCCAGCGTTCCGCAGCTCGTGCCCTCCAGCGTCAGCGTCATCGACCAGAACGGCAACCTCATCTCGCAAAATGGCGATGTCACACGGGACGCGGGCCTTGACCCCACCCAGCTCAAATACCTGCGCGATCTCGAACAAAACACCGCAAGACGCATCGAATCCATTCTGGAACCCATCGTCGGCAGCGGCAACGCGCGCGTCCAGGTCGCCGCCGATGTCGACTTCACACAGACCGAGCAGGTCGCCGAAACCTACACCCCCAACCCCCCGCCCAATCTCGCCATTCGCAGCCAGCAGACGGCCGAGACGGGCAATGCACCGCCACAGGCCGCAGGCATTCCGGGCGCGCTCTCCAACCAGCCCCCGGTTCCCGCCATCGCCCCCCTGACCGTGCCACCCCTGACCGGCAACCCGGCCCCGGGCAGCCCGGCCGCTGCCAATGCAGGCAACGCCGCGCCCGGTTTCGGCGCGAACATGAGCCGCAATGCCACGACCAATTACGAGCTCGACAAAACCATCCGGCACACCCGGGGAGGCACAGGCTCGATCAAACGCCTCTCGGTGGCCGTTGTCCTCAACCAGAAAAAAACTGCCCCGGACAAAGACGGCAAATCCAAATCCATCCCCCTGACCGAAACAGAAATGCAGCAGGCAGGCGATCTGGTGCGCGAAGCCATGGGCTACAACAAGGCACGCGGCGATACGCTCAATGTCGCCAATGTCTCCTTCACCGCCGCCGAAAAGCAGGAACTCACGGAAATCCCGCTCTGGAAATCGCCGGAAGTCGTCGCCATGGCGCGTGAAAGCGTGAAATACATCCTCGTTGTCATCGCCGCCATGCTGCTCTGGGGAAGGATCATCAAACCGCTGTTCCACGCCTGGCTGAGTGCAGCGGAAGAACGCCGCCGCAAGCTGGAACTGGCCAACAAGCAGACCGAAATCGAGCAGGAAACGGCCGTTCCGGTGCGGGATTACAACGCCAAGCTCGCCGAGGCGCGCGATCTGGCCAAACAGGACCCCAAGGTTGTCGCCGAAGTCATCAAGGGATGGGTGGGCAACAATGAGTGATGCCGTCGACGAGGGTGTCGAAAAAAGTGCCATGCTGCTGCTCACGCTCGGCGACGACCAGGCCGCCGAGGTACTCAAGCATCTGAGCCCCAAAGAAGTCCAGAAAATCAGCCACGCCATGGCTGCACTCAAAGGCATCCCGCGCGAGCGGATCGAAGCCGTGCTCGACGAACTGGAACAGGAAACCTCCCGGGGGGCCGGGCTGAGTGCTGATGAAGCCATGATCAAGTCCATGCTCACCAAAGCCCTGGGCGATGACCGTGCGGCCAACCTGATTTCCCGCGTGCTGCACGGCAATGACACCGCCGGGATCGAAGGCCTCAAGTGGATCGACCCGGGCACGGTCGCCGACATGATCCGCAACGAACATCCGCAGATCATCGCCACCATCCTCGTGCATCTCGAATACGACCAGGCCGGCGACATCCTCAAGCTCTTCACCGAGCGGCTTCGCAACGATGTACTGCTGCGAATCGCCACCCTGGACGGCGTGCAGCCTCAAGCCCTGTTCGACCTCAACGAAGCCCTCACCCGCAGTCTTTCTGGCTCGCAAACCACGAAAAAAACCGCCATCGGCGGGGTGCGCCACGCAGCCGAAATCCTCAACTTCGTCGGCCATGCCCACGAAACCACCATCATCGACAATGTGCGCGAATACGACCCGGATCTCGCCCAGCGCATCCTCGATGAAATGTTTGTCTTCGACAACCTGCTGGAAGTGGATGATCGCGGCATCCAGCTCCTGCTGCGCGAAGTTCAGTCCGACTCGCTCATCATCGCCCTGAAAGGCGCGCCGCCCGAATTGCGGGAAAAAGTGTTCAAGAACATGTCCCAGCGCGCGGCTGAAATGCTGCGTGAAGACCTCGAAGCCAAGGGTCCGGTGCGTCTGTCCGAAGTCGAAACCGAACAGAAAGAAATTCTCAAGATCGCCCGCCGTCTGGCCGACGAAGGCCAGATCCAGCTAGGCGGCACAGGCGGCGAAGACGCCTATGTCTAAGCCGCCCGAGCCTTGGGAACGCTGGCAGTTTGCCAATTTCGACACAGCAGGCGGGCCGGGCAATGCAGGTGCGTCGGCAAACCCTCAAAACGCCACCGCCGCACATGAAATCGACCCGGCAACGCTGGCCCGGATCGAACAGCTGCATGAATCCGCCCGTCAGCAAGGCTACGCCGCCGGACAAGAAGCGGGCTACGCCGCTGGCCACGCCGCCGGGCAGGAACAAACCCGGCTCGAAGCACAACGCCTGAACCAGCTGATCTCGCAGTTCAATCAGGCACTCCATGACATCGACCGGCAGATCGCCGAAGACATGCTGGCCCTCTCGCTGGAAGTTGCGCGCCAGATCATCCGCCAGAACCTGCGCGCCCAGCCCGGCCTGATTCTCGACACCCTGCGGCAGGCCCTGACACAACTGCGCCACCCGGAAGCCACCATCACGCTGCACCCCGAAGACGCCATGCTGGCGCGCGCTTACCTGGCGGAAACTGCCGCCCACACCGGGACAAAAATCCTCGAAGACGCCAATGTCACCCGGGGAGGCTGCCTGGTCGAAGCCGCAGGCAGCCAGATCGACGCCACACTGGAAACCCGCTGGCGCCGGACGCTGGAGAGCCTGGGGCAAAGCAGCGAATGGCTCACACCGGCCCCGGCCCCGGATCCGGATCCAGAAAACACCGCAGCGTCCGCCCTCTCGCCGGAAGAAGACACCAACACCCCCGCCGGCTACGGCACGGACGCCCCCCTCTCCGGCTCATGACCTCCAGCGGCAACCCCCATGTCAGGCTGTGGCGCGACTTTCTCCACGACTGCCACGCCCAGGTACGCCGGGCCGACACCTTCAGCCACCACGGCCGTCTGACCCGCATCAACGGGCTGGTCATGGAAGCCGTGGGCATCCAGGCTCCGCTGGGAGCCACCTGCGATGTCCAGGTCGCCGGGGGCCGGGCGATCGAAGCCGAAGTCGTCGGCTTCTCGGGAGACAAGCTGTTCATGATGCCCTGCGAGGACGTGCAAGGGCTGGCTCCGGGCGCGCTCGTCATCGTTCGCGAAACCCCCGCCGCCCGGCCAACCCCCGGCGTCCACCGCCCGCCGCAACGCCGTCACATCGACCGCACCAAACATCTGCCGGTAGGCGATGCCCTGCTGGGCCGGGTACTCGACAGCAATGGGCGGCCACTGGATGGCCTAGGCCCCCTGGCCACAACACAGACACGCTCATTGCAAAGCCGCCCGGTCAACCCGCTCTCCCGTGCCCCGATCAGCCGCAGCCTCGATGTCGGCATCCGCGCCATCAACGCGCTGCTCACCGTCGGCTGCGGGCAACGGCTGGGGCTTTTTGCCGGTTCCGGCGTGGGGAAAAGCGTACTGCTCGGCATGATGGCGCGTTACACCGAAGCCGAAGTCATCGTCGTCGGCCTGATCGGAGAACGTGGCCGCGAAGTCAAGGAATTCATCGAACAGATCCTGGGCGAAGCCGGTCTGCGCCGCTCCGTCGTCGTCGCCGCCCCGGCCGACACCAGCCCGCTGATGCGAATGCAAGGTGCGTATTACGCCACAGCCATCGCCGAAGCATTCCGCGATCAGGGGCGTCAGGTGCTGCTCATCATGGACTCCCTGACGCGCTTTGCCATGGCGCAACGTGAAATCTCCCTGGCCATTGGCGAACCCCCCGTCACCCGGGGCTACCCGCCTTCCGTCTTTGCCCGCCTGCCCGCCCTGGTCGAACGGGCAGGCAACGGCCCGGAAGGCGGCGGCTCGATCACGGCCTTCTACACCGTCCTGGCCGAAGGCGACGACCAGCAAGACCCGATCGCCGACTCGGCGCGCGCCATTCTGGATGGCCATTTCGTACTCACACGCTCCCTGGCCGATGCCGGACACTACCCGGCCATCGACATCGAGCAATCCATCTCGCGCGCCATGACCGGCCTGATAACCCCGGCCCATCTCGACCAGGTACGCCGCTTCAAACAGCTTTATTCCCGCTTCCAGCGTTCACGCGACCTGATTGCCGTCGGAGCCTATGCCGCAGGCTCCGACCCCGTCCTGGATCAAGCCATCCAGTTGCAGCCGCTCATGGAGCGTTTCCTGCAACAGCGTCTCGACGAACGGGCCGATACCGCCAACAGCCTGGGAGCCCTCGAACAGCTCTTCCCAAATCAGCACCCTGCAGGCTAAGATGAGAAACCGGCTGCTACCAAAGTCATAGCCAACACACAAAACACACCGGCCCGCACAACCCTGCCATGGGCAAATCCTTCCCCCTGCAAACCCTGCTCGACCTCTCCCGGCTTCGCCTGGACGAAGCCACCCGCAAACTGGGTGAACTTCTGGCCGGAGAACAAGAAGCCGGAGCGCGGCTGGCACTGCTGCAGCAATACCGGGCCGAATACCACACCCGTTTCGTCACCGCCGCCCGCGACGGACTAGGCCGCACTGCCCTGGCCAACTACCAGAGTTTTCTGGTGCGCCTCGATGATGCGATTACCCAGGCAGAAGGGCTGCTCGAACAATCCCGCCAGCGCACGGCCACAGGCCAGCAGGAATGGATAGGCCAGCGCGGCCGCCTCCAGGCCTTCGACACCCTGGCGCAGCGGCATCGCGACCAGCAGCAACATGCCGAAAACCGCAAGGAACAAAAACAAAGCGACGAGCATGCCGCGCGAAAGCATGCCCTCGGGGGAGATGCCGATCTCCCGCCCCACAAAAAATAAGTACCCACTATCAAAAAAACCCTTTATTCCACTCGTTTTCTGTAAAAACCCCATCTAACAAACCCCACCCTCCCCCGGGGTAACGAGCGAACCGGAGCCCCCGGCAGATCGCAAACCATCAAAACTGGCACAACCCTTGCAGCATGACAGGCATCCGGCAGAACCAAACTGCCCGTTACGAAGGATTCCATCATGCTGTCCTCCCATCCGACCCTCCCCGCCGCCCAGGCTTCCGCCCCCGGTATCCAGGCCATGGCAGAAGCTGGCACGAACTCGCCAGCCCTGCCGGATTCACAAGCCCCGGGGGCATTTGCCAGCATCCTGAAGAAACAGGTCGACGGCAACGCCGCAGGCACCGATGGAGCAGCCAATACTTCTGCGGCCAGCCTCCCCGGGGTACCCGTCGACACCGCCATCGATGACGGTCTGGCCGCACTGGTCGCCGCCCTGATGTCTCCCGGGCAAAAGCCGCTATCTCCGGCCTCCCTCGCCAGACCGCAACACGACGCCGCGCTGCGCGAGGCGTCGAGCCGCGCAGCTTCTGCAGAAAAGACAAGGCCCGACACGCTCCCGGCGGCCCCCGGGGGATTTTCTGCCCGGGAAAGTCAGGAAGCCATCCTCCAGGCAAACACCACGCCGCTTGCCGCCCCGGCAGGCATGCAAACTCAGGGGCACACCGGCGAGCAGACAGCCACCGGCGGCCAGAAAAAACCCGCCCCGGAAGAACAGCCCGCCACGCCGACGACCGACCCGGCCCTGGCTGCCTTGCTGGCCATGTTCCCGCCCCCACGGCCAGGCAACGCACCAGAGCAGGCCAATACGGCGGAGGAAGCCGCTGGCCGCAAGCCTGCCGCAGCAAAAGAGACGCTATCGACAATATCAACATTGCGCGCCGAACCGGATGGCAAAAAAGCCCTCGACCAGGAAGCTGCGCTGCCCCGGGCAAACACCCCCTCCCGCACGGCAGATTTTTCCGCTACGGCGGCGAGTTCTGCCTCTGCATCCGTCCCTACTTCTGCCGATGAAACAGGAAACGCCCCCAGCTTCCACGAGATCCTGAATGCCTCGCAGATATCGGCCGGTGCTTCCCAAAGCCTGCACGCTGCTTCGGATGTGCGTCTGGCAACCCACGCTGCCGCCACCCCACAAGCCCGGATCGACACCCCGCTCAACCACCCGGGCTGGGATCACGAGCTGGGGGACAAGCTGGTGTGGGCCGTCGGCCGCCAGGAACAAAAAGCCGAGCTGATCATCACGCCGCCCCAGCTGGGCCGTGTGGAAGTCAGCCTGCACCAGCAAGGCGAGCAGACCACGGTAGTTTTTACTGCGGCCAGCCCCGCCGTGCGGGAAGCCCTCGAAAACGCCCTGCCCCGCCTGCGCGAAATGTTTTCCGATGCGGGCCTGAGCCTGGGCCAGGCCAGCGTCGGCGCGGATTCCGGGCAACAGAATTTCCGCCAATCCTCCGGCAACCCGGAAAACAGGGACAATTCGCCCTCGTATTCGCAGGGTGAAAGGCAGGATTCCGAGGGTAATATGTCGCGCCTGATGGAAAAACCCGCCTGGATGCGCCAGGGCCGGGGCATGGTGGATGTCTTTGCCTGATTCACTTCCGGAAAAACACCCTCTGCGCCACCCGCCACCGCACCACGAAACATGACCCGAGGAAGCCCCCATGGCCAAAGAAGCACCTGAACCCGCCGAAGCCGCTCCCGCAAAGAGCAAAAAGGGACTCATCATCATCGTCGCTGCGGTCGTCGTGGCCCTGGCCATCGGTGTCGGGGTAGCCGTTCTCCTCATGAAGAAGAACCACGCGGCCAGCGCGGAGGGTGAAGACGGCAAGACCGAACATGTCGAAAAGAAAAAAGAAAAGCCTGCGGCCCCGCCAGTCATCAGCAAGCTCGACCAATTCACCGTCAAGCTGCAGCCCGATGGCGAAAAAGCCGAACAGTATCTGCAGGTCACCATCGAACTCGAAATGCTGGATGCCCCGGCTGCCGAGCGCGTCAAACTCTTCTTGTCCAAGATTCGCGCCAACATTCTGCTGACTCTGCTGGGCAAGAAAGCTTCCGACATTTCCACGCCCGACGGTGTCAAGAAACTGGGCAGCGAAGTCACCCTGGAAGTCAACAAAATCCTCAACGGCAGCGGCGAAGCCAGTGCCGAAGCCAAAAAGGCCGCACCGGCAGCGGATGATCCGGTACAAGCGGCCAACATCACCCAGATCATCATCCAGTAAGTTCGCATGACTCAGGACTTTCTCTCCCAGGAAGAAGTCGATGCCCTGCTCAAGGGGGTCACCGGCGAAACGGATGACACTTCCGCCAACGCATCATCCGTGGGCGTATGCCCACGCTCGAACTCATCAACGAGCGTTTCGTACGCAACCTCCGAATCGGCCTGTTCAACTACATGCATCGCCATACCGAAATTTCGGTAGGTCCCATTCGTGTCCAGAAATACAGCGAATTCGTCCGCAATCTCGTCGTCCCGACCAACCTGAATCTCGTCTCGGCCAAACCGCTGCGCGGCACCTGCCTGTTCGTCTTCGACCCCAATCTGGTCTTTCTGGTCATCGACAACATGTTCGGCGGCGACGGACGCTTCCACACCCGCGTCGAAGGCCGCGACTTCACGGCCACCGAGCAGCGCATCATCCAGGGCATGCTGAACGTTGCCTTCGCCGAATACGAAAAGGCCTGGAAACCCATCCACCCGATCACCTTCGAATACATGCGATCGGAAATGAACACCCAGTTTGCCAACATCGCCACACCCTCCGAAGTCGTCATCGCCGTCACCTTCACCATCGAATTTTCCGGTGCGGCCTCGGAAATGCACATCTGCCTGCCGTATTCGATGATCGAACCGATCCGAGACGCGCTCAACAGCAGCCTGACCAACGAACAGGTCGCCACCGACCAGCGATGGACATCCATGCTGCGCCGCCAGCTGAAATCCGCCGAAGTGGAACTCGTCGCTCCTCTGGGCCAGACCAGCATCGCGCTTTCCAGCATCATGGATTTCAAGGTGGGCGACATCATCCCCCTCGAACTCGACGAAAAACTGGGCGTCACGATCGACGGCTTTCCGGTACTCACCGCCGGTTATGGCGTCAAAAATGGCCAATACGCCCTGAAAATTGATGGCTTCATCAGCCAGGAAGAAACCTGAAGGAACTCCGGGAGCAAGTTATGACAGAAGAAGAAGGTCAAGTCAGCGACGACGACTGGGCCGCCGCGATGGGCGAGCAAAGTGCCGCCGAATCTGCCCAGACTGCCGCCGCCACGGCAACAGCCAAGGTTTTTGACCAGCTCGCCGACGACAGCCCGGCAGCCGGTGCGCTGAGCGACTTCAGCATGATCCTCGACATCCCGGTGACCCTGATGGTCGAACTGGGCAGAACGCGCATCTCGATCCGTGATCTGCTGCAGCTGTCGCACGGCTCGGTCGTCGAACTCGAAGGCATGGCGGGCGAACCCCTGGATGTGCTCGTCAACGGCACACTCATCGCCCAGGGCGAAGTCGTCGTCGTCAACGAAAAATTCGGCATCCGCCTGACCGACGTCATCACCCCTGCCGAGCGCATGAACAAGCTGCATCGCTGAACCTGGCATTCCTCACCGGGCTGACGGGCAGACCCGCGCCTCCAGAAAACAAACAGACCGTTTTTTCTCCCTCTGCTTGGCGGCTCATGCCGTGCGCGGGCGGGGTATGCTCCTGCGGCCTGATGTTCTCCTGCCCGCTTCTCCTGCCCGCTGATGCCCGCCTTGCTTCGCTCACTTCGTTACTCCCCGCATCTGCGCCTGCTTATCGCAGCGGGTGCTGGCGTCTGCCCCCTGCTGGCGCGCGCAGCGGAGACCAGCCCGGCCACCGGGTCTGCGGGCGGGCTGCTGCAAGTCATCTTTGGCCTTCTGCTCGTCGCCTTGCTGCTGGCGGGCAGCCTCTATCTGCTAAAGCGGCTGGGAAGCCCCCCGGGCGCGCGCGGCGGACTCCTGCGCGTCATATCCGCCACCCCTGTCGGCCCGCGTGAACGCCTCCTCGTCGTCGAAACCGGATCGACCTGGCTGATTCTGGGCGTCACTGCCGGGCAAATCAGCAAACTGCACGAACTCCCCCGCCCCCCGGCGGATGAACCGCCTTCGTCCCCGCCTCCCTCGCCCGACTTCGCCGCCTGGCTCAGGCAATTCATGGAGCGGCGCAATGCCTAGCCTGCGCGCACCGACACTCCCGCTCCCGATCCTCCCGCTGGCTGCGGCAGGCTTCCTCCTCCTGCTTCCCGAGGCTGCCCGGGCGCAGGCTCTCCCGGCCCTGACCAGCACACCGGCCGGAGGCGGTGGTACGCAATGGTCGCTGTCGATCCAGACACTGCTGATGCTCACCAGCCTGAGCTTCCTGCCCGCCATTTTGCTGATGATGACCAGTTTCACCCGCATCATCATCGTGTTTTCCCTGCTCCGCAGCGCGCTGGGCACACAATCCTCCCCTCCCAATCAAGTACTTGTCGGCCTGGCCCTGTTTCTCACCTTTTTCATCATGGCCCCCGTCGGCGACAAGATTTACACCGACGCCTACCTGCCCCTGGCCGAAAACAGGATCACCTTCACCGAAGCTCTCGATCGCGGCGCGGTTCCCCTGCGAGCTTTCATGCTCAAGCAGACCCGCGAACCGGACTTGACCCTCTTCACCAAAATATCGAAGCTGCCCAAGCCAGAATCCGCCGATCAGGTTTCCATGCGCGTCCTGATCCCCGCCTTCGTCACCTCCGCTATCCTCGTCGCGTACCACTCATCCGCATTGC
>CAZFPI010000007.1:0-42727 GCA_964521075.1 uncultured Sterolibacterium sp.
CTAAACACGCTTTCCAGGCGTGCGACTTAAACCGCTCATCCACCTCTCCTGCATGTCTTTCGGCTTGATGCAGCAGATTTTTTGGGGTGGCCGATGGGACTCGAACCCACGACGACTGGAATCACAATCCAGGACTCTACCAACTGAGCTACGGCCACCACTTTTTTGCATCAAAACCTGCCCTGTGCAGGCAGACCCGGAATTCTATTGAGCTTGTTCGTGAGAGTCAATACAGCAATGCGATCTGCTTCGATAATAAGTTAGAATGGACGGCTGTTTTGTTTGCTTAATCACGTCTGGAGTAGAAAATGGCTGTTGAACGTACCCTGTCTATCATTAAACCCGATGCCGTTGCCAAGAATGTCATCGGTCAGATTTATGCCCGTTTTGAAGCGGCTGGCCTGAAGGTCATCGCTTCGAAGATGCAGCATCTTTCGCGCAAGGATGCCGAGGGTTTTTATGCTGTGCACCGTGAGCGTCCTTTCTTTAAGGATCTGGTCGAGTTCATGATTTCCGGCCCGGTGATGATTCAGGTGCTGGAAGGCGAGGGGGCCATCCTGAAGAACCGCGACCTGATGGGGGCGACGGATCCGAAGAAGGCGGCTCCGGGCACGATCCGTGCAGATTTTGCTGACAGCATCGATGCCAATGCCGTGCATGGCTCCGATGCGCCGGAAACTGCGGCCGTGGAAATCGCCTATTTCTTCCCGGCATCGAACGTTTATTCGCGTTAAACGCCTGCCTGCGATACCTGGCCTGCTTTTCCGTTTCTTGCGGGGCGGGCCGGTGTCCTGGCGGCTTTCAATGATTTTCTGATGCAGGATAAGGTCAATCTCCTCGATTTCGATGCGTCCGGGCTGGCGGAGTTTTTTGCCCGCCATGGCGAGACTGCGTCGCGCGCAAGGATGCGCGCCCATCAGCTTATGCGCTGGGTGCATCAGGAGAAGGTGACGGATTTTTCTGCGATGACGGACATTGCTCGCGCTTGTCGCGAGATGTTGTCGGCGCAGGCATGTGTGTGCCCGCCGTCGGTCATGCGCGATACGCTTTCGGAGGATGGAACGCGCAAGTTTCTGTTCGACGTTGGCCAGGGGAATGCGGTCGAGACCGTTTTTATTCCGGAGGACCGGCGCGGTACGCTGTGCATTTCGACGCAGGCAGGTTGTGCGCTTGATTGCGCTTTCTGTTCGACGGGAAAACAAGGCTTCAATCGTAATCTGACGGTAGCCGAAATCATTGGCCAGCTTTGGCAGGCTACCCGTTTGCTGGAAGCCGACCGTATCGCTCACCCGGTTGAGAAGGGCGAGGATGGGCGCATTATCAGCAACGTCGTTCTGATGGGCATGGGCGAGCCTTTGGCCAATCTGGATAACGTGGTGGCGGCCTTGCATCTGATGCTGGATGACCATGCGTATGGCTTGTCCCGGCGTCGCGTGACGGTGTCGACCTCCGGGATTGTGCCGGCGATGGATCGTTTGCGCGAGGCTTGTCCTGTTGCGCTGGCGGTGTCCCTGCATGCGCCGGATGATGCGCTGCGCGATCGTTTGGTGCCGATCAACCGAAAATACCCCCTGGATGAGCTGATGGCGGCCTGTCGGCGTTATCTGGAGAAAGCACCTCGCGATTTCGTGACGTTTGAATATGTCATGCTCGACGGGGTAAACGACCACGACGATGATGCTCGCAAGTTGATCCGGCTGACAAAGGATGTGCCCTGTAAATTCAACCTGATCCCGTTCAACCCTTTTCCGGGCTCGGATTTTCGACGCTCCAGGGCGGATCGGGTGCGGCGTTTTGCCGATATCCTCATGAAGGCGGGGATCATTACCACGACGCGCAGGACGCGGGGCGATGACATCGACGCGGCCTGCGGCCAGCTGGCAGGCCAGGTGAAAGATAAAACGGCGCGCGCGGCATCGGCGGCACGCAAATTGAAGCCCCATGACCGTAGCCACTCCGGGCGTACTGTCATCGGGATACGGCCTGTGGCCAGATAGAGGAGGCGGTTCATGTTGCACGTCCGCGAAATTCGGGTTGCAGGCTGCCTGCTGCTGGCTGCCGGTTTGATGGCCGGGTGTGCCACGGGGCATCTGGCAGGCGATGTTCCGGCGCAGCAGCCGGTGTCCCAGCAGGATGCCAGCACCGATTCGCAGCAGCGTGCCAAGGTGCATACGGAGCTGGGGTCGCTATATCTGCAGAAGGGGACGCTGGCCGTGGCCTTGGACGAGGCGCGTATCGCTCTGTCGGCAGACTCGGCTTATGCCCCGGCACACAATCTGGCCGGTCTGGCTTACATGCAGCTTCGGGAGGATGCGTCTGCCGAGAAGAGTTTTGAGGCAGCGTTGCAGCTAGCCCCTTCTGATCCGGAAATCAACAACAATTTTGGCTGGTTTCTTTGTCAAAGCGGGCGGGAGCGTCGTGCCATCGAGTATTTCAATCGCGCCATCAAGGCTCCGCTGTATGCAACGCCCGCTTTGCCTAATGTCAACGCCGGTATTTGTCTGTTGCGTTTGAAAGAGGATGCCGGGGCGGAAGAGTATTTCATGCGGGCGTACCGTCTGGATACGGGAAATGCACGAGTCATTTTCCTGCTGGCGGAAACCGCATGGCGTCGCGGGCAGGTCGCTATGGCTAAAAATCGCCTGGCCGAGCTCAACCGCCTGGCTGATCCGACGGCAGAGTCGCTCTGGCTGGCATTGCGCGTTGCGCGGAAACTGGAAAACCGCGAGGAAGAGTCGCAGTACGCAACCCGCTTGCGACGTGATTTTCCGGGAAGCCCGGAGCAGCTGAAACTCGCCCGGGGCCAGTATGACTGAAGCGATGAACGAGGCAGCATCTTCCTGGCCCTCGCAGGAGAATGCCGGTGAGGCGGTGATGCCGCAACCGACACTTACCCAGACACTGGGAGATACGCTTCGGGATGCGCGTCAGGCGCGTGGCCTTTCGGTGGATGAAGTGGCGAGGATCATTCGTTTCAGCCCTCGCCAGATTGAGGCCATGGAGTGTGACGACTTCGGGAAACTGCCCGGGGTGACGGTTATTCGGGGCTTCATCCGCAGCTATGCCAAGTTGTTGAAGCTGGATGCGTCCGCTTTGCTGGCCATTTTTGAACGGCAGATGCCTTCCGGAATTGCCGATGTGTCGTCGGGGGGGGCAATGTCGTCAATGGCAACGATGGCGACGATGGCAACGATGCCCCGGATGACCGCCATGGCAACTTTGCCCGGTGGGGCGCGCCGGAAAACGGGCTACCTGCTGCTGGGGCTCATTTTCTGCGCTGTGCTTTTTGTCGGGTTTGGAGTCTTTCATTTTCTGGCTCCTTCGTTGATGTCCGGTGCGTCCGGTGATCCGGTTTCTTCGACGCATGCTGGAACACCGCATGTGCCACCGCTTGCTGCAGATACGCGGGATGCTCTCCTGGCTGCTCCGCCTGCGGCCACGGCTACGCAGCCTGCGGGAGATGCCTCTGTTTCTCCGGCTACGGCAGTGTCGCCGGTGCAGCAGACGGAGGCTGGCGAGGAAAAGTCACCGCAATCTCAGCAACCTCAGCAATCCCATCGAACGCTGACTTTCGATTTCGAGGAGTCCGCCTGGCTGGAGGTGCGGGATGCGAGCAGGAAGATGCTGCTGGCACAGAATAACCTCCGTGGGACGCAAAAAGTCGTCACCGGGCAGCCTCCTTTTTTCATTGTGATCGGCAATGCCTCCCATGTGCGGCTCCATTACGATGAACAGACGATTGATTTGCAACCCTGGACACGGGTGGATGTGGCCCGGCTGACACTGGAATGACGTTTTTGGAAAAGCAGTTAACGCAGAATGGTTTGCCAGCGCGGCATACCCGGCAGGTCGTGATCGGCGGCGTTGCCGTGGGCGGTGGCGCGCCGGTGGTCGTGCAGTCGATGACCAATACCGATACGGAGGATCATGTCGCCACGGCCATTCAGGTCGCCCAGCTTGCGCGGGCGGGGTCGGAAATTGTCCGGGTGACGGTCAACACGCGGGAAGCGGCGGCGGCTGTGCCACGTTTGCGCGAGCAGTTGCTGAAAATGAATGTCGATGTACCTCTGGTGGGCGATTTTCATTTCAACGGGCACAAGCTGCTGGAAGAAGTGCCGGAGTGCGCGCAGGCACTGGACAAGCTGCGTATCAATCCGGGCAATGTCGGCAAGGGGAAAAGCCGGGACGATCAATTCGCCCGCCTGATCGAAACCGCCTGCCGTCATGACAAGCCGATCCGCATTGGTGTGAATTGGGGCAGTCTCGATCAAACCCTGCTGGCGCGCATCATGGATGAAAATGCGACACGCCCCGTTCCCAGGGATGCCGTGGCCATCATGCGCGAGGCGATGGTGGCCTCTGCCCTGGAAAGTGCGGCAAAAGCGGAGGAGCTTGGCCTGCCGGGGGATCGTATCGTGCTGTCTTGCAAGGTTTCCGCCGTGCAGGATCTGATTGCGATTTATCGTGATCTCGCTGCACGTTGTGATTACCCGCTGCATCTGGGGCTCACGGAAGCGGGTATGGGTTCCAAGGGCATTGTCGCTTCGACGGCTGCGATGGCCGTGCTTTTGCAGGAAGGCATCGGGGAAACCATCCGGGTTTCGCTCACGCCGGAACCCAATGGCGACCGCACCCGCGAGGTGATCGTCGCACAGGAAATTCTGCAGACCATGGGGTTGCGGGCCTTCACGCCGCTGGTGGCTGCCTGCCCGGGCTGTGGCCGGACGACCAGCACGGTTTTTCAGGAGCTCGCGCAGGATATCCAGTCCTATGTGCGTGACCGCATGCCTGCCTGGCGGCTGGCGCATCTGGGGGTCGAGAACATGACGCTTGCCGTGATGGGCTGCGTGGTCAATGGCCCCGGGGAGAGCAAGCATGCCAGCATCGGTATCAGCCTGCCTGGTACGGGAGAAACACCCGTGGCCCCGGTATATGTGGATGGCGAGCGGACGGTAACCCTTAAAGGGGAGAACATCGCTGGCGAGTTTCGCGCCATCATCGACGACTATGTGGCGCGCAAATACCCGGCGCGCCTGTCCTGAAATCAGAGATTGAAATGAGTCAGACTTTGCAAGCCATTCGCGGGATGAATGACATCCTGCCCGACGACGCGGAACTGTGGGAGCAGTTTGAAGATACCCTGCGCGGCTGGTTGCGTGATTACGGCTATCGGCCGATCCGCATGCCGCTGGTCGAGCCTACGCCGCTGTTCGCCCGCGCCATCGGGGCCGTGACTGACATCGTCGAGAAGGAAATGTATTCCTTTGCCGACAGCCTCAATGGCGAATTGCTCACCCTGCGCCCGGAGGGCACGGCCAGCTGCGTGCGGGCAGTGCTTCAGCATAATCTTCTCTACGACGGCCCGAAGCGTCTTTGGTATCACGGGCCGATGTTCCGCCACGAACGCCCGCAGAAGGGCCGTTATCGTCAGTTTCATCAGGTGGGTGTCGAGGCACTGGGTTTTTCCGGGCCGGATATCGACGCGGAACAGATCATCATGTGCCAGCGGCTCTGGGATGATCTCGGGCTGGAGGATGTTCGCCTAGAAATCAATTCGTTAGGGCAGCTCGAGGAGCGTTTGCAGCATCGCGCGGCCCTGGTCGCGCATTTCGAACAGCATGCGGATCAGCTCGATGAAGATGCCCGGCGGCGTCTTCACAGCAATCCTTTGCGGATTCTCGATACCAAGAATCCTGCGATGCAGGCGATCGTCGAGAGCGCGCCGAAGTTGATGGATTATCTTGGGGCGGAATCTCTCGCGCATTTCGAGGGGGTGCAAAGTCTGCTCAAGGATGCGGGCATTGCCTGTCGGATCAATCCGCGTCTGGTGCGCGGGCTGGATTATTACAATCTGACCGTTTTCGAATGGGTGACGGATAGTCTGGGTGCCCAGGGAACCATCTGCGCCGGGGGACGCTACGACGGGCTGGTGGCGCAACTGGGCGGAAAGCCTGCCCCTGCCTGCGGTTTTGCCATGGGGATCGAGCGTTTGCTGGCCCTTTGGCTGGAGCAGGGCGGGCAGGTCGAGCGTCTTGCGCCGGAGGTGTATCTGGTGCATCAGGGCGAGCAGGCGCAGCGTATGGCTTTCCGTGTGGCCGAAGGCTTGCGGGATAGCGGTTTTGCCGTGCAGATGCACTGCGGCGGCGGCAGTTTCAAGTCGCAAATGAAACGGGCGGATGCGTCCGGCGCGGCATTGGCCGTCATCATCGGTGACGACGAGGCGGCAGCGGGAGAAGTCACGCTCAAGCCCTTGCGTGAAGCAGGGGAACAGCAACGGGTTTCGGTCGAATCGCTGGCCGAATGTGTCAGCCAAGGCCTTTTTGAATGGGAAGACGACGATGGCAGTCTATGATCTCGAAGAGCAGGAACAGATCGACGAACTGAAAACCTGGTGGAAACGTTACGGCAATCTGGTGACGGGCGGAGCTTTGGCCATCACCTTGAGCGTGGCGGCCTGGCAGGGCTGGAACTGGTGGCAGCGTAGCCAGGCAAGCCAGGCTGGCACACTGTATTCGGCTGTCGAGCAGGCGAGCCGTTCCCATGATGCGAAGAAGGCCCGTGAGGCGGCGGGCGAGCTGATCGATAAATATCCGGGGACGACCTATGCCGGCATGGCGGCCTTGTTGTCCGCGCGTGCCCAGGCCGAGGCTTCTGATTTCAAGACGGCGCAGGCACAGTTGCAATGGGCAGCGGATCATGCCCGTGATGAAGGCCTGCGTGATTTGGCACACCTGCGTCTGGCTTCCATGTTGCTGGATGAAAAAGCCTACGATGATGCTCTGAAGGCGATTTCCACCGAGCCTTCCCTGCCTTTTGCGGCACGTTTTTCGGAAGTGCGTGGCGATATTCTTTCGGCGCAGGGCAAGGCGGCGGAGGCCCGGGCTGCCTATCAGGCCGGGCTCAACAAGTATGACGAAATGCAGAAAACTGCCGGGCTCGAACAGCGTCAAAGCCCCTACCGGGATATGTTGCAGGTCAAGATGGAATTTCAGGGTGCTGCCTTGCCGACCCCGGCCGGAGCAGCGAAGCCGGAGGAAAAACGGCCATGAGGCGGTATTGTCTGGCAGCACTGCTTCCTTTGGCGTCCCTGGCGTTGACCGCCTGTTCCTCGCTCAATCCCTTCGCCAGCGAACCCCGGCTCAAACCGGCGGATCTGGTGGCGTTCAAGCCGACGGCGGATGTCGTTGTTCAGTGGCAGGCCAGTGTCGGCCGGGGTGAGGAGTATGTGTTTTCGCCCGCAGTCGTCGGCGAGAGCGTCTATGTGGCCGGGGCGGATGGTTCTCTGGCACGGCTGGACGCGGGACGCCAGGTCTGGCGTGTCCAGGCAGGGCAGCCCCTGTCGGCTGGTGTGGGCAGCAATGGCCGTCTGGTGGCGGTTGGCACACCCAAGGGAGAGGTGCTGACTTTCGATGCTGCGACGGGTAAACCTTTGTGGCAGGTGAAAGTCAGTTCGGAAATTCTCGCCGCGCCGACGGTGGCTGATGATATGGTTGTTGCCCGTAGCGGTGATTCGCGCATCTATGGGCTGGCTGCTACGGATGGCAAGCGACGCTGGGTTTATCAGCGTGATACGCCCACGCTGGCGGTACGCAACAGTGCCGGGGTTGTCCTGGGCGGGCGCGCCATTCTGGCCGGCTTTCCCGGTGGCAAATTGCTGGCCCTGAACCCTGCCAATGGCGGAGCTTTGTGGGAGGCGACTGTTGCCGTGCCCAAGGGTACGACGGAGCTGGAGCGGGTGGCCGATGTCACCAGCCTGCCAGTGGTTTATGGGAGCACCGTCTGCGCCGTGGCTTATCAAGGGCGGGTGGCCTGTTTCGAACTGAGCAATGGCAAGCTGCTCTGGTCGCGCGATGTTTCCAGCACGGCCGGGATCGATGTCGATCAGAAGGCCGTTTATGTCAGTGATGACAAGGGGAATGTGCTGGCCTATGACCGCAGTAATGGAGCCAGCCTCTGGAAACAGGACAAGCTTTCCTGGCGCAATCTGTTCAAACCGCTGGTCGCGGGTTCCTATCTCGTCGTGCCGGATGGTCTGGGGGTCATCCATTTGCTGAATCTGGGTAATGGCAGTTTTGCTGCGCGTTATTCGGGAGGCAAGGTGATGTCCGATCCCAAATCCTTCAAGGAAGGATTTGTCGTACAGATGCAGGATGGCACGGCCTACGCGCTGTCGATCCGATGAATCCGGCAGGAACGGGAAAAATGATCATCGTGAAGGGGAAGTCGGCATGAAGCCTACGCTGGCTATTGTCGGGCGTCCGAATGTCGGCAAGTCGACCTTGTTCAACCGTTTGACAAAAACACGCGATGCCTTGGTGGCCGATATGCCTGGGCTGACGCGTGACCGCCATTATGGTCACGGTCTGCTGGGGGATCGCCCCTATCTGGTTGTCGATACCGGTGGTTTCGAGCCGCAGGCCAAGACGGGGATCATGCACGAAATGGCCCGTCAGGCTGAAGCCGCTATTGCCGAGGCGGATATGCTGCTGTTCGTGGTGGATGGCCGGGCCGGCCTGACGCCCCAGGACAAGGTGATCTCCGAACGCCTGCGGCGAACGGGGCGGCCATTGCTGCTGGTGGTCAACAAGGCTGAGGGCATGAACCGGCCCATGGTGGCCGCCGAGTTCCATGAGCTGGGTTGCGGCGCGCCGCTCGTGATTTCCGCCGCGCATGGCGACGGTGTGCGCGAACTGATTTCGGAGGCTCTGGCCGGTTTTCCGGAGGATGTGCCGGGGGAGACGCCGGATTCAGGCCCGAGGGTGGCGATTTCTGGTCGGCCCAATGTCGGCAAGAGCACTTTCGTCAATTCCCTGCTGGGAGAAGAAAGGGTAATCGCCTTCGATATGCCCGGGACGACGCGGGATGCCATTGAAGTCCCCTTCAGCCGGAATGGCCGGGATTATGTGCTGATCGACACGGCCGGTCTTCGTCGGCGTGGCAAGGTTTTCGAGGCGGTCGAGAAGTTTTCCGTCATCAAGACCTTGCAGGCGATCGAGCAGAGTAATGTCGTGGTGCTGATGGTCGATGCCAGCCAGGATATTTCCGATCAGGATGCCCATATCGCCGGTTTCGCCATCGAAGCGGGCCGTGCACTGGTTGTGGCGGTCAATAAATGGGATGCCATCGACACCTACCGGCGTGAGCAGGTCAAACAGGATATCGAGCGTAAACTGAACTTTCTCGGTTTTGCCCGCATGCATTACATCTCGGCATTGAATGACGAAGGCATTGGCGGCGTGTTTACTTCCATCGACAAGGCCTGGGCTGCGGCCATGGCCAAACTGTCGACACCGAGGCTGACTCGGGCACTGCAGGCTGCAGTGGCCAAGCAGGCTCCGCCCCGTCACGGGATTTTCCGACCAAAGATGCGCTACGCTCACCAGGGCGGGCAGAATCCGCCCTTGATCGTCATCCACGGTAACGCGCTCGAAGAAGTGCCGGATGCGTATCGCCGTTATCTGGAACGAACTTTCATGACGGTGTTCAAACTGCAGGGGACCCCGCTGCGAGTGTCGTTCCGGAGCAGCGAGAATCCTTTCAGTGAAAAGAAGGGTGAGCCTCAACGGCTGCGCCGGGAGAAACCGGAACGCGCAAAACCTGATCGAGCCGCACGCAGTCCCCGAAAGAAACCCTCTGCTGGCTGACCCAGGCCAGCCTGAACCAGCGGAATCATTGATTCATTGAACAAGCCTCACCCATTCAGGAGTAGTCACCTATGAGCAACAAGGGACAAATGCTGCAAGACCCGTTTCTGAACACACTGCGCCGGGAGCATGTGCCGGTTTCCATTTACCTGGTCAACGGGATCAAGCTGCAAGGGCAGATCGAGTCTTTTGACCAGTATGTTGTTTTGCTCAAGAACACGGTGACGCAGATGGTCTATAAGCATGCCATTTCGACCATCGTCCCGGGCCGGCCGGTGACAGTGTCTCAGGAAGCCGGGGGTAGCTGAGCGGGAGAACCTGCGGGGCTTATCCCCGCGACTGGCTACGCAGGGAGATCTCTGGCCAGGCCATTTTCAGGTAATACGCCATCGACCAGAGTGTGAGGGCGGCGGCGATGAGGATGAGCCCGTAGCCGATTTTCAGGGTATCCAGTCCGGCGATGGCTTGCTGGTAGAGCAGAGCCGGAATGGCTACCATCTGGGCGGCGGTCTTGATCTTTCCCAGGAAGGAAACCGCGACACTTTCGGCAGCACCGATCTTGGCCATCCATTCACGCAGTGCGGAAATGGCGATTTCCCGGCCGATGATGATGATGGCGATAATGGCGTCGATGCGCCCGAGCTGGACGAGGACGATCAGGGCGGCCGCGACCATCAGCTTGTCGGCCACGGGGTCGAGAAACGCGCCAAAGGCCGAGGTTTGCCCCAGTTTGCGTGCCAGCCAGCCATCTAGCCAGTCGGTGATGCCGGCGATCATGAAGATCAGGGTAGCCGCGAGGGATTGTTCATGCGGGCTGAGCAGGGTGGGCGAGACGTAGAACACGCCAACGAACAGCGGGATCAGCACGATGCGCGCCCAGGTGAGCAGGATGGGTATGTTGAAGGGCATGGCAGTCAGCGTTGGTGGCGGTTTTGAATTCCGGTTTTTGTTCTTGACTTGTTCAGCATCAGGGCAGCATCAGGGCAGCATCAGGGCTTGTTGTCCATTCAGTGTAACCCGTCATAAATCTTCTGTGCCAGCGCGCGGCTGATGCCTTCGACACGGCAAAGATCTTCGACTGTCGCCGCCCGGACACCTTGCAGGCCGCCAAAGCTGGCGAGCAGTTTTCGACGTCGTTGCGGCCCAATGCCATTGATGTCTTCGAGCCGGGATCGGCTGCGCGCCTTGTCGCGCTTTGCGCGGTGGCCAAAGAGCGCGAAGCGGTGCGATTCGTCGCGAATTTCCTGGATCAGGTGCAAAGCCGGATGATGCGCTGGCAAACCCAGGGATTCTAAGTCATTGTCCTCACCAAGGATCAGTGTTTCCAGCCCGGGTTTTCGGGATTCTCCCTTGGCCACGCCAATGCTTGCGAGTTGTTGTAGTCCCAGTTCTGCAAAGACCTCGCGGGCAACGCCCAGTTGTCCACGGCCCCCGTCGATGAGTACGAGATCCGGCAGGCCGGTAGTGGTTTCGCCCGAGGCGATTTTTTCATACCGGCGGCTGATAGCCTGGCGCATGGCAGCGTAGTCGTCGCCGGGCTGGATGCCCGTAATGTTGAAGCGCCGATAATCGCTTTTTTTCATGACCCCTTCCACGCAGACCACGCAGGAGGCAACCGTGCCTTCGCCTTGCGTGTGGCTGATGTCGAAACATTCGATACGCACTGGTGGCTCGTCAAGTTTAAGGGCTTGCGTCAGTGCCTCCAGGCGATGGCGCGCATTGCCAGCGGCATGCCGACGGGCTTCGATGGCCAGCCGGGCATTGTTTTCCGCCATACCCAGCCAGGCACGCTCCATTTCGTTCTGCGGCAGGCTGATGCTTACCTGCAGTTTTGCAGCCTCGAAAAATGCGCGGCTGGCTTCGCCCGGGGCATGGTTGACGATCAGGCGGGTGGGCGGGGGATGGTTGAGATAGTGTTGTTCGATGAAAGCCTGCAGGCCTTGGGCTTCTTCGCCCGTCCAGTCTTTCAGGGTTCGCTGTGCCTGCGGGAAGCTGGCGCGGTCGCCCAGATGCTGGCCGTTTCGCACCATCGCCAGATTGACGCAGAGTTCGCCATCCCGGGCCTGCGCGACGAGGATGTCTACGTTTTCTGCACCAGTGCTGCTGACATACTGGCGGTGCAGGACAGCTTGCAGCGCGCGGATTTGGTCACGCAGCTGCGCGGCGTCTTCAAAGCGTAATCGTTCGGCGGCATCGTGCATGTCTTGTGTCAGCCGGTCGATCAGCTTGTCATGTTGCCCGCGCAGAAATGCCGTGGCATGGGCGACATCCTGCCGATAGGCTTCTGCCGTGATCCCGGCGACGCAGGGGGCCTTGCAGCGCTTGATCTGGTAGAGCAGGCAGGGGCGGGAGCGGTGGGCAAAAACAGCGTTTTCGCAAGTGCGTAGCAGAAAGGTTTTTTGCAGCAGCTGGATGGCTTCGCGTACGGCCTGGCTGTTGGGGTAGGGCCCGAAGGCATGATCTCCGGGTTTGAATGTGCCGCGATGGAATGTCAGGCGCGGGAAGCTGTCGCCGGTCAGGACGATGTAGGGATAGCTTTTGTCGTCACGAAAGAGAATGTTGTACTTGGGGGCGAGGCGTTTGATGAGCGTGTTTTCGAGAATCAATGCCTCGGCTTCCGAGCGCGTGGCGGTGATGTCGACATGGGCCACCTGGGTCAGCATCAGGGCGATGCGCGGGCTTTGGCCGGTTTTCTGAAAATAGGAGCTGACGCGCTTTTTGAGATTTTTTGCCTTGCCAACGTAGAGCACTTCGCCGCTGGCTGACAGCATGCGATATACCCCGGGGTCGTCTGGCAGTGTGGCCAGCAGTGTCGCAGGGTTGAATTTGCCGGAAGTGTCAGCAGGCTTGTTCAAGTTCGCGGCTTGCCAGGTCAAAAATGGCGGCAAAGCCCGCCGCCGTCAGGCGTTTTGTCTGCGTGTTATAGCGGCTGCAGTGGTAGCTGTCGATGAGAATCCGGCCATCCGGGAGAGCGTGACGGGCCCCGTGAGCAAAGGCGAAGGTTGCCGGTTTTAATTCCAGGGCACGAAGAATCGCGCCGTGCGCTACGTTGCCCAGGGCGATGATGACGCGAGTTTCAGGTGCGCTACGCAGTTCTTCAGCCAGATATCGGTTGCAGGTGCGGATTTCGGGTGGCTGGGGTTTGTTCTGTGGCGGCAGACATTTCACCGCATTGGTGATGCGGCAGTTCAGCAGTTGCAGGCCATCGTCTTTCGAGATGGAAACCGGCCGGCTGGCAAAGCCATAACGATGCAAGGTGTCGTAGAGCAGGATGCCGGCGTGGTCGCCCGTGAAGGGTCGGCCCGTGCGGTTGGCTCCGTGCATGCCGGGAGCCAGGCCGACGATCAGCAGTTGCGCCATGGGATCGCCAAACGGGAGAACGGGGCGGGCGTGGTAGTCAGGGTGGGTGTGGCGTACTTCCGCCAGAAAATCTGCCAGGCGCGGGCAGTCCGTGCAGGTATCGAGCGAGGTGGCCGGACTGGCGGCCCGGGCGGTGGCGGCGGGCATTAAAGGGGGGCTTTCGTGTGGCGAAGGTTTGGGATTTTGTCCGAAAGAAAGGCGCGTACGAGGCCGGTGTCGAGATGGTAATGGCAGAGTTCTCGGTTGTCATCGCCTTCATGGGCGACCAGCACGGGGACTTTTTCGTCGTACAGGGCGACCAGAGCCGGGTCGTGGTCGACATCGACGACGGCGAGTTCGTTCATCACGAAGCTGACATTCATTTGATCGCAGAGCAGCTGCAGGGCGTCGAGCATGTCCTGGCACAGGTGGCAATAGCTGCGGCTGTAGAGTGTCAGCCTGGGGGTGGGGGTATTCATGGGGTGTGAGGCTGGCAGCGTGCCGGTAGTTCGTTTTTTCGCGCCGGGCGCATGACGGGGGTGGCTTTGCCAGGGCGTGAGGCAGTCGAATCGTTTTTGTGGATGAGGCGCAGTATCAGCAAGGCGGCGGCCAGCCCTGCTGCCGAGCCCGGGAGCGAGGCCAGCGCATGGCTGGAGATTGCCTTGCCCAGTGCCGCGCCGAGGATGAGCATCAGCGCGGGGAACAGGTAGGCCAGCAGGGCGGCACGCAGCAGAGCACCTTCGGGGATGTCGATGAAGACGGTGTCGCCGGGTTTTGCGCCGATGCCGTTGGGCAGGCGATAGAGGCTCAGCTTCTTGGGACGCAAGGTGTCGTTGAGCAGGTGGCCGCCACAGCCCCCTGCTTCATGGCAACGCCCGCAGCCGCCATCGGGAGGACGGATCTCGACGATGGCATGATCGCCGTCAAGCCGGATGACGATGCCGTGGTTTTCCATGGGGAAGGAGCTTTCCGGAGGGCTGGGGGCAGAGCTGCGGTCTTATGGTTTGCTTCGCCGCTCGATGCCGTCGCCAAAGGTTTTGAGTGTGGCGCGTGGCACTTCTCCCATGACGAGAATCAGCTGGTCGTCGAGGATGCGCCGGTAGATGTTGAGCGTGCCGACCGCCGTTTCTCCCGTTTCTCCCCGGGAAGGCTGCGGTTCGATGAAGACAGATATGGAGGCGATGCCATCGGAAAAAACGATGTGCGTGGCTTCGATGCCATCAGTGCCTTTGTCTTTGTGCTTGCGGAAAAGGTTGCGCCGCATGTCGGCAATTTTCCGGAATCCGGGCAGCTGAACCTTGAACAGCCATTGTTCATTTTGGCCACTCGCCCGGGTTGCCTGCAGATTGACGGTGTGCCACTCACCGGACTGGGTGTCGAACCTGGATTTCAGGGCGTCACGGTCGATTTCCCCGCCGACCTGGAGCTGGGTGAAAGCGAAGGTTTCGACAGATTCATTTTTTTCGTTGAGCATGCCTGCCTTGAGCAAGAGCCCGCTGGTTACGTCCACCCAGAACTTGTGGCCATAACGCAGTGCGTCGCGAGGTTCGAGCAGAATGGTCTGGCTGTCGCGGCCAGCGATGCGTTCGACGGGGCCTTTCCGGATGTTGTAGTGTTCCGACAGACCGGCCAGCGAGGTGGGCAGTATCATCGGGAAGGCTGTGCGACGCCCCTTCTTTTCAACGATCAGGGTGCGGCTTTCCGGCAGGTAACATTTGACTTCGTCATTATCACGGATGACTTCCCGTGGGCTGCCGTCGAGGACTTCGAGCCGTTCGAGCTCGCGGCCTTCCGATACCTTGTGAGTGATGCGCGAGGTTTCGCCGTGGCCACCATGACGATAGACAAAAACACCGGTGTAATTTTGCTCGCGGGACGCACCAACGACCCGCCCCAGCCAGTACAGGCCATCTTGCGGCGGGGCAGCGTGCGTTGCCGGTGTCGCCATGATGCCGATGAGCGACAGATAGCAGAGTTTGTTGAGCAGCTTCTGGATGTCCGGCAATGTCCCCGTTCTCTCCGTTTTTCCGGTTTCCCCAGTTTTCACTCTGGCCCTCGTCTGAGTGTCTGTTTTCATCGGGCCGAAGCCACGGTGCGTACATATCCTGCGCCGCCATCGAAGCGGTTGCCTGGCGAGTAGGTCTGGTGCGCCATGAGATAAGGTTGCATGTGTTCGGCCTGGTCTGCGGCTTCGTCGCGCGGCGGGGTGGGTGCGGATGAGGCTAGTTGTATGGCGGGAGAACGGCTGGCCAGCGTTGGTTTTTCGTCAGTGGCCGAGGGAGTGTTCAGTGCCAGCCAGCCCACCACAGCGACACCGGAAACAGCGGCGGCAACGCGCATCGCGCCTTGAATCCAGCGGCTGGCCGCAGATTCAGATTCCGCCTGTCGGGATTGTAGGCGGGATGCTTGTGTTGCCGGGGCCAGCACGGTGGGCTCGTGCGCCAGTTCGGATATGATCCGCGCGGTCAGGTCGATTTCCAGATGGGGTGTCCGGCGGATTGCGTCACCAATCAACTGGTATTCGCTCCAGGCAGCGCGAAGCGCGCTATCCTCGCGCAATGCGAGGAGAAGGGTCTGCTGGCTGGCCTCGTCGAGCTCGCCGTCGATCAGGGAAGATAGATCGTTCTTCATGGTCGCATCTCCTCAGGGAGCAGGTCACACGTTCTGGGCGTCATTATCTGTTTACCAGCGTTTGTCGGGTGCGGCATCCAGCAAGGGTTTCAGTTTTTCGGAAATGGCCTCCCGCGCGCGGAAGATCCGGGAGCGTACCGTGCCGATGGGGCAATCCATCACCTGCGCGATTTCTTCGTAGCTCAGTCCATCGATTTCACGCAGTACGATGGCGTTTCGCAAGTCTTCCGGCAGGGCTTCCATGGCCGCATTCACCGTCGCGCCAATCTGTTTGGACATGAGGATGCGCTCAGGCGTGTTCTGGTCGCGCAGGCGATCAGCCTCGTCGAAAGTCTCAGCCTCTTCGGAGTCGAATTCGGTGGTGGTAGGTACACGTCTGCCTCGTGTCGCCAGATAGTTTTTAGCCGTGTTGATGCCGATCCGGTATAGCCAGGTGTAGAACGCGCTCTCGCCGCGAAATCCGGGCAAAGCCCGATAGGCCTTGATGAAGGCTTCCTGGGCTACATCCTCGACTTCGGCCGGATCCCGGATCAGGCGTGAAATCAGCCGTATCAGCTTGCGCTGGTACTTCGAGACCAGCAGGCCGAATGCCTGTTTGTCTCCTTGCTGAACACGCTCGACCAGGATCTGGTCTGCTTCGCGATCACTCACCTTGGCTTGTACTGGAAGTAGTCAGACCGGGGGAAGATGGATCAGTTCCATCGAACCCGGAATGTCAGACAGAACGGAGGGGCTTATTTCACGCGGTTGCGGTATTCGCCGGTGCGCGTGTCGATTTCGATCTTGTCGCCGATGTCGACGAACAGGGGGACCGGCAGCTCAAAGCCGGTGGAGATTTTGGCGGGCTTCATGACCTTGCCGGAGGTATCGCCCTTGACGGCGGGCTCGGTGTAGGTGACTTCACGGACGACCGAGGTGGGCAGTTCCGTCGAGATGGCCTTGCCGTTGTAGAAGACGACTTCGCAGGGCATGCCGTCTTCGAGGTAGTTCAGTGCATCGCCCATGTTTTCAGCATCGACTTCAAACTGGTTGTACTCGGCATCCATGAAAACATAGGAAGGTTCAGCGTAGTAGGAGTAGGTGACTTCCTTGCGGTCGAGGACGACAACTTCGAATTTGTCATCGGCCTTGTAGACCGTTTCCGTGCCGGAGCCTGTGAGCAGGTTCTTCATCTTCATCTTCACAACGGCGGAATTGCGGCCGGATTTGTTGTATTCGGCCTTGAGAACGACCATCGGCTCAGTACCGACCATGATGACGTTGCCCGTGCGAAGTTCCTGTGCGATTTTCATCGGAAAAATCCTGCAAAAATAAGTGAATCCGCAATTATATTGGTTTTTCGCAGAACCGCACCAGTTGTGCGGCGAGATCGGCCTGGGACGAAAGCTCGTCACACCACTTCCCGGCATGCTGGGTGAGGGCGGGCAGATGGCGGGAAAAAGCCTGCCATGCGGTATGCATCTGCGGCATGTTTTCGTCGTCTGCGCCGTTCCATATCTGCCAGAAATCCCGCAGAGCGCGGGCGGCCTCCTTTTCCAGTTGCCGGCAGTAGAGATCGAGAAAGGCAGAGAGCTTGTGCAGGTGAGCCCTTTCTTCCTGGGGGTAGATGTGCCAGACCAGCGGGCGGGCTGCCCATTGGGCGCGAACCAGAGAATCTTCCCCCCGCACGAAATTCAGATCGCAGTGCCAGAGCAGGAAATCGTAATCTTCCTGGGGGACGAAGGGCAGGGCGGTCAATGTCAGCGAGCCTTGCCGGAGGGAGTTGCCTGGTGAGAGGCTGGATAGCCCCGGCAGTTGGCTTGTCTGTGACAAGATGCGCCCTGCTGGAACGAGGCAATGAATCGGCTGCCCGCCTTCTCGCCAGCATTGAAGCAGTTCGGGGAGCCTGGGGTTTTCGTAGCAGAAAAGGGAGATGATCCGCTCGCCCGTTTGTGTGGGTAGATGCCCGAGATGCTGGCCGAGTTGCTGCCATCGTCTGGTGATGGTGTTTTCCTCGCGCCAGCGGTCACGCTGGTGAAGCAAGCCCGATTCGCGCAGCAGGCCACCCGTGGCAGGCAAGAAGCCGGGAAAAAAGAAATATCGTGTCAGCGGTAATCGTGGATGCGGAGAAGGTTTTTGGTGGCAGCCGGTCACCCAGTCCTCGGCACTGAGGTAGTCGAGATTGATCCAGCGGGGTTTTTTCGGGTGCTTTGCCAGAGCCGCCAGGTAATTTTCGGGCAACTCGCAGGCAAAGGCTTCGATGACGACATCGGGGATGTCTGTCGCAGGAATATCCGGAAAATCCTGTGTCCAGTGCCGGATGATGACCTGGCTTACGGTTTGTGTGGCGCGTTTCGTGTCGAGTTTCGGGCACATCGCCTGAAAACTTTGCAGATCGTCGACCCACAGGCAAACACGAGCCTCATGTTCGGCGGCAAGCTGGCGGGCCAGACGCCAGCACACACCGATGTCGCCAAAGTTGTCGATGACGTTGCAGAAAATGTCCCAGCGGATATTGCCGTGTCCGGAGTGCATGATTTCGGGGCATTGAAAGTAGGAGATTGCCGACAAGTATGGCAAGATTCGCCGCGATGATGAAACAGTCTTTTTTCTCTTGTTCCGTGCAGGCGGTGGGCCATGTTTGATCGCCCGGCCACACCGGGGGCAGACAGTCGGGCCATCCTGGTTCAGCTTGATCTGGGCGAGATCGGCTACGATGAAACCCTTGCCGAGTTCGAACTGCTGGCGGCCAGTGCCGGGGCCTGTACGCAGGCGGTGATTCGCGGGCGGCGTCACTCGCCCGATGCCGCGACTTACGCAGGCAAGGGCAAGGCCGAAGAAATTGCCAGTGCCGTGCGCCTTCATCAGGCCGAAATCGTCCTGTTCAACCACGAACTTTCCGCCGGCCAGCAGCGTAATCTCGAAAAGCTGCTGGGCTGTCGTGTCGTTGACCGAAATGCACTGATTCTCGATATTTTTGCCCAGCGCGCACGCAGCCACGAAGGCAAGTTGCAGGTGGAGCTCGCCCAGTTGCAGCACTTGTCGACACGTCTGGTGCGTGGCTGGACGCACCTTGAACGCCAGAAGGGCGGGATCGGTTTGCGCGGCCCCGGGGAAACCCAGCTGGAAACTGACCGCCGTCTGCTGGGCAAGCGGGTGGCCATGCTCAAGGATCGCCTCAAGCAGCTTGAGCGTCAGCGTGCCGTACGGCGGCGGGCGAGAACACGTCGGGATGTCTTGACCGTCTCTTTGGTGGGTTACACGAATGCCGGGAAATCAACCCTGTTCAACGCTTTGACCAAGGCGGGCAGTTATGCCGCCGATCAGCTTTTTGCCACGCTGGATACGACTTCCCGGCGTCTTTATCTGCCCGAAGTCGGCCAGGTCGTGATCTCGGATACGGTCGGTTTCATCCGCGATCTGCCGCATGCCCTGGTGGCAGCGTTTCATGCCACGCTCGAGGAGACGGCAGGCTCTGATTTGCTGCTGCATGTCGTCGATTCTTCCAGCCCGGATCGTGACCGGCAGATGGATGCGGTCAATGCCGTACTCGATGAGATTGGTGCTGCAGCCGTGCCGCAGATCGTCATCTGGAACAAGATCGATGCCACCCGGGCCGAGCCGGCGGTGGAGATGGATGAATATGATAGAATTTCAAAGATTCGCCTGAGTGCGCGCAGCGGCGCGGGGCTGGAACTTTTGCGCCAGGCTTTGACCGAAGTTGCGCGCGAGCATCTGGAGCGCGGCGGGCAGTCCTCCCGGGCGGAAACGGATCAGCAGGCCTTGCCCGGCATGACGGATCAACCTGGTTGCGATTGGCCCGGATGACCAGATTGGTTCTGGTTTGAACGGGTCGAAAGATCAGGTTAAAGCTTTCGTGATTTCGTGAAAGTGCTGGGAAGTTTTCGCTTGTTTCGCTTGTTTCGGAAGCATCCATGATCCATCCATATTCATTCCGGCCTTCCCTTTATTTCCTGCAGAATTCAGGTGGAAAAAATTGATTGCAGCAATGCTCATGTCCATGAATGACCACGGCTGGGGGCCTCGTCCCGATCCAGGTGGCAATAACCGGGGTGGCAATCAGGGTCCTCCGGATCTCGACGAACTGTGGCGCGATGTCAATCGCCGCCTGTCTTCATTTTTTGGCAAGAAAGGCGGTGGCCAGGGCGGAAACCCGGTTCCCCCGCCGCTCGACGCCCGCCAGTTTGGGGGCGGTATCGCCATGCTGGTGGTGCTGGCGCTGGCCATGTGGCTGGGCAGCGGTGTCTATCTCGTCGATGAAGGCCAGCGGGGCATTGTGCTGCGTTTTGGCAGCTTCAACCGGATTACCGGCCCGGGCCCGAACATGCGTCTGCCCTGGCCGGTCGAGACGCACGAAATCGTGGATATGTCGCGGGTGCGAACCATCGAAGTCGGCTACCGGGGTTCGGCCAAGGTGCTGAAAGAAGCTCTCATGCTGACTGACGACGAAAATATCGTCATGGTGCAGTTTGCCGTGCAGTACCGGCTCAAGGATCCGCAAAACTTCATTTTCAAGAACCGTCATCCGGATGAAACGGTGATGGGGGCGGCGGAAACTGCCATCCGTGAAATCGTTGGCAAGAGCAAGATGGATTTTGTTCTCTACGAAGGCCGCGAGCAGATTGCCGCGAACACCAGCAAGCTGATCCAGGAAATTCTGGACCGCTACGAAACAGGCGTGCTGGTGACGGCCGTGACCTTGCAGAGCACCCAGCCACCCGAACAGGTGCAGGCTGCCTTCGACGATGCTGTCAAGGCGGGGCAGGATCGGGAACGGCAGAAAAATGAAGGCCAGGCTTATGCGAATGACGTGGTCCCGCGCGCGCGCGGTACGGCTTCGCGTCTGCAGCAGGAGGCCGAGGGATACCGCCAGAGCGTGATCGCCAATGCAGAAGGTGAGGCCAGCCGTTTCAAACAGATTCTGGTCGAATACAACAAGGCTCCCGAAGTGACCCGGAACCGCATGTATCTGGATACCGTGCAGCAGGTTTTGTCCAGCACCAGCAAGGTACTGGTGGATTCCCGCAATGGCAGCAATCTTCTGTATTTGCCGCTGGATAAACTGATGCAGGCGGCTGGCGCGCCGACGGGAGCTTCTCCTGCCGTTCCGCCCGCCCCGTCCGCTGCGGCTGCGACACATGACCCGACGGGAGCGGTGCTGGCTCGTCCGTCGTCTCCAGCATCGAATGAGGTTCCACCACAGCTGGAAGGCGGTCTGTCGCGTTCGCGGGATGCCTCCATGCGCTCGCGTGAACGGGGGGATCGCTGATGAATCGCTTGCCTGCCTTTGCGGCTGTTCTGTTTTCCTTACTGCTGACCTTGTCGATGTGCCTGTTTACCGTCGATCAGCGTTACTACGCCATCGTTTTTCAGCTGGGTGAAGTAGTGAATGTCGTTAGTGAACCTGGTTTGCACTGGAAATGGCCCCTGATCCAGAACGTTCGTGCTTTTGACAAGCGCATTCTCACCATGGATACGCCGGAACCCGAACGTTTCCTGACGGCGGAAAAGAAGCCGGTTCAGGTCGATTTCTACGTCAAATGGCGCATCAATGACGTCAAGCAATACTACATCAGCGTCGGTGGCGATGAATTCGTGGCCAAGACACGTCTGGCCCAGACGGTGAATGCCGGTCTGCGCGAGGCTTTTGGCCGCCGCACCGTACATGATGTCGTTTCCGGCGAGCGTGACAAAGTCATGGCCGAGGTGCAGCGCAAGGCCGATGCAGATGCCCGTACGCTCGGGGTGCAGATTATCGACGTGCGCCTGAAACGGGTTGATTTCACGCCGGAAGTCTCCGAATCCGTCTATCGCCGCATGGAAACCGAACGCAAGCGTGTGGCCAACGAGCTGCGTTCACAAGGGGCCGCCGAGGCCGAAAAAATCAAGGCAGATGCCGACCGCCAGCGAGAAGTCGTCGTCGCCGAGGCTTATCGCGACGCGCAGAAGATCAAGGGCGAGGGCGATGCAAAGGCAGCGGCCATCTACGGCCAGGCTTTTGGCCAGAACCCGGAGTTCTACAGCTTCTATCGTAGTCTCGATGCCTACCGGCACAGCTTCAAGAGCAAGAGCGATGTGCTGGTAGTCGACCCCAGTGCGGATTTCTTCAAGTACTTCAAGAGCAGCGGCGGTGGCCGGGCCGCCAAACCCGGAAAGTAAATCTCGTGTCCGGTCTGGTTCTCCTGCAGGCGTTCGCGCTGATGCTGCTCATCGAAGGTCTGCTGCCCTTTCTGGCTCCCCGTGTCTGGCGCGAGACTTTCCGGCGCGTCAGCGAATTTTCGGACGGGCAGATCCGTTTCATGGGATTGTTTTCCCTGCTGGCAGGCCTGGCCCTGCTGGCCTTTTTCAGATAAAGAATTTTCATGCACCGCTGGCTACTTCCCGAAGCGATCGAAGATGTCCTGCCCGACGAGGCCTGGCATGTCGAAACCCTGCGCCGTACCTTGCTCGATGAATTTCGTCGTCATGGCTATGAATATGTCATTCCGCCGCTTCTGGAGTATGTCGAATCGCTGCTGACAGGCAGTGGGCGCGATCTCGATCTGCGTACCTTCAAGCTGGTCGATCAGCTCTCCGGACGGACGATGGGGGTGCGTGCCGACATCGCGCCGCAGGTGGCGCGTATCGACGCCCATCTTCTGAACCGGCAGGGTGTGGCGCGCCTGAGTTATTGCGGCAGTGTGCTGCATACGCGCCCTGCCAGTCTTACGGCGACGCGCCAGCCCCTGCAGCTGGGCGCGGAACTGTACGGGCATGCAGGGATCGACGCCGATGCCGAAATTTTGCGTTTGCTGGCACAAGCCCTGCGCCTTTCCGGTGTGACGGCGACGCGCATCGACCTGGGGCATGTGGGCGTGTTTCGCGCGCTGACGGACGAAGCGGGCCTCGATGCCGGGCAGATCGAAGAAATCCTCGGGGCCTTGCAGGGCAAGGATGTTCCGGGGTTGAACGACATGGTTGCCTCCCTGCCCGAACCTTGCCGGCGCGCGCTCATGGCCTTGCCGGAGCTCTATGGGGGGGTGGATGTGCTGGAGAGGGCTCGTGCCGTGTTGCCCGCTTTGCCCGCCGTGAAAACAGCTCTCGATGCCTTGCAGACACTGGCGCAAACCTTGGACGGTTTGCCGGTGAGTATCGATCTGGCCGATTTGCGTGGCCTGCATTATCACAGCGGCATTGTTTTTGCGGCTTATTGCGCCGGACACCCTGGGGCCATTGCCCTGGGCGGGCGTTACGACAAGGTGGGCCAGGCATTTGGCCGTGATCGGGCGGCGACCGGCTTCAGCCTTGACCTGCGCGAGCTGGCCCGGCAGGTTTCTCTCCGGAAGTCGCGTCACGCCATTGCCGCTCCCTTGAAAACCTCGGGAAATGAAGACGCTGCCGCGCTGAATGAAACGGTTGCCGGCTTGCGGGCGGCGGGGGAGATTGTGATCAACATATTGCCGGGTGAACGTCCGGAGGACTGGCGCGAGGCGGGCTGTGACCGCCAGCTGGTCTGGCAGGAAGGACGCTGGCAGACGCTGGCATTGTCCCGTTAAAATCTCGTGAATCCTGATTTATCTGAGTGAAAAGACTGAATCCATGGCAAAAAACGTCGTAGTCATCGGCACCCAATGGGGCGATGAAGGCAAGGGCAAGATCGTCGACTGGCTGACCGATCATTCGCAGGGTGTGGTGCGATTCCAGGGCGGGCACAATGCGGGCCACACCCTGGTCATCAATGGCCGCAAGACCGTGCTCCACCTCGTCCCTTCAGGCATCCTGCGGGAGGGCGTGACCTGCTACATCGGCAATGGCGTAGTGCTCTCGCCCGAGGCCCTCATCAAGGAACTGGATGAGCTGAAGGCAGCGGGAGTCGATGCAGAATCCCGGCTGAAAGTCTCCGAAGCCTGCCCCCTGATCCTTCCCTATCATCAGGCCATCGATCTGGCCCGCGAACAGGCGCGTGGCGAGAACAAGATCGGCACGACAGGGCGCGGTATCGGGCCGTGTTATGAAGACAAGGTCGCCCGCCGCGCCATCCGCCTGCAGGATCTGACCCGCCCCAAGCGTTTTGCCGAGAAGCTGGCTGAACTTCTTGATTATCACAACTACATGCTGCAGCACTACTATCGCAGCACCCCCGTGGATTTCCAGCAGGTACTCGACCAATCCCTGGCCATGGCCCCGCGTCTGGAAAAAATGGTGGCCGATGTGCCGCGCGCCCTGTATGACGCGCATAACGGCGGAGCCAATCTGCTGTTCGAAGGCGCGCAGGGAACCCTGCTCGACATCGACCATGGCACTTATCCCTTCGTGACCTCCAGCAACTGCGTGGCGGGTGCGGCTTCCGCTGGTGCGGGGGTCGGGCCAAACATGCTGCACTATGTTCTTGGCATCACCAAGGCCTACACCACGCGTGTGGGTGGTGGCCCCTTCCCGACGGAGCTCTACGACGCTGTCGGCAAGCTTGACCCCGTGGGCAAACACCTGGCCACCAAGGGGCACGAGTTTGGCGCGACAACCGGGCGCGCGCGCCGTTGTGGCTGGTTCGACGCCGCCGCACTGAAGCGTTCGATCCAGATCAATGGCGTTTCCGGCCTGTGCGTTACCAAGCTCGATGTGCTCGATGGTGTCGAAGAACTCAAGCTTTGCACCGGCTACCGGCTGGAAGGCGTGACGACCGACATCCTGCCGGTGGGGGCCGAAGAACTCTCGCGCTGCGAACCTGTGTACGAAACCTTGCCGGGCTGGAAGGAAAGCACGGTCGGCGTGAAATCGCTCGACGCCTTGCCTGCTACGGCACGCGCCTATCTCAAGCGGATCGAGGAAGTCTGTGCCGTGCCGGTCGATATGATCTCCACAGGGCCGGATCGCGAAGAAACCATTGTTCTGCGTCACCCTTTCAAATAAGCGGATGAGAGCCGACGGCAGATGAGTTCTGCTGCCGCAGAAGTCCTGTTGCTGCCCTTTGCTACCGGCGATTTGCAATGGCCGCTGGCAGAGGCGGCGGAGGACGCACTCTTTCTCCGTGCCCGTGACGTCGCGGGCTTGTCCTCGCTGGCGGGGCAGGCGTCGCAGGGACAGCAGGGGGTACGGCAGGGTTTGCAGGGTTTGCAGGGTTTGCAGGGTTTGTTGTGCGTGCAGACGGACAAGACAGAAGCCGACATCCTGCAGCGTGCAGGCTATGCCCTCGTGTCGGCGGAGCAACTTTCACACCGCCGCTTTCCCCTGGTCATGTTTTTACCCACCCGCTGCCGGGAGGAAAACCGCGCCCTGCTGGCGCGGGCGTTTCAGCTGGCCTTGCCAGGCGGCTATGTGCTTGCCAGCCAGGCCAATAACGAAGGTGCGCGCAGTGGCGAAGCCGACATGGCAAGGCTGGCAGGCAAGGTGCAAAGTCTTTCCGGAAACAAATGCCGTGTTTTCTGGGCGAAAAAAGAAGAAGCCGTCGATGCCGCGCTGCTTGACGAGTGGCTGGCTCTCGATGCGCCAAGGCCCATTGAAGATGGCCGTTTCCTGAGTCGCCCCGGTTTGTTTGCCTGGTCGCGTATTGACGCGGCATCGGCCTTGCTGGCCCGTTGCCTTCCGGAAAATCTGGCAGGGAGCGGGGCGGATCTGGGGGCCGGTTTTGGTTTCCTCCCGGCGGAAGTCGTCCGGCGGTGTCCGCAGGTGAGGTCGATCGATCTGTATGAAGTCGAGGCGCGTGCCCTGGCCCTTGCCCGGCAAAATCTGGCCAATGTTTCTGACAAGGTGCGTTTTGATTATCTCTGGCATGACGTGACGGCAGGGCTGGTTTCCGGGCGTCGTTATGATTTCATCATCAGCAATCCTCCCTTTCACCGCGGACATGCCGACCAGCCTGAAATTGGCCGTGCCTTTCTCGGGGCGGCTGCCGAAGGTTTGCGTGAAGGCGGGCGTTTCTGGCTGGTTGCCAATCGTCATCTGCCTTACGAGGAAGCCTTGCGCCGCCGTTTCCGTTCGGTGCACGAAGTATGTGCGGAACAGGGCTTCAAGGTGATCGAAGCCGTCAAATGAAGGATGCCTGAAGGAAGCCTGGAGGAGGTCTTGTGACTTCGAAAAATTCATCAAAAACCGTGAAGCTGGTAAAGCTGCTCGCTAATCTGGGTTATGGCAGTCGTCGTGAAGTCACACGCATGGTCGAAAACGGCTGGGTGACGAACGGAGAGGGCGAAGCCTGTTTGCCGGGTGACGTCCTCGATCTGACCGATACAGCAGCCTATGCCGCGCTGCGGGTGGACGACGAACCGCTCGACCCGCCGCCGGGCATGATTCTGATGCTCAACAAACCTGCGGGTTATACCTGTTCCGCCAAGGATATTGGCACACTGATCTATGATCTTCTGCCGCCCCGGTTTCGCCTGCGCGACCCGCGGCTTTCCATGGTCGGCCGGCTGGATCGCGAAACTTCGGGTTTGTTGCTGCTGACGGACGACGGCCCCTTGCTTCACCGCATCATTTCGCCTAAATCGCAGGTGAGCAAGGTCTATGAAGTCTCATTGGCCCAGGAGCTCTCTGGCGAGGAAGCTGCAGTATTTGCGGCGGGGACCTTGATGCTCGAAGGAGAGGACACCCCCCTGGCTCCGGCAGAGCTACTTCACATCGGCGTACGCCGGGCCCGGATCACCCTGCACGAAGGACGTTATCACCAGGTGCGGCGCATGTTCGCCGCCGTGGGCAATCATGTGAATGATCTTCGGCGTACCCGCGTGGGCGGCTTGTCTTTGGGCGATGTGCCGGAGGGGGAGTGGCGTTTGCTGGATGCAATGCAGATCGCCCGGATTTTCGAGCCATGAATCACCCGTATCGGCGTGTGCCAATAAATATCCCGCTGGCCGAAGCTGAGGCAAACTACTGTCGGTAATTCGCCCTCCAGGCCGACGGAAAAACGTGCAATCGGAGGTTTGGCGTCCTCACCCAGAATGCTTCGGAAAACAAGGCATTCATGGTGGAATGCAGCGGTCAACTGCTGTTTTTATTGACCCATCGCGATGATGTATGAACCGCCGCCTGTAGGGGCAGCCTTTATGGCTGCGGCTGCCCGCAGTTCAGAGGCAAAATTTAATCTTCATCGTGCCGGATCAATAGGATTATTGCTTCGGCTTGAGCTGCAGGGGGAGCCCGGCGGCGATGAGGGTGACGCGTTGTGCACGGGTCGCGATTTCCTGGTTCAGGCGTCCTTGTTCATCGCGGAACACTCGGGCAAGCGCGTTTTCCGGCACGATGCTCCAGCCGACTTCGTTGCTGACGAGCAGGAGTTTTCCGGGGAGGGTGGGCAGGGCTTGCAGCAGTTTGCCGCGTTCTGGTTCCAGGCCGGGGCCCAGGAGCAGGTTGGTCAGCCATAGCGTGAGGCAGTCGACCAGAATCAGGCGATCCGGTCGGGCCAGTTCTCTTAGCCTGTCGGCCAGTTGCAGGGGTTCTTCGATGGTGCGCCATGTGGCGGGGCGGCGGCTTTGATGGTGCGCGATGCGGTGGGCCATTTCCTCATCGCCGCCGGTGGCCGTTGCCAGGTACAGTATCTCGCTACCTGTTCCATGGGCTTCGATGGCGCGCTGTTCTGCGTAGTGGCTTTTGCCCGAGCGCGCGCCGCCCAGGATCAACTCAATTTCTGCTTTCATCATGGGCGGCGAATATAATCCACGCCGCGATTCGGTGGGGGTGCCTCGTGACGTCAGCTTGGGTGATGATGTGACGACGTGCTCCCGGGGAACACGGTGCGGGGCAACCCTATTCCGTGGCGGGCCCGCCGCTGTGTGTGGGGACGAAGGTCACATCAAGCCACTGGAGCAATCCGGGAAGGCGTGGCCGGAGAATGATCCATGAGCCAGAAGACCGACCGGTCGATTTTTTTGATTGACGTACCTTTCTTTCAGGGATTGGAACCCCGGCAGGATCGGTCGTCTTTTTGAAATGGAAGAATCGGATGCATTCAAATATGGATACGCTTCAGGTCGTCTCGCTCGTTCCCCCGCTGGATCGTCGTCGCAGTGAGGAAATTCAGCATTTTATTGATCGCAAGACCAAGCCTGTCGGCAGCCTCGGGCGGCTGGAGTCGCTTGCCTTGCAGCTTGCCTTGATCCAGCAAACGGATAAACCGGTGATCAGCTCGCCCACTTTGCTGGTGTGCGCGGGGGATCACGGGGCGGCGCGGGCAGGCGTTTCGCCCTATCCGCAGGATGTGACCTGGCAGATGGTCGAGAATTTTCTGGCGGGCGGGGCAGCCATCAACGCGCTCACGCGTGTCGCAGGCGTTGAGCTACGCGTTGCCGATGCGGGGGTTGCTCACGATTTCGGTAGCCGCCCCGGCTTGATTGACGCCAAAATCAGCCCGACGGGCACGGCTTCCTGGCTGGAGGGGGCAGCGATGACCCCGGGGCAGTGCTTGCAGGCCATGGAAAATGGTGCGGCCTGCGTGAAAGACCTGGCGGAGTCAGGCTGCAATGCCCTGGGTTTCGGGGAGATGGGGATTGGCAACACGGCCTCTGCGTCGTTGCTGACACATTGCTTGACCGGCGCACCGCTGGATGTGGTCGTTGGGCGCGGGGCGGGGCTGGATGACGCGGGGCTGGCGAGAAAACGGGCCTTGCTGGCGCAGGGCCTGGCCTTGTATTCCGGTCCACGCGAGGATGCGCTGGCGGTGCTTGGCCGTTTTGGCGGCTTTGAAATGGCCATGATGACCGGGGCCATGCTGGAAGCGGCTCGCCGCCGCATGGTGTTGCTGATCGACGGATTTATCGTGACGGCAGCCTTGCTCGTGGCCTGGCGCATTCAGCCGGCAGTGCTTGATTACTGTGTGTTTTCCCATCGCTCGGAGGAGCCGGGGCATCGCCATCAGCATGCCACGCTTGGAGTTTCGCCCTTGCTGGATCTTTTTCTTCGGCTGGGTGAGGGGACGGGGGCCGCACTGGCTTTTCCACTCTTGCGGGCGGCGTGTGCCTTCATGAACGAGATGGCCAGCTTTGAGTCGGCGGGGGTTTCGGATAAGTCATGAGGCCTGCATTGGAGGCTTTTTGGGCGGCGTTGAGATTTTTCACGCGCCTGCCTACTCCCGTCAGCGTGGGGCATTCGCAGGCGGGGCTTGACCAGGCCGCACGGTTTTTTCCGCTGGTGGGCTGGATCATCGGCGGGATCGGGGCTGCTGTCACAGAAACGGCGGCCTTGGGCCTGCCCGTTTCTGTGGCCATTTTGCTGGGGATGGTGGCAACCTTGCTGGCGACGGGAGCCTTTCATGAGGATGGCCTGGCCGATAGCTGCGATGGCTTCGGCGGTGGTTGGGACAGGGCGCAGATACTTGCCATCATGAAAGATTCGCGTATCGGCAGTTATGGGGCCATCGGAATCGGCATGGTCTTGCTCATCAAGTTCAATGCCTTGCTGGAAATCGACGCAGGCGCACCACCGCCCGCTCTGGCTCTGGCCTTGCTGGCCGGACATGCCATTTCACGTCTGGCTCCGGTCGTGGTCATGCGATGGCTGGATTATGCGCGGGAGGATGATTCGTCAAAATCGAAGCCTCTGGTGCAGTCCATTGATGGCGCAACTCTGGGCTGGGCCGGGCTGTTTGGCCTGCTGCCGTGCTTTTTGCTGTCGCCACAGGCTGCGGTGTATGGCATGGGGGCGGTTTTTCTGGTGGCTTTTCTGGCTATCCGGTACTTCCGCCGTCGGCTGGGGGGCTACACCGGTGATAGCCTGGGGGCGACACAGCAACTGGCGGAAATTGCCTTCTATTGCGGATTGCTATGCGCCTCCACCTGATTCGTCATCCCGAGCCTCTGGTCGAAGTGGGCATCTGTTATGGGCGTAGCAATCTCGGGCTGCGTTTTCCCGCCGAAGAGGCAGCGGCAGATTTGCGCCCGCAGCTTCGGCATTTGCCTGTTGGGCTTCCTCTGTTTTCCAGTCCGTTGCGGCGATGTCTCGAACTGGCCGCTGCCTTGCATCCGGCTCCCCGCATTGATGGCCGTTTGCAGGAATTGCACTTTGGCGAATGGGAGATGCGAAGCTGGGAAGACATTGGTTTTTCGGCCTTGAACGACTGGGCAGCCGATCCGCTGGGTTTTGTGCCGCCCGGCGGGGAATCGGCCAATGGGCTGAGGCTGCGGGTCGAGGACTTTCTGGCAGAGCTTGAGCAAGAATGCGATGAGGCCGTGCTGGTTACCCACGCGGGAGTTATCAAAACGCTCGTGGGCAAGGCGGGGGGCTTGCCTGCGGCGGAATGGCTGGTCGTGGAAATCGCCTACGCCAGCCTGACGACTGTTTCGCTGTAGAACTTCTTCAGAAGTGCAGCCGTCGGGCGTGTCGCAGCAAATGACGTAAAAGCCCGACAAAAACCACGCCCCAGGCCAGAAGTGCGATGCCAAGAAATATCGGCGGCAGACTGGAGAGAAAGCCGAAGCCCATGGCGTCGATCATTTCGTGGGTGCTGGCAGCGTACATGCCCAGCGGGAAGACGGCTCCCCAATAAAGCGGGTCATATTTGAACGGAAAGCGGCGGTAGAGGTGACGCCACAGGGCCAGGATGATGAGCATGGGAATCCACCATGTGCCGGTGGCCCAGTAGAACACGGTAAACCCCTTGATGAAAGGAATCAGGGAAAGCAGGAAGGGGGCGTGTGATGAGTTGAGGATCAGCAGGGAACCGGCCAGGGTGGAGATGGCCATGGCACCCATGTTGATCCAGTATGGCGGTGACAAGTCCCCCGGGGCCAGCGTGAAGAAGGTGTAGCGGTAAAAGATGAGCGACATCATCCAGATGTAGAGCATGCCGCCCCAAAGCCACATCGACAAGGCCAGGAAGTTGAGTTCCAGTCGGCTGGGCTGGTCGAAATGCGGGGCCAGGAGTGCGCTCAGGACAGCAATGGATTGTGTGGCTACGACGGCCAGCAGCCAGGCCCCGTTGATGCCCTGGTCGAGCGTGGGCTTGTGTTCCTTGATAGTGATGCCGGTGAAGATGGTGTAAGTCAGGCCAAGCCAGAGCAGGAGGGCTGTGATCCACAGCAGGGTGGCGGTACGTTCGTCGCCTGTCATGATGATGAACTGGCTGCCCAGAACACTGGTTCCCGCAACCAGCGTAAAGAAACCCGGGCCGCGCAGGTGGTCGGTCAGGTCTTCGAACATTCTGCGGGGGTGGCGAAGGATTCTTAGCAGGGTCAGCCCCCACAATGCTGCATAGACGCCGATATTGAGCGCGAACAGCAGGCGGGCGAGTGCAGGTTGCCCCAGTCGCCAGGCGGCAATGGAGATGATGCCGGTGGCCATGACCATGCCGAAATAGGCGGGAGACAAGCCCGCCAGATGCAGGGCGGCCGGTTCGCCGGGGGCGGGGTGCGTGGAGGAGGGGTTCATGAGTTTGTCGACCTTGCCTGGAGTAATGGGTTCCTGGCGCATGAATCCGGCGGCGCGGTGGTGGTCAGCTGGCAGGAACGGCTGTTTGCCGAAAAAGTTTCCATGTTCCCTTGTCGCGCTTGGCTTCGTACATTGCCGAGTCGGCAGAACGTTTCAGTGCCTCGATTTCATCGGCGTCCAGCGGGAAAAGGGCGAACCCCAGGCTGCCTGTTACACCGACTTCGCCCGCACTGGTCGGGATGGGCTGGGCAATGGTGGCCAAAAGACGCTCAGCCATGATTTCCAGATTTTTTTGCTCTCCGGGCATGTCCAGCATGAGCATGAATTCGTCGCCACCATGCCGGCCAACGAAATCTGTGCCACGCAGGATGCTGCGGAGCCTGTCGGAGATGACCCGGAGGACTTCATCGCCGATGGCGTGACCATAGCGGTCGTTGATCGGCTTGAATCCGTCGAGATCGAGATAGCCCAGGGCAAAACGGCGTTGCGGATCGTCGTTGCCATATTGCACCATGCGCTCATGAAGCCGGGCGTCGAAGTTGCGCCGGTTGGCCAGGCCCGTCAAAGGGTCGGTTTTGGCCAGATGCATGAATTTTTCACGTTCGGCATCGCGTTCGTGCTTGAGTACGGCGGCTGTGTATTCGTAGATGAAGGCCATCATCGAAATCACGGTGAGATTGAGGAAGGTCACGACGAAATTCAGGATGTTCATCTTGTCAGGGTCGTGCACCGTCTGGATGAACTCGATGCCAATGGATTCGGCGAGGATGAAGGTGGTGGCGATGCTGAGCGTGATCATGACAATTTTTTTGCCAAGTGGCTGGCCGCCGAAGAAATAGGCCGTCAGTGGCGGGATCACGAGCAACTGGACGACGGGGGAGACCGCTGGGCCACCGGATAGCAGGATGCCGCCGACGATGATGGCGAGAATGACGGTGATGGCGGCGTGACTGGCCAGGTCGTAATCGCCGTGAAGGCGCAGATGCCGGGGGGAGTACATGAACCATCCCGAGGCGGGAAGAATCAGGAGCGATGCCAGGATATTGGATCGCATCGGGAAGCCGGAGAGCAGGATCATGCTCAGGGCGATGAGCGCACCGACGGCGAGTGTCAGCATCGAAGCCACCAGAATCTGCGCCCGGTTGAAAGTATCCGGATCATTTCGCAGTGCCGGATGGATGAAATGATTGACGAGACGAGCGACAGGATTACGCGTGGAATTCGTAGATTCCGCAGATTCGCTGGTGTTCATGGGGTCATGGGATCATGAGGTCATGGGTCGGGGCAGGGTTTGTCGTGGCTGTCCGGATGGTAATTCACCGAACGGTTAATTATAGACCCCGTGAAGATGCAGCGGGGGTTTCTGTGAGCAAACGGACATTGCCGCCTGCCGCTGCCGTGTTGATCGTCAGGCAGCGTTCTGTGGCGAATCGCAGCAGGTAATTTGGCCCGCCTGCCTTGGGGCCTGTGCCGGAAAGCCGCTCGCCGCCGAAGGGTTGTACTCCTACCACGGCACCAATCATGTTGCGATTGACGTAGATATTGCCGACGCGCACGGCGGCGACAATGCGATTGACCGTGGCGTCGATGCGGCTGTGGATGCCCAGGGTCAGGCCGAATGCGCTGTCGTCGATGGATTGCAAGACGGTGTCGAGTTCTCTGGCTTGCCAGCGGATGACGTGAAGGATGGGGCCGAAGATTTCGCCGGGTAGCTGGTCGAGCCGATCGATTTCCCAGGCCTGTGGCGCGAAGAAATGGCCTTGGGGTAATCCGTCGGGCAGTTTGCAGGTGCTGATCAAACGGCCATGCCGTTCCAGCCACTGTTGATGGTTTTGCAGGGCGGAGAGGGCGTCCCGGTCGATCAGCGGGCCGATGTCGGTACTGATTTTTGACGGGTCGCCAATGGAAAGTTCTTGCATCGCTTCTGCGAGCAAGGGCAGCACCCGGTCGGCAATGTCGTCCTGAAGGTAGAGTACGCGCAGGGCGGAACAACGCTGGCCGGCACTGTTGAAGGCGGAGCTGATGACATCGCGCACGAGTTGTTCTGGCAGGGTGGAGCTGTCTGCGATCATGACGTTGAGCCCGCCGGTTTCGGCGATGAGCGGCGCGATGCTGGCCGTGCCGGATGTTTTTCCGCGTGAGGCGAGGCTTTGGTGGATGTACCGTGCGGTGTCGGTCGATCCGGTGAAGGCAACGCCGTCGATGCGCGGGTCGGCCACCAGGGCCGCGCCGGTGCGCCCATCTCCGATGAGAAGCTGCAGGGCATGTGCCGGAATGCCTGCTGTGTGAAAGAGGGAGACTGCGGCGGCGGCAATAAGCGGGGTTTGCCCGGCAGGCTTGGCGATGACGGCATTGCCGGCGGCCAGTGCTGCGGCGATCTGCCCGGTGAAGATGGCCAGCGGGAAATTCCAGGGGCTGATGCAGGCAAACACGCCACGGCCATGCAAGGTGAGCTGGTTGTGTTCGCCTGTCGGGCCGGGCAGGACGCTCGCCTGGCTGAAATCGGCACGGGCCCGGGCCGCGTAGTAACGGCAAAAGTCGATGGCTTCACGACATTCGTTGAGTGCATCGGGCAGCGTTCGGCCACCTTCGCGGACGATGAGGGCCATGAGGTGTTCGCTGTGCTGCTCGAAGAGATCGGCGGCATGTTCCAGGCAGGCAGCCCGGGCTGTGGCCGGGGTTTTGTCCCAGATGCGGGCGGCAGGCGGGGCTTTCTGGAGCGCGGCTTCGATGTCGCCAGGCTGTGCCGGAAATACGATGCCAACAAGATCACCGGCATCGGCAGGGGAGCGGATTTCCTGTGCGGCCGTTGGGGTGGATGCGCTGCTCCCGCCTGCCTGATGCCGGGTTTGGCGAGAGCTGTCCAGGGCGTGTGCGAGTTCGCCCAGTGTTTTGGCATCGTTCATGTCTTTGCCTGCACTGTTCTTTCTTTGCGGGGCAAAGAGTGCTGCAGGTGCTGGCAGAGGTGTCCGGCTTCGGGATTCGATCCAGCGGGAGAGTGGGTCGGCAAGGAGTTCTTCTGGCGGAATGCGCTCATCTTCGAGCAGATGCACGAAGGAGCTGTTGGCTCCGTTTTCCAGCAGACGTCGAACCAGATAGGCCAGCAGGTCGGTATGACTGCCCACGGGGGCATAGACACGGCAGGGGTACTGGCCGATGAGTGGTTCGTAGAGTTCGCGCCCCATGCCGTGCAGACGCTGGAATTCAAATTCGCTGGCACTTGTCTTGCGCTGTCGGGCCATTTCGATGACGCGGGCAACGCAAAGTGCATTGTGTGTGGCGAATTGCGGATAAAAGGCGCGCGGGTCGTCGAGCAATTTGGCCGCACAGGCCAGCCAGGAAATGTCTGTGGCGGCCTTGTTTGTGTAAACCGGGTAATCGCTCAGGCCGCGTTCTTGCGCCAGTTTGATTTCACTATCCCAATAGGCTCCCTTGACGAGCCGGATGTTGAAGCGGTGAGCACTGCATCGGGCGAGTTCGCTCAGCCAGTCGATCACGGCGGGCGCGCGTTTCTGGTAAGCCTGCACAGCCAGCCCCAAACCATCCCAACCCGCCAGGCTTTGTTCGAAGGCCAGTGCTTCGAAAAGATCGAGTGAAATTTCCAGCCGGTCGCTTTCTTCGGCATCGAAGGTGATCGGCACTCCTTGTGTGCGGGCAGCGCAGGCCAGCCCGATCAGTGTTGGTAAAAGTTCCTTCATTACCCGTTCCCGCTGTGCCATTTCATAACGGGGGTGAAGGGCGGAGAGCTTGATGGAAATGCCGGGGGAGTGGGCCAGCGGGCTTGCCGGGTTTTGTCGGGCCTGCTGACCCAGGCTGTCGATTCCCGAACGGTAGGCACTGGCATAGCGGTTCGCATCTGCCTGCCCCAGGGCAGCTTCGCCCAGCATGTCGAAAGAATGCCGCCAGCCGCGCGCCCGGGCGTCTGCCGCGTGTTGCAAGGCTTCGGGCATGTCACGCCCCAGAATGAACTGCTCACCCAGCCCGCGCATGGCGGCCCGCAAAGCCTCGCGAATCACGGGGGCTCCCAGATGCGAGATCAGATTCTTGCCGACACCGGCCAGGGTTTCTTCCCGGTTTTCGAGGTGAATCCACTGTTCCGTGAAGGCCAGGGCCCAGTTTGTGGCATTGACGAAGAATTGTTCCGAATTCGGTACATGCTTCGCCCAGTCGGCCTGGCCCAGTTTGTCGTTAATCAGCCTGTCGGCGGTGGCCGCATCCGGAATTCGCAGCAAGGCTTCGGCCAGGCACATCAGGGCTACGCCTTCGGTCGACGAGAGTGCATATTCATGCAGCAGGGCTGCCACGCCGCTGCGTTCCGGCAGGCAGCGGCGTAGATGCGTGATGAGCTGGTGTGCCTGGTCGGCGGCGCGAATCCGTCCGGCTTCCGGCAAGGTCGCCAGAGGAATCAGCGCGGTCAGCGCGGTGGTTTCGTCACAACGGTGAAGTGCCCGCCCCGCAGACCGTAAGGCGGCCAGGGGTGTTTCGGTGATCGAGGACGTCATGACAGCACCCTCCCGAAAGAAATACACAGTGGCAAAACAAAAGGCAGGCAGGCCCGCGCGGCCATCTTAACGTGAAACGATCGCTTGCGCGGGCTGAGCTGTCTGGATGCCATCGAGGCGATGGAGCAGGGAAAACGCATTCGAGATATTTCCCATCCTGCCAAACCTCCCACCCACAATCCCCGTAGGGGCGAATCATCATTCGCCCTGAAGACATGCCGATTATCCTATTGATCCGGCCCGCAAATGTCTGAAGTCGTTACCCCGGCAAACGCCGGGGCCCAGGGGTATTTCCTTCAGTCGGCATTTCCTTCGGTCACCTTCGCCGGAACGACGAGTCCGAATTAATCAGCACATCCCTGGGATTATTGATCCAGCACGATGAAGATAAATTCTGCCTCTGAACTGTGGGCGGCCGTAAAGGCTGCTCCTGCAGACGGCGATTCATACACCATCGCCCCGGCGAAAGTCGGCCGCGTGATAACATCCGTGGCTTCATTTCCTGCGCCATCATGTCCGATTTTTCTGAAGTTGCTGCTGCCTTTGCCCCGGAGGGCCTGCTCTCGCGTGCCATTGCGGGTTATCGCAGCCGCCCGCAGCAGCTGGAGATGGCCTTGCAGATTGCCTCGGCAATACGGGATAACCAGCAGCTCGTGGTCGAGGCGGGGACGGGGACAGGAAAGACCTTTGCCTATCTCGTGCCGGCACTGCTCTCAGGCGGGAAGGTGATTGTCTCGACGGGGACGAAAACCTTGCAGGATCAGCTGTTCGAGCGTGATTTGCCTGCCGTGCGCGAGGCACTCGGGCGGCCGGTTATCATCGCCTTGCTCAAGGGGCGGGCCAATTATGTTTGTCACTATCATCTCGAACGTGCCGTGGCAGACGGGCGGTTCCAGTCGCCGCAGGAGGCGGCGCATCTGCGTGCCATCCAGCGTTTTTCCAAGGCCAGTAAGACGGGAGACAAGGCACGGCTGGCGGCTGTTCCGGAGGATTCTCCCGCCTGGGCTGCGGCGACATCTACGCGTGAAAACTGCCTGGGGCAGGATTGCCCGCATCATGCCGCGTGCTTTGTGCTGGCGGCGCGCCGCGATGCGCTGGAAGCCGATGTGGTGGTTGTGAATCACCATCTTTTTTTTGCGGATGTCATGTTGCGGGATGAAGGGGCCGGGGAGCTGCTGCCGGCCTGTAATGCAGTGATTTTCGATGAGGCGCATCAGTTGCCTGAAGTTGCCAGCCTGTTTTTTGGGGAGAGCCTGGGGACAGGGCAACTGCTTGATCTGACCCGGGATGCGCGGCTCGAAGCAGTGGCCGGCGCGCCGGATTATCCGCCCTTGCAGGAGGCGATTCGGGCCGTTGATAAAGCCACGCGGGATTTGCGTTTGTCGGTTTCTGCAGAAAATGCCCGGCTTGCGGCGGCTCCCTTGTTGCTGGAAAAGGGGTTTCAGGCGGCATTGGTCGTGCTGGCCGAGACGCTGTGTGCCCTGGGCGAGCATCTGAAGGGGCAGGCAGAACGCTCGGAAGGGCTGGCGAGCTGCCTTGATCGCGCCCTGGATCTCTCACTTCGCCTTGAACGCTGGCGCAAGGCAGAGGAGTCGACGCAGATACGCTGGGTAGAGGTTTATACCCAGTCCCTGGCCTTGAACCTGACGCCGCTGGATGTGGCTGATATTTTTCGTCGTCAGCTGGAGGGGCAGGTGCGTGCCTGGATTTTTACCTCGGCCACGCTTGCCATCGGACGGGATTTTTCGCATTACTGCGGGGAAATGGGTTTGACACCGTCTGGCACGGGTTACTGGGGTAGTCCCTTCGATTATGGCCGGAATGCCTTGCTCTACGCGCCTGTGGGTATGCCGGATCCCAATAGCCAGCAATATGTCGATGCGGTGGTGGAGGCTGCCGTGCCGGTGCTGCTGGCCTCGGGCGGGCGAGCTTTCGTGTTGTGCACTTCCTTGCGGGCCATGCGGCGCATTCATGAACTTTTGCAGGAGCGCCTGGCGCGGGAGGGGGCGGGTTTTCCCCTGCTGCTGCAAGGCGAGATGGCCAAGGGCGAGCTGCTGGCACGTTTTCGTAGCCTGGGTAATGCGGTGCTGGTTGCTTCGCAAAGCTTCTGGGAAGGCGTGGATGTGCGGGGCGAAACCTTGTCTTTGGTCATCATCGACAAGCTGCCTTTCGCGCCGCCAGATGATCCGGTGATGGCGGCTCGTATCGAGCAGTTGCGCCGCGCGGGCAAAAATCCTTTCATGGATTATCAGCTTCCCCGTACCGTCATCAGCATGAAACAGGGGGCCGGACGGCTCATCCGCGATGAGCAGGATCGCGGTGTGTTGATGATCTGTGATCCGCGTCTGGTCGGGAAACATTATGGCCGCCGCATCTGGCAATCCCTGCCGCCCATGCGTCGCAGCCGGGAGGTGGCGGATGTCGCCGCTTTCTTTTCTTCTTCCGGATCAGGCGGGGAGGCCGTGGAATGACTGTGAAACTGGCTACGCCGCAGGATTGTCGCGATCTGGCAGAAAAGCTCAATTTCGATTGCCAGTGCGTATCACTCGACCGCACTGCCTTGCAGCGCGAGCTGCTGGGCATGCCGGATGGCCAGCAACTTGCCGGCATGATCGGGACGGATCGTCCTCATCTTTTTTCCGGTTCGGCCGTGTATGTCAGCGAGCGCAATATCCGGCAGATGGCGCAGATCATCGCGGCTATCGAAAGTGTCGTGGCTTTGCCCGCTTATGTCGATCACCTTTCCCATGATCTGCCCTCATGCCCATCCGCCGCGCGAGGTGTGTTTCTGGGCTACGATTTTCACTTGCCGGAAATGCCCGGCCAGCTCCCGCAACTCATCGAAATCAACACCAATGCGGGCGGCGGCCTGCTCAACGCGCTTTTGGCCCGCGCGCAACATTCAGGCTGCGATTGCACCGGGCTGTCCTTGCCCGGTTTGCTGGAAGGCAGCCCGCCGGAACAGCTTTTCATGGAGATGTTCGAGGCCGAATGGCGGCTTGAACGCGGGCCAGGGCGGGCTTTGCAGACCATCGCCATCGTTGATGACATGCCCGAGCAGCAATATCTTTATCCGGAATTTCTCCTGTTCCGCCAGCTTTTTGAACGGCATGGCTACCGTGCCCTGATCTGCGCGCCACATGAGCTGCTGCGTCGGGAGGGTGGGCTGTGGCAAGGTGAGTATCGTGTCGATCTCGTCTATAACCGTTTGACGGATTTTTCCCTGGCGGAGCCGGGGAATGCCGCGTTGCGGGATGCCTGGCAGGCAGGAGAGGTGGTGCTGACGCCGAACCCCCGTGCTCATGCAATTTATGCCGACAAACGCAATCTCGTTGTCTTGTGCGATGACGCTTTGCTGGCAAGCTGGGGTGTGTCGCTACCAACCCGCACAATTTTGCAGCAAGGCATTCCGAAAACCTGTCTGGTGAGCCCGGATCAGGCGGAAGCCTTGTGGGGGCGACGTCGCCAGCTCTTTTTCAAACCTGCCATCGGCTACGGTTCCAGGGCCGCTTACCGTGGTGACAAGCTCACCCGTCGTGTTTTTGAGGAAATCATTCACGGCGAAGTCCCGTATATTCACCAGGCACTGACGCCACCGACGTCTCGTCAGCTACATGTCGAGGGTGTGCCCGCTTCTTTCAAACTCGATCTTCGTAATTATGTTTATGATGCCCGGGTCCAGCTCGTCGCTGCGCGGCTGTGGCAAGGGCAAACCACCAATTTCCGCACCCCGGGCGGCGGTTTCGCACCGGTGATCTCCGTGCCCTGTCCGGAAGATGGCACCCCGGAAAACTCAAGGAAAATGTCGCAATGAAAGTATTTGGTTTCGCCGGTTATTCCAATTCCGGCAAGACGACCCTGATTGAAATGCTCATCCCGCGTTTTGTCGGGCGGGGGCTGCGTATTTCCCTCATCAAGCATGCACACCACGGTTTTGATCTCGACCGTCCGGGCAAGGATTCCTATCGCCACCGTGAGGCCGGGGCGACGGAGGTGTTCCTGGTTTCCAGCAAACGCTGGGTGCTGATGCATGAGTTGCGCGACGAAGAGGAGCCGTCTCTCGACGCGCAGATGGCCATCATGGCTCCTTGCGATCTGGTACTGGTCGAAGGATTCAAATACACCGCCATTCCGAAAATCGAAGTTCATCGGCCGACAAACGGCAAACCGGTGCTGTATCCGGAAAATACCAATATCATCGCCGTCGCCAGCGATGCTCCGTTGCCCTCGTGCCCCTTGCCGGTGCTCGATCTCAACGATATCGACGCGATTGCGGCCTTCATTCTTGAGAAAGTGGAATTGGCATGAGTCTGAAAATCCTGTATTTCGCCAGCCTGCGCGAAACCCTGGGCAGCAGCGGTGAAGAAATCCCCCTGCCTGAAGGTGTGGCAACCGTGGCCGCCTTGCGTGACCACCTGGCCAGGCGTGGTGGCAACTGGCAACGCCTCGTCGAATCGAAAAGCCTGCGTTCGGCCGTGAATCAAAACATGGCAGGCATGGATGCCGCGATTCAGGATGGCGACGAGATCGCCTTCTTTCCGCCTGTGACAGGAGGTTGAAATGAGCGTCAGCGTACAGCAGGAGCCTTTTGATGTCGGCAGGGAAATTGCCACGCTGACCAGCGGAGACAAGAGTATCGGCGCTGTCGCCAGTTTTGTGGGCCTCGTGCGTGACATGAACGAGGGCGATACCGTCAGCCAGATGACGCTGGAGCATTACCCCGGCATGACGGAACGCGCGCTGGAGAGCATCGAAGCCCTGGCAAATCAACGCTGGTCGCTAATGAAAACCCGCGTCATTCATCGTTATGGCCCGCTTGAGCCGGGCGATGGCATTGTGCTCGTTCTCGTGGCCAGCGCGCATCGCGGCGAGGCTTTTGCCGCCTGCGAATTCATCATGGATTACCTGAAAACCCGAGCACCCTTCTGGAAAAAAGAAGTTGGCGACTCAAAGTCAGGGCCAGCGGGGCAGAATTCTGCCCGCTGGGTGGATGCGCGCGATGCGGACGACAGTGCCGCCGCACGCTGGGAAAAAGGCAGCTGAAAGCCGCTCAGCGGCGGCGGCTGGTGGCCTTGGCTGTCTGCGGCGTGCGTTCCTCGCTGAAGGTCGTCGTTGATGCCTTGGCAAATTGCTCGATGGCATTGTTCAGGCTGTTCATCGCTTGCCCGAGACTTTCCACGAGGGGTACGTTCTGCCCCGGCATCCGGGTTGCCAGCATCTGCAGGGATGTCAGCCAGTCACGGCCTTCGCCTGCGAACTGTTCGGCCATCAGGTGGCTCAATTCGATGCGGGACGCATTGCCCAGATCGGTAATCTGGCGCATGCAGTCGAGCAGGGATTGCGCTGAATCCTGCATATAACGCGACTGGATCGAGACTGCCTGTTGCGCGTCTCTTGCGGCACTTAGCGCGCGGGCATTTTCTACTCCGTCCTGAAATATCTTGCGGGAAATTTCTACCTGCAAGGCCAGCAGGCGTTGCGAGTTGTCGAGCGACAACTGCGCCAGTTTCATGCCGGCCTGCATCTGCTTGCGCTGTAATTCCTGGACTTGTTCGGTCTTGGCGATCATGACGGGCTCCTCTGGGATGGTGTTGGCGTGAGAAGGAAATGGCGAAATGTTAATTTCTGCATTTCTGTGCGGAGAACGCTTTTCAGTCTAGCAGGCTGCGGGGTGTCGGTGTCTGGCTCTTTCGCCGGAACGGCGCAAACGCAATGGCGCAAGAATGATGCGCCAAAACAAAAAGGCCGGTCACGGTGAAGTGGCTGGCCTTTTTGTTTGAAGGTTTGGTTGCGGGGGCGCATCTGGACCCAGAATCAGTACCCTATCGAGTTACCTATCAGCGAGTTCGACTAAGTCGATCTCGCTGATGCAATATGCTCGATGCCAGAAACGACCAAACTAGCGGGTGGCTGGCATTCCGTGTAAAGGCAGAACTCAAGGGCTACGGTCGATTTCCTTGTGAGTTCCTATCTTCCGCAGAATTGCTGTGTTGCCCTCAAGTGTAAAACTGAGCTTGTGGGAGTGATTGTGCGTGACGTGTATTGTCCAAATGTCCTTAGTCTGCTTTTCGAGCCGGTACTTCTTCGGATGCGGGTCGCGCACGAGTTCTTTAACCGCGGGGCGCGCCGCTTGTTGTATCTCCAAAGGGAGCTTTTTTAAGCAAGCGGAAAACTGATCTGTAGGCTGGACGAATTGAACGGGATGAGGGCGCGTCACGATGACAAGATATCGTCGAACATCTTGTCGATGTCTTCCACGGCGTAGGTCTTGTTAGCAGTCTGAGGCATGACGTCAACGTCATGCTCACCAATGGACCAGCGAATGGTGTTGAGTAGGTTGTGAAGATCGGCAGCTGCGGCGATTGCCTCCGTATAAGCATCCTCGATGCCATCGGAGTCTTTCAACTCACGATCATCACGACCAGCCTGGCGTTTGATTATGAGCAGATTGTAGAGCGCATCAATTCCCTGCTGTGCAGAAAGCATCGAATCTGTCAGTGTGCAATCAGGGTCTATGGGTTCATCGAAAGCACTGAGCTCTGCCGCGAGGCTTTCTCCAAACGAGATATCCGCCTTGAGTTGCGAAGTCAGGCGCGTCAACCAAGCTAGCGTGCTTTCAATGTCCTTCAATAATTTAAGATGGCGCGCGGCCTCAGCTTCCACGCTAATGCTGAAGTCGTAAATTTCCCGGCGCTCTGTGTCGATGTGACTCATTTTCTCTTTTGGAAATCCGCGGGCTTATAGACAGACAACGGCGACTGTAGCAGGTTCCTTAAGTCGACAGTTAGTCCAATTAGACGAGCAATTCTGATTTTGTTCTGGTGCGTTAATAATTACCGCCGCCCCCGACGGCGATTGGGAAAGCCCATTTTGGTGCTGCATGTCTATGGTTTTGTCTATTGGCTGGGGGCTCGTAGAATGAGATAACACGAGTACAGGTCTTGCTGATCGTCGATAACTCCGTGCCTCTTTGCCTCTCCGACTTCCCGGAAACGCAAAAGCCCTCGCTCCGAAGTGGTCACGGTTACGAGAATGAGGCCCATACATTGCGTATGGGCCCGCACATCCACGCATTATGGTCGCTGCTACGCCCGAAATTGGTGGTGACCCAGACAACAAAATGAAAAAAGGCCTAGCATGCTAGGCCTTTTTTCATTCGATATCTAGAAAACTCCTAATTCTAGGTACCAAATCGTTGGTTGCGGGGGCAGGATTTGAACCTGCGACCTTCGGGTTATGAGCCCGACGAGCTGCCAGACTGCTCCACCCCGCGTC
>CAZFPI010000008.1:0-9620 GCA_964521075.1 uncultured Sterolibacterium sp.
CAGCTTTCTTCGCCTTGGTCTTGTCCTCAGCCATGCTGATTCTCCTTGTCTGGATTACAGGAATGAAACATCGAAACGGCAACCCGCCCGAACCGGCACGGAACATTCAAGGCAACGGCGCGTTGTCGTTGTGTCGTTGTCTTCGAATTTTTGAAACTCAAGCGGGAAACTGAGCGGGGAAATGAAGGGGTAGCTGCACACGAAGCATCACGCATCAAAAAAGATACCCGCAGGCCAGCGATCAGGTAGAGGCCATTCATGCGGGGCGTTTCCCTGTGTGTTTTCCTGTGTTCATACGGGAGGCCACGGCGACAGGGACGAGAACAGCAGCAGCCTTGCCTGCTTTGCAAGAGAGCGGGCGAATACGGCTATTCCTCGGATTCTCCATCGTCATCGCGGCCATCGCGGTTCTCCACCACATTTTCGCTTCCCAAAGTCCGCAACCCTGAGCCGCCTCCGGGCATTGGGCTGAGGGCGTTGGTTCTGCTACTGCCTCCAGCTACGCTTGACACTACTAGATGTAGTGTGCTGTCAAATTTTTCGCCTAAGTCTAGTGGCTGTATTTTGAACATGCAAGCGTTATTTCATTTTTTGACGGGCAAAAAGTCGCACTGTCAACTTTCTGCATTTTCACGAAGGAACATACCCAGCAGTTCGTTGAGAAAATGTTGGCCACGGATCGTTGGGGCGATGTGGCCAGGCCTGACTTCGAGCAAGCCTTCGCGTTGGGCAGCCAGCAAGGTTCCGGTTTGCGTTGCCAGCGGCAAGCCCGTGCGGGCTTCAAACAACGCGCTTTCAAATCCGGCATTGAGCCGCAAGGCATTCATCATGAATTCGAAGGCGCGTTCTGCCAGAACGACCTCGTGTCGCTCGAAACAAAAATCGTGGCGCGCCGCAGCTGCAATGTACTCACGCGGATGACGATGGCGAACTTCGCGCATGATGCCGACGGGCGATGAAATTTTGCCATGCGCCCCCGCACCGATCCCCAGATAGTCGCCGTAAGTCCAGTAATTGAGATTGTGCGCGCAACGTCGCCCGGGGCGCGCGTAGGCCGAAGTTTCGTAGTGATCGAAGCCGTGATTCGCCAGAGTGGCTTCGATCATGTCCTGCATGTCGGCAGCCAGATCGTCATCCGGAACCGGCGGGGGCTTGTGGTGAAAAGGGGTGTTGGGTTCCAGCGTCAGATGGTAGGCACTCAGATGCGATGTGCCGAACGCGGCGGCAGTTTCGATGTCCCGCCTTGCTTCCTGAAACACCTGCCCGGGCAAGGCGTACATCAGGTCGAGATTGACGTTATCAAAATACGACAAGGCGATGTCGATGGCGCGTCGCGCTTCATCGCCGCTGTGGATGCGTCCCAGCGCGGCGAGATGCCGATCGTCAAAGCTCTGGATACCCAGCGAAAGCCGGTTGACCCCGGCGGCCCGGCAGGCAGAAAACTTTTCGGTATCCACCGTACCCGGGTTGGCTTCCAGCGTGATTTCAATATCGGCCAGCAGCGGCAGACGGGCGCGGATTTCCATCAACAGCCGCTCGATCCCCGGGCCACTAAGCAGGCTGGGGGTGCCACCACCGATGAAAATACTGACAACACGCCTTCCCCAGATTTGCGGCAAGGCGGTTTCGAGATCGTGGATCAGCGCGTCCAGATAGGCGGCTTCGGGAATGTCGCCCCGCGCTTCGTGCGAATTGAAATCGCAGTAGGGACACTTTCTCACACACCAGGGGAAATGGATGTAGAGCGAGAGCGGCGGAAGAAGGGCAAGCCCCCCTGCCGGTGAGGGAACGGACGAGGCAGCGACAACAGGTATGACGGGGCGAAGTGTCATGCCATGCCGGCCTGCCATGCCTCGATCCGTTTGAGCAGTTGCGCCATGGCCTGGCCGCGATGACTCATCCGGTTCTTGCGTTCGGCGGGGAGCTCGGCCGCTGTCAGGCTCGTTTCTTTGTCCAGAAAAAGCGGGTCATAGCCAAAGCCGCCTTCGCCGCGCGCGGCATCGAGAATCTCGCCATGCCATTCACCTTCTGCAATCAGCGGCTGGGGGTCGTCGGCATGGCGTACCAGCACGAGAACACAGACGTAATGCGCGTGGCGACGGGTCTTTCCGTCGAGTGCTGCGAGCAGCTTTGCATTATTTCGCGCATCGGATTTCGGCTCGCCACCAAAACGCGCAGAGAGCACCCCGGGGGCTCCACCAAGCACCTCGACGCACAGACCGGAATCATCGGCCATGGCAGGCAGGCCACTGGCCCGGCTGGCGTGGCGTGCCTTGGCCAGTGCGTTTTCAATGAAGCTGACGTGGGGTTCTTCGGCTTCGGGAATGTTCAACGCCGATTGCGGGATGATTTCAAATGCCAGTGGAGCCAGCAGTTGCGAAAATTCGCGCAGCTTGCCAGCGTTATTGCTGGCCAGAACCAGGCGATTCATGGCCGGGCGAGCGCGGCACGCTGCAGCTCAACCAGGCGGCAGATACCCGCCTGCGCCAGTTTCAGGAGAGCATCGAGCTCGTCGCGCGTGAAGGGCACGCCTTCCGCCGTTCCCTGAACTTCGACAATACCTTCGCTGCCTGTCATCACCACGTTCATGTCGGTATCGCAGGCGGAGTCTTCGGGGTAATCGAGATCGAGCACAGGGCAGCCATCGACAATGCCGACCGAGATGGCGGCGACGAAATCACGCAGCGGGTTTTGCGTGAGCTTCCCTGCGGCAAGGAGACCATTGACGGCGTCGTGCAGGGCAACACAGGCACCGGTGATGGCCGCCGTGCGAGTGCCGCCGTCCGCTTGCAGCACGTCGCAATCGAGCGTGATCTGACGCTCGCCCAGTGCCTTGAGATCGGTGATGGCGCGAAGGCTTCGGCCGATGAGCCGCTGGATTTCCTGGGTGCGCCCGCTTTGTTTGCCCTTGGCGGCTTCGCGCGCGCTGCGGGTGTGGGTGGAGCGCGGCAGCATGCCGTATTCTGCCGTAACCCAGCCCTCGCCCTTGCCACGAAGAAAGGGCGGTACGCTGTCTTCGACGCTGGCGGTACAAAGGACACGGGTATCGCCAAACTCGACCAGCACACTGCCTTCGGCGTGTCGGGTATAGCGGCGGGTGATGCGGATATCGCGCAACTGGTCAGGCTGACGCCCGGAGGGGCGCGGAGTGGAATTCTGGCTCATGGTAGAAGGCTAAAAGACTAAAAGACGGAAACGGAAAATTTGCCGTGGCGAAACCGGCAGGAGGTGCTGGAGGAGAAAGCTCGTCTGCGGTATCAGCGACGCGGGTCATCCGGCATCGGGGGCGGCGCGACTTTCATGCCGGAAATCAGGCTGCTAGGGTCGGCAAAGGCACTCTCCCACTGCATGACGATGAGAGTCAGGTTGTCGCAATGGCTGCCCGACCGGGCTTCGGCCATATCCAGCAGGCGAGGCACGGATTGTGTCGGCGGGCAGGAGGAAAGGGTTTTGACGAGAGTGTCGTCCGCAAAGGGAGCCCAGGCCCCGTCGGTGCAAAGCGCGATGATGTCGCCGCGTTGCAGCGGGGTCTTGCGCGAGAACTCGATTTCCGGCGGATTGGGGCCGCCCAGGCAGCTATAGACCATATTGCGGGCCGGATGCTTTGTCGCAGCGGCATCGTCGATCAAGCCCTGCTCGACCAGCAGTTTGACGTGCGAGTGGTCACGGGTTTGGGTCAGCGTACGGGCATCGCGGATAACGTACAGCCGCGAATCACCGACATGGGCCCAGTAGGCGATATTGTTCTGGACAATGCAGACGATGCAGGTGGTGCGCGGCGCATCGGCCATGCCGGTTTCGGAAGCATGGCGATTGATGGAAAGATGCGACTGGCTGATGGCGCGCGACAAAAACAGAAAGGGATCGGCCAACGTCGTTCGGGCGAGATTCTTGAAGGTTTCGGTGATGGTTTCCACCGTGATCTGCGCGGCAATTTCGCCATGCAGATGCCCGCCCATGCCGTCGGCCACGACCATCAAAAGCGCATCGCGCGTGTAGGCGTAACTCATCCGGTCCTGGTTGACCTTGCGTTTGCCGATGCGGGTTTCCTGGGAGATGGAAAATTTCATCGCTTTTCAAACCAGGAAGGGTCGATAAGATCGAGCAGTTCGCCATTGAGCACTTTTTGCAGGGCGAAAACACTTTGCGGCCGTTCGGCGATGGGCAGTTTCATGCTCCAGTCGATCAGCTCCAGCAGTTGCAGTGAATAATCCTTGCGCCAGCGTTCCAGTGCCGGAACCAGAACCTGCCCCTTGAGGCGAAGGTCGGCAGCCAGCGGCGTACTACCCGCCAGACAGGCGTAGAGCGTTGCACCGACGGCGTAAATGTCCGTCCAGGGGCCTTGCGCCTCGCCCGAGCCGGTTTGCTCTGGAGCGGCGTAACCGGGAGTGTGCACCGACCCCAGCGAAGGATCTCGCCCGCCCAGCCCTTGTCTTGCCGCGCCGAAATCGAGCAGCACGGGGTGGCCATCGGCACGCAGATAGATATTGGCCGGCTTGATATCCAGATGCAGCAGCTTGTGCATGTGGATTTCGCGCAGACCATTGAGCAGCCGGGTAAAGACATTCCGGATGAAAGCCTCGCCCAGCGTGCCCGGATGACGCTGGATATGCTCCTGCAACGTCCGCCCGCGCTCGTAACGCATCACCAGGTAGGCCGTGCCATTGGCGCGAAAAAAATTCAGCACGCGAACGACATTGGGATGATCGAGATTGGCGAGCATGCGCCCTTCCTCGAAAAAGCTCTTCATCCCCTGCTGGAACGCGCCGCGATGTTCTTCTGCCACCACGGGAACCGAACTGTTTTCAGCCCGGCTGGCCAGCCGCGAGGGCAGATATTCCTTGATGGCGACAGGCGCGCCATGCTCGTCATGAGCCAGATAGACGACAGAAAAACCGCCGTGGGAAATCTGGCGTTCAATGGTATAGCCTTCGAGCTGATAGCCGGAAGGCAGAGGTTGGGTTTGTTGGGGCATGGCGCAAAGGTTACACTGTTGCGGGCATTCTCTTGTCGCAGGCGATTCTCGTCAAGTCGAAAAACTCACTCCCCTACGGACAGTTCATCATGATCTATAGCATGACAGGCTTTGCGGCGGTGCAACGCGACCTGGGCTCCATCATCCTGAATCTGGAATTGAAGAGCGTCAATTCGCGTTATCTCGACATCAATTTCCGGCTGGGTGAAGAGCTACGCTTTCTGGAAATGCCCCTGCGCGAGCTCGTGACAGGCCGGATCAACCGGGGCAAGCTGGAATGGCGCGGCGGCATCTCCCAGGCCACAAACGGCCTGCGAAACCCGGCCCCCGACGACGAAGCCCTGACCCGGCTGGCAAATCTCCAGGCCCGGGTAAAAGCCACCCTGCCCGATGCCGCGCCGCTGACCGTGGCCGACGTTCTACGCTGGCCAGGCGTCATCGCTGACCCGGCCCTGCCCCAGGCAACCTTGCAAAAAGAATGTCTGGCACTCGCCGCCCTTGCCCTAGATGAATTCATCGCCACCCGGGCAAGAGAGGGCGAAAAGCTGGTCGCCATGATGCTCGACCGGGTAGCCCGGATGCGCGAGCTCGTCAAACACGTCGCCCCGCTACTGCCGCGCGCACTGGCCGATTATCAGGAACGTCTGGCCAGCCGCCTGCGCGAAGCTGTCGCAGCACTCGACGAAGAACGCATACGCCAGGAAATCGGCGTTTATGCGGCGAAAATCGACGTCGCCGAAGAATTGTCCCGCCTGGCAACCCACCTCGACGAACTGGAACGGGTGCTAAAAAAAGGCGGAGCTGTCGGCAAACGGCTGGATTTCCTCATGCAGGAGCTCAACCGCGAAGCCAACACGCTTTCCTCCAAATCCGTCAGCGCAGAAGTCACCGCCGCCGCACTGGAGATGAAACTGCTCATCGAACAAATCCGCGAGCAGGTGCAAAATCTGGAATGAAGTTTCGGCAGGATACCGATGCTCACGGCTGATTGAGTTTCAAGGAACGAAACAACCCAGGCCCGGGCTCGCCCCTTGTCCAGCCAGAATGTACGGGCTGACACGCTGAGGCACAAACACCGGGGGTTTCTCCGGCATCCGGCAGGGAAAATTCAGCCTGCCAATGCCTTTCTGAAACGCAGTAGCGCGCTACTGAAGTAGAGCGTGCCGATGGCAGCGCACCAGGCCAGGTCGCGCCAGACGACATCCAGCCCGGCACTGCGGTAGAGCACGGACTGCGAAAAACTGGTGAAATGGGTCGAAGGGGAAACCAGCATCACGGCACGCACAGCGGGGGGCATTTCGTCGAGCGGGGTGATGCCGCCCGAGAGCAGATTCATGACAATGAACACAGGCACGGCCAGCAGTGCGAACTGTGGCATGGTTCGCGCCAGTGTGCCCAGGAAGATGCCCAGGGCGGTAGTCGAAAACAGGTAGACGATGATGCCCAGGATGAACAGGGACGTTGAACCGGCCACGGGCAATGCCAGCCAGCCCTTGGCGACGATCTGCAGCGAGAGCACGGCGGCGATGACGATCACCAGACCATTGGCCCAGACTTTGGCCAGCATGATCTCGGCGGGTTTGAGCGGCATGACCAGCAGGTGTTCGATGGTTCCGTGCTCGCGCTCGCGGATCAGCGCGGCTCCCGAGAGGAACATGGCCAGCAAGGTGATGTTGTTGATGAGTTCATTGATGGCCATGAGCCAGGCGGAATCGAGATTGGCGTTGAACTTGGCCCGCGTGACCAGTTTGACCGGGGCCCGGATTTTTATTTCCTTGCCCCAGCCAAAGTCGACCAGCACTCGGGTGAGGATGCTCTGGAGATAGGACGCGCCAACCCCGGCCTGGGTGACGGCACTGGCATCGGCCAGTATCTGGATCGTCGGGTGACGCCCTGCTTTCACGTCGGCCTCGAAACGCGGCGGGATGTCGATGACGAATGTGTAGCGGCCCTCGTTCATGGCGCGGTCGATCTGGTTCTGCTCGATCTCGGCGGGCGGCAGGAAATAAGGCGCGTGCAGCGCGTCGATGAGACTGCGCGAGAGGGCGGATCGGTCTTCGTCAACGACGGCGACAGAAGCATTCACCACACCCAGTGCTGCGTGTTTCGTGGGTTCGTAAATGGCATAGGTGAAGCTGAAAATAATCAGAAAAACGAGCGTCAGATCACTCTTCAGGCTGTAGAGCTCCTTTAGCCCCAGGCGAAAAATGTTTTGCAGGGAGGATTTCATGGGCGGCCTTTTCCTCTTGGCGTGTCGATCAGCGCGCCTGCGTTCGCAACAGCGCGCGCGCCAGCGTCAGCAAGACGACGACGGCCACGGCCAGTGCGACGAGATTGAACATCAGTTCGGCAAAACCGAGTGCCTTGGTCATACTGCCCATGGCGATGTTCTGAAAGTAGCTGCTCGGAAACAGCAGGCCGATCTTTCGCGCATCCCCGGAAATCGAAGAGACGGGGGTGAACATGCCCGAATACTGGATGGCCGGTGTCGTCGTCAGAATGGCCGTGGCAAACAGGGCGGCGACCTGGGTGCGAACGAAGGAGGAGACGACAAGGCCGATGGCCGTGGTGGCAAAAACATACAGTAGCGCGCCGAGCAGCAGTGCGATGAGGCTACCTTTGACCGGGACGCCGAATACCCACAGGGAGAGCCCGAGCAGCGACAGGAAATTCACCCCGGCGATGGCGACATAGGGAAGCTGCTTGCCCAGCAGGAATTCGATGCCGGTGACGGGCGTGACATAAAGATTGGTGATCGAGCCCAGCTCGCGTTCGCGAACGACCCCCACGGCAGTCATCATCGAAGGAATGAACACCAGCAGCAGCATGAGTACGCTCGGGACGATGGCGAACACGCTACGCAAATCGGGGTTGTAGCGGAAACGGATGGCAATGCTGGCGGGCAGATCAGGGGGCTTGAGCGCGGGATGATCGCGAAAATAAGCATCGAGAAATGTCTGGTGCACTCCTTCGAGATAGCCCAGTGCCGTCTCGGCACGCGAGGGCATGGCACCGTCGAGCCAGACGCCGATTTCCGGCTCACGGCGGGCGGCAAGATCCGCCCCGAAGCGAGGCGGAATCTCGATGGCGACTTTCAGTTTGCCGCCACGCAGCCGGTATTCAAGTTCTTCGTGGTCGGCAAGCGGGGGCTGCTGCTGGAAATAGCGCGAGCCGGAGAGTTGTTCCAGATAGGCACGGCTGGCCGGTGTCTGGTCGCGATCGAGTACGGCGTAAGGCAGTTTTTCCACATCGAAGGAAATGCCATAACCGAATACCACCATCAGCAACAGGGGGCCTAGCAAGGCGAAGGCCAGGCGGATCGGATCACGCAGAATCTCTCTGGTTTCCCGGCTGGCATAGGCGCGCAGGCGGCGCAGGCTGAAACGCGGCGGGCGGGAGGCGGGCTCCTTGTTCCCGGATGATGTCAGGGGCGAGGCAAAGGGCATATCCTGCCGGGGCAGCGGGTCGGTGGCCTGCGGGTCGGTGGCATTTTCCAGACAGTCGATGAACGCCGCCTCCAGGGTTTGCGCCTGATGGCTCTGGCGGATTTCTTCGGGTGTGCCCTGCGCCAGCACACGCCCGGCATGCATGAGCGAAATCCGGTCGCAGCGTTGCGCTTCGTTCATGAAGTGGGTGGAGATGAAAATGGTCACTCCGTCATTGCGTGACAGGTCGATCAGTAATCGCCAGAAGCCGTCACGCGCGACGGGATCAACACCGGAAGTCGGCTCGTCGAGGATCAGCAATTCCGGTTCATGAATGACGGCGACAGCCAGGGAAAGACGCTGGCGGATGCCAAGCGGCAAGGCGTCGGGGCGTTCGTCGACGTAAGGCCGCAACGCGAAACGCGTCAGCATTTCGTCGATACGCTGGGCTATCCGCCCTGAGGGAAGATGGAAAAGGCGGGCATGCAAATCGAGGTTTTGACGCACCGTCAGCTCGCTGTAGAGCGAAAAACTTTGCGACATGTAGCCGACACGCTGGCGCGTGGCCATGTCGCTCGCATCGACGGGATGCCCAAACAGGGCGGCCTCCCCTGCCTCGGCGGGCAAAAGGCCGGTGAGCATTTTCATGGTCGTGGTTTTGCCACAGCCGTTTGAGCCCAGAAAGCCGAAAATCTCGCCCGCATGAATGCGGAAGCTGACGTGATCGACGGCGGTGAAATCACCAAAACGTTTCGTCAGACCACGCGCCTCGATGGCGATTTCATTCTTTCCGAAATCCAGTGGCGGCACTTGCAGCGCGACGTGGCCATCGCGCTGCGCTTCGGGCAACAGGGCGACAAAGGCTTCTTCCAGCGTGGCCGCCGTCTGGCCGCTGCGCGCCTTGATCTGGCTGGCCGTACCGGTAGCCAGTATTTGTCCGGCGTTCATTGCCACCAGCCAGTCGAAATTTTCGGTTTCCTCCATGTAGGCAGTGGCCACCAGCACACTCATGCCCGGCCGGGCGGCGCGCAGCCGGTCGATCAGTGCCCAGAACTGGCGGCGCGAGAGCGGGTCGACGCCGGTAGTCGGCTCGTCGAGAATCAGAAGGTCGGGGTCATGCAGCAGCGCGCAGCACAGCGAGAGCTTCTGCTTCATGCCGCCGGAGAGCTTGCCCGCCGGACGCCCGGCGAATCCGGCCAGGCCGGTAGCGGCCAGGAGGA
>CAZFPI010000008.1:9720-41629 GCA_964521075.1 uncultured Sterolibacterium sp.
CGGGTGAGGCGAACGACAGGCGGGGGCGGTGTCATGTCACGGTGCGGCAGGTACAGGTGCAGGGGCAGCCAGCGGCGGCAGTTTGACCGCCAGCCAGGCCGGCCAGGGCCGGGCAGGATCGGTGCGGACGGTAGCTACCCCGGGCAGCCCGCTCTTGACGCGTGCTTCGTAACGTTTGAGCTGTTCGGGGTCGAGTTGCAGCTTGACCTGGAAAACCAGCTTCTGGCGTTCGCTGGCCGTCTCCACGCTCTTCGGTGTGAATTGCGCCTGCGCCGCGACATAGGCGATACGCGCCGGGATGACGTATTGCGGCGCGGCATCGAGCACGAGGCGGGCTTCGTCTCCGATGGCGATGCGCCCCGCCTCGGCAGAGGGCAGATAAATCGTCATCGAAACGTCACCAAGATCGACCAGCGTCAGGACTTTTCCGCCGCTGCCGATGATTTCCCCGGGCTCGACCAGCCGATACTGGACGCGCCCGTTACGCGGAGCCTTGAGCGTGGCTTCGGCCAGCTCCGTTCGCAGACGTTCGACGCTCGCGCGTGCGGCCTCGATGCCGGAACGGGCTTCGATGACCAGGGATTGCGCGGCGAGAATGCCGGACTGGGCTTCGATGGCCTGGGAACGCGCGGCACTGAGCAGGGCCACCGCGCTTTGCCGCTGGGTCTGGTCCAGGTCGAGCTTTTGCGGCGCGTTAAAACCCTGGGAAACGAGTTGCCGGGAACGCTGGAGCTGCTTTTCGGCAAAAGTGACTTCGCCTTCACGCTGGGCGACGATGGCCTGGGCGGTTTGCTCGGCCTGGCGTCGCTGGGCAACAACCGCTTCAGCCGTGGCCCGCGCATTTTCGGCGCGCCGCATCTGTGCCTGTGCCTCCCGCAAGGCGGCTTCGAGGGTGGTGACTTCCATTTCTGCCAGCACCTGGCCTTCGACGACGGTATCTCCTTCGCGAACGTCGATACGAAGAACCCGTCCGGCCAGTTTGCTGGCTACGTCGATCTGCGTGGCTTCAAGGCGGCCATTGCCCCGGGCAAACCCGGGCTGGATGCTGTCAGCCCGGTCGCACTGCCAGTAAAGCGCGGAGACAGTCAGGGCAACGGCGAGGACGATGCTGGCAAAGACCAGGGGAGAAGGATGAAATTTCATGGGCGATGAGTAATGGACGGGTTATTTGACCAGCGCGAAAGGGAAGTCGCGGATCGAGTCCGGGCGGATCATGTTGGCATGCTGGTCGCCGTTGGTCAGCTGCTTGACGCGGTCGGCACAATGACACTGCCCGTCAGCACCTTCTGAAGCAAAACGGTACGCGCGGCGGGCGTCATGACGGAGGGAAGCCGGGCATGAATCACCGCGCCACCCGCCGGTATGGATGGAGAAGCCGAAGCAAGCGAAGTGGATGCAGCCACTGGCCGCTCGGGAAGGAGCTGACAACCCGTAACCAGAAACAGCAACGTGAGAAAAGCCCTATTCGGCCAGGCAACCCGGGAAATCTTGTTCATGGTGCACACGCATCGAACCGGCCACGCCGGAAAGACATCATTATCGCGAGAAACAGGCAGGCTATCGTCCGAAAGTCGGCTCAACCCGGGGGCTCCAGCACCACCACGGGAAATTCCCGATGGCTGCGGTCGTGAATTTCCTGCCAGTAAGGAAACGCTGCTGTCATTCTCGGCCAGAGCAGTGCATGCTCTTCCAGATTGGCCACCCGTGCCTGCAAGGTTTGCCCAACCCCCCGGCGACTAACCCTGACTTGCGGATTGGCCCGGATGTTTTTCACCCAGACAGGGTCTTCAGGGCTGCCGCCGTTCGAGGCGACCAGCAGTATTTTCGCTCCCTCCTCAACGTAAAACAGCGGCTGAGTTCGGGGCTTGCCTGTCTTGCAGCCGATGGTCGTCATGAGCAGCACCGGGCGTCCCAGAAAACTGTTGCCAAGCCGCCCGCCACTCAGCCTGAGTAGCCAGACATTCGCACGGGTGATGAATTTCTTGGCAAAGACAAAACGCTTTTCCTGGTCTGGCGTGTGTTTGCGCGTCACGCCACGATGCACTTCCAGATCGATGGTTTCACCCACGACTAACAGCCCCAGAACATTCGCTGTCGCCTTTTTGATGAAGTCTTTGACAGACATGTCTTCCTCCATGCGACACAAGGCCAGATCAAAGTCAGGGAGACGCTGAATAAATCAGTGTTTCCTCAGTTCACTGGCAATTTCCTAATGGATTGGCGGTTTTAGCAGCTTCACAACACGCCCGCTAGTCTTTTCGGACGATGCAGCCACCTCCCCGGCGGCGACAATAACCGACTGTTTTTTCAGAGCCCCAGAGAGGCAGATCAGGCCATGAGCGACAAGGAACAACTCGAAAAATTCCGCCAGGAAGTCCGTGCCTGGCTGGAGAAAAATTGCCCGGCGGAAATGCGTACACCGACGCCGGAAGGCGGCATCGTCTGGGTGGGCAGCAAGATCCAGTTCGACTCCGAACCCCAGCGTCTGTGGTACGAACGCATGCGTGACAAACGCTGGTTCGCGCCCACCTGGCCGGTGGAATACGGCGGCGGCGGTCTTTCCCGGGCTGAAGCGCAGATCCTGGAGCGTGAGCTTTCGCGCATGAAATGCCGCCTGCCGATGGTCAATCTGGGCATCTGGATGATCGGCCCCATCATTCTCGAATTCGGCACGGAAGAACAAAAACGCCAGCACATCCCGAAGATGTGTTCCGGTGAGGCGAGCTGGTGCCAGGGCTTCTCGGAACCCAATGCGGGCTCTGACCTCGCCAGCCTCAAGATGCGTGCAGACCGCGAAGGGGATGAATTCGTCATCAACGGCTCGAAAATCTGGACCTCCTACGCGCAAAAATCCGACTGGATGTACTGCCTCATCCGCACGGACAACGACCCGGCCAAGGACAAGCAGCAGGGCATCACCCTCGTTTTGCTGGACATGAACACCCCGGGCATCAGCATCAAGCCCATCGAGCTCTTGTCGGGCAAGTCCAATTTCTGCCAGGTCTTCTTCGATAACGTCCGTGTGCCGGTGAAAAACGTCATCGGTGAAATCAACGGCGGCTGGGCGATCACCAAGAAGTTGCTGCAATACGAGCGCAGCGCGATGGCCAAGCTGAACGAATCCAGCGTGAAGGGGCGCGACCTCACCTCGCTGGCTCACGAGTATCTGCCGCAGATCACCGACCCGGTGCAGAAGGCTGCCCTGCGCGACCGCATCGCCAGTGTGCTCATCGACGAAAAAGCCTTCCTCTTCACCATGCAGCGCGTGGGCGAAGAAGCCCGGGCAGGTGGCGATGTCGGCGCGCTGACTTCCATCTTCAAATACGCATCCGCCGAGGAAGGTCGCCACAAATACGAAGCCCTCATGGGCCTCATGGGCCATCGCTCGCTCGGCTGGGATACCGGCGAGCCGGGCCAGGAATTCAACGATGACGAACTGATGGTTGCCAAACAATGGCTGCTGTCCTGGACCTTCTGCATCGCGGGCGGCACGTCCGAAATCCAGCTCAACGTCATTGCCAAGCGCATCCTGGGCCTTCCCTCCTGAGCCACACACGCTGCGAAAGAAACGAATATGGGACTCCTTTTTAACGAAGAACAACGCCTGCTGCAGGAAACCGCACAGGATTACTTCCAGAACAACTTCAGCACCAAGGCCTTGCGCCAGATGCGCGAGAACAAGGACACGCTGTGCTATGTGCCCGAGCTCTGGCAGCAGATGGTCGAAATGGGCTGGACGGGCATTCTCGCCAGCGAGGAACAAGGCGGCCTGGGCTTTGGCTTCCAGGGTGTCGGTGCAGTACTCGAACCTGCCGGCAAGACGCTCGCGGGCTCGCCCTTCCTCGCCACCGTCGTGCTGGGCGGCGTCGCCCTGCAACTGGGCGGCTCGCAAGCCCAGCGCGACCACTGGCTGCCCAAGCTCATCGCCGGTGAGGCGCGCTTCGCCCTGGCCGTCGACGAAGGCCCGCGCCACGACCCGAAAGCCTGTGCCACCACGGCGACAAAAGAAGGCAATGGCTACGTCCTCAACGGCACAAAGCAATTCGTCATGGATGGCGACTGCGCCGATCAGCTCATCGTTTCTGCCCGAACGGAAAAAGGCCAGACGCTGTTCCTCGTTGATGCGAAGGCCGCGGGCATCACCCGTCATCGCCTTGCCATGATCGACACGCGCAACGCCGCCCGTATCGTGTTCAGCAATGTACAGGTGAGTGCTGATGCCGTCCTGGGCTCGGTGGATGAAGGCCTGGATCTGCTCGACCAGATCCTCGACCGGGGCCGCGTGGCCCTGTGTGCGGAAATGCTGGGGATTGCCCAATGGCTCTTCGATACGACCATCGACTACCTCAAGCAGCGCGTCCAGTTCGATGTGCTCATCGGCTCCTTCCAGGCACTGCAACACCGTGCGGCCAAGATGTTCGTCCAGATGCAGCTCGCCCGCAGCACCGTGCTCGCTGCCTTGTCCATCGTCGATGAGAACCCGGCCTTCCTCCCCTTCTACGCCAGTGCCGCCAAGGCCAAGATGGGCGAAGTGCTGGAACTCGTCAGCAGCGAGGCCGTCCAGATGCACGGCGGCATCGGGGTGACCGACGAGCTCGATGTCGGCCTCTATCTCAAGCGGGGCCGGGTCTGCGTGGCGGCCCTGGGCGACATCACCTACCATCGCGACCGCGTGGCGGGCATCGTCGGTCTGTAAATCAGCAGGGGGCGGGCGCGATGAGTGAATCCTTCGAGACAGCCCATCCGCTCCGGACGCAGTTACAGGCGGTGCACCAGCAGCTCACCGCCCCCGGCTCGCCGTTTGAACTGGAGGATATCGACCTCGACGGACGCCGGTATCGCCTCTACAAGAACGCGCCCCTCACACTGGCCGCACTCATCGAACAGGGGCGCGGTTTTGGTGACAAGGAATTCATCGTCTGGCAGGACGTGCGCTGGACATACACCGAATTCTTCCGACACGTCGACGCGCTGCTTCCCACCCTTCGTCAGACCTACGGCATCACCCGGGGCGACCGCGTGGCCATTGCCATGCGGAACCGCCCGGAATGGATGGCTGCCTATGCGGCGACCATTCTTTGCGGCGCAATCGCCGTCCCGCTCAACAGCTGGGGGCAGCGTGAAGAGCTGGTCTATGGCCTGAGCGATTCAAGCCCGAAACTGCTCTTCTGCGACGCGACGCGCCTGGCCCACGTCGTTGAAGACCTCGCCGCACTCAACCTGTCTGTCATCGTGGCCGACCCCATCGCCTCGCCTTCCGCGCAAACGGGCACCCCTGCCACCGATGCCGCCCCCCGGGTTCGCAGCTATCCGGAGCTTCTCGAAGCGGCCTCCCGCCTGAAGGCCGAACCGCTCCCCCTCATTGCGCCGGACGACCCGGCCATGATCATGTACACCTCGGGCACCTCCAGCCACCCGAAGGGTGTGGTCTCGACCCATCGGGCGATGACGCAGGGCATCATCAACATGGAATACTTCGGCGCGCTCTTCGTCATGACTTCGCCCGAACGCTTCGGCGCGATGATGTCGGCGGGCTTCGAGATGACCACCCTCATGGCCGTGCCGCTATTCCACTCCAGCGGCCTGCATGCCCAGTTCCTTTCCGCCCTGCGTACGGGCCGCCGCCTCGTCGTCATGTACAAATGGGATGTAGGTGCGGTGCTCGACACCATCGCCCGGGAGCGCATCACCCAGCTTGCCACCGCCCCCGCGATGATGATGCAGCTTCTGGGGGATTCCCGCTTTGACGCAACGGATACCGCCAGCCTCGCCTGGCTAGGCTTTGGCGGCGCGGGCATCCCCGAACGGCTGGTCGAACTCGTTCAGGAAAAGAAACCGCAAGCCATCGCCGGCATCGGCTACGGGCTGACCGAAACCAACGGCCCGTCGAACGCCGCCACGGGCGAAGCCTTTGCCTGGAAACCGCGCAGCAATGGCCCGACCTCGCCGCTGTTCGACGTCCGCATCACCGACGAAGCAGGGCACGTCCTGCCGCAAGGAGAAGCGGGGGAAATCTGGCTGCGCGGCGTCACGCTCATGCAAAGCTACTGGAACAAGGATGCCGCCACGCGTGAGGTTTTCGATGGCGACTGGTTCCGCACCGGCGACATCGGCTATTTCGATGACGATGATTTCCTCTATGTCGTCGACCGGATCAAGGACATCGTCAATCGTGGCGGCGAGAAAATCGCCAGCGCGGAAGTCGAATCCGTCCTGCTGCAGCACCCGGCCATCGCCGAAGCGGCCGCCTTCGGTGTGCCCGATGACAGCTACGGCGAAGCCCTCGCTGTCGCCGTACACCTGGCGGAAGGCGCGACAATCGATGCCGACGGCATCCGCTCACATATCGCCACCCATCTCGCCCCCTACAAAGTGCCCGCGCACGTCGACATTCACCGCCACCTTCTGCCGCGTAACGCGGTGGGCAAGGTATTGAAACGGCAGTTGCGCGAAATGTTTTCCGCCGCAACGCGCTGATAAAACTCAATGCGCCCCGCTGTCGGCAGCAACCCCGGCCCGGCCCTGTTTTTGGGGATGGGCGAGCCAGATGAGAATCACCAGCGAGCCGAACAGGCAGCCGGACAGCCAGAAAATATCATTGGCGGCAAGCAAGACAGACTGATGATGGATGATCTGGTCAAGCAGGGCAGGATCGGTGACAGGGGAAGACAGGGGGCCAAGTGCTGCGGCGGCATTCGGGTCGAAGGCGGAAATGTGGCTTGCCAGCGTGCTGTGGTGGTAACTCTCCCGCCGCTCCCAGAGGGTGATGCTCAGCGACGTGCCAAAACTGCCGCCCAGAAGACGGGCAAAATTCGATAGCCCCGTCGCGCTGGGTAATTGCTGCGGGGGAATTTCGGAGAGGATGAGGGCAGTCAGGGGAACGAAAAAAGTCGCCATCCCGAAACCCATCATCAAACGCGGCAGGGCGATCTGCGCGAAGGTGACATCGGTATTGAAGTGGCTGTTCCAGAAAGAGGCGGCGGCAAAGACGCTGAAGCTGAACGTCGCCCACAAACGCAAGTCCGTGCGCTGCAGGTACTTGCCCACGAGGGGAGCCAGAATGATGGGCAGGATGCCGATGGGGGCGGCAGCCAGACCGGCCCAGGTCGCCGTGTAGCCCATATTGGTCTGCAACCAGAGCGGCAGGATGACGACATTGCCGAAGAAGGTCATGTAGCCGATGGTCAGGACGAATGTGCCCACCAGAAAATTCCGGTTCTTCAGCAGATGCAGATCGACGACGGGGTGGGCTTCGGTGAGTTCCCAGATGACAAAGACGGCCAGGAAAACCACGGCGATGACGGTCAGTGTGATGATGGTCGAAGACTCGAACCAGTCGAGCTCGTTGCCTTTGTCGAGCAGTACCTGCAAGGCCCCGACACCGATCACCAGCAGGAAAAGCCCCATCTTGTCGATGGGGACAGGCTGGGTCTGACTATTGCGCCGCCCAAGCAGGCTCCAGGTCATGAAGGCGGAGAGGATGCCCACGGGCAGATTGATGTAGAAAATCCAGGGCCAGTTGATGTTGTCGGTGATCCAGCCGCCCAGCACCGGGCCGATGATGGGGGCGACGATGACCGTCATCGACCATAAGGCCAGGGCCAGCCCTTTTTTGTCCGGCGGATAGTTATTGAGCAGCAGGCTTTGCGACAGGGGAACCATGGGCCCGGCCACCGCGCCCTGCAGCACCCGCGCGGCGATCAGGAGCGGCAGGCTGTTGGCCAGGCCGCACAGCCAGGAGGCCAGCGTAAACAGCAACGTCGAAATGACGAACATCCGCACATCGCCAAAGCGGCGCGTCAACCAGCCAGTCAGCGGCAGGGTGATGGCATTGCTGACGGCGAAGGAGGTGATAACCCAGGTTCCCTGATTCGGGCTGACGGCCAGATCGCCGGAAATCGCGGGGAGCGACACATTGGCGATGGACGAATCGAGCACCTGCATGAACGTGCCCAGGCTCAGGCCGATGGTCAGCAAGACCAGCGGCACACCCTGCAGGGACGGCAGCGGTGCAGCGGGCTGCGTCATGCGGGCTTACCGGCAGGCCGGGGCAGATTGGCCTGGATGATGCGACGAATGCGCTCGTTGGCCGCCTTGAATTCGTCAACGGAACGAGACTCGGCCTCAGGGGTCAAGCCCTCCTCGCGGCTTGCCGGGTCGGCCTTTTCTCCTGCGCCTGGCGAGGCAGCACCTTTTTGTCGAGCGGGTTCTGCCTGGCCTTCGGCAGCGATATTGACCTCGGTTCGCATGGAAAGCCCCACCCGCAGCGGATATTTTTCCAGCTCAGCCGCCTCCAGCGCGATGCGTACCGGCAAACGCTGGATGATCTTGATCCAGTTTCCACTGGCATTTTGCGCGGGCAGGAGCGAGAAGACGCTGCCCGTCCCCGGGGATATGCCCGTGATCCGGCCATGAAACACGGTATCGTCGCCGTAGAGGTCGGAAACCAGTTCAACGGGCTGGCCGATTTTCATACCCCTGAGCTGATCTTCCTTGTAGTTGGCCTCGACCCATAGTTGATGCAGCGGAACCAGTGCCATCAAGGCGGCCCCGGGGGCGATCTGCTGGCCGATCTGCACCGAACGTTTCTCGATCTGCCCGTCCTCGGCGGCCCGGATCACACAGCGTTCCAGATCCAGCCAGGCTGCGCGAAACCGGGCAGCCGCCTGCCGGACGGCGGGGTGAGTGGCCACGGTGGTATCCGCCACATCGACCTCGGCGGCAGACAGCTGCGCCCGTGCCAGTTCCAGGGCAGCGCGGGCCTGGTCACGGGCAGCCTTCGCGTGTTCGGCTTCCTCCTTCGAAACCGCCTGAACGCTGACGGCCTGCTCCCGGCGACGCCAATCCGCTTCGGCCTGTTCCAGGGCGTTTTGACGCACGGCCAGATTGGCTTGTTGCTGACGACGGTTTTCAAATCGCTGGCTGATCTGGCGGACCGCGCTGGCCAGATCCGCTTCCGCGCGTTCCATGGCCAGGCGCGCGTCGGTGTCATCCAGCCGCACAAGCACCTGCCCACGGCGGACATGGTCGGTGTTATCCACCCGCACTTCCGTCACCGTTCCGGCAATGCGCGGGGTCACACGCACCAGATTACCGGCTACATAGGCATCATCGGTCGAAACATGATGCCGACCATGCAGCCACCATCTTGCGCCGTAAAAAACCGCCGTCAACAGAAAAACAACGGCCAGAACCCAAAGCAGACGTTTGCGTTTTGGGTGATTGCTCGTGGGGGCGTTCATCGGTACATGCGGTGAATTGGGTGTGCTCATCGTGATTCCTCGATCCCTGCGCCGCCCAGTGCCCGATAGAGGGCAACCCGCGCACGCAGCCGGCTGGTCTGCAATTCGGTTTCGGCCATCTGTTGCGTCAGCTCGACAGATTCGGCATTCAATGTTTCCATGGGGCCGGACAAACCCATCCGGTATCGCAAGGCAGCCAGTTTGTGCAACTGCTGCACTTCAGCATTTGCCGAAGCCTGCGAGCTGGCACGCGCCTCCAGATTGAGGTTGAGCGACTGGGCATCCGCCGCCTGCCTGGCCCCTTCCAGGATAGCCTTGTTATAAGCGGCCACTGCTGCCGCGTACTCCGCCTCGCGCAGCCCAAGCTGCGCCTGCAGGGTGCGTTGATTGAACAGGGGCAAATGCACCGCCGCCCCCAGCCCGCCCGCCACGCTGCCTGCATCAAACAGCTTGCCCGCGTCCAGCGTATCAAACCCCGCCAGCAGCCTGAGGTCAATATCCGGATAAAAAGCCGCCCGGGCCGCCTCGCTGCGTTCGGAAGCGGCTTCGATGCGGTTCCCGAGCGAGGCAATATCCGGCCGCCGCGCAAGCCAATCCAGCGACAAGCGTTCGGGCAAGGGCGGCAGATGCGAGGCCAGCCGGGGCTCTTTCATATCGGCCGCATGATCGGGGTCCGCGCCAGTCAGGGCCGCCAGCCGATAACGCGCCGATACGGCGAGATAGTCATACTGTTTGACGCGCTCTTCATCGAGACTCAAACGACGACGCGCCTCCACAACGGGAGCGGCCGCCTCCAGCCCCAGACGATGCCGCTGTTCGGCAAGAGTCAGCATCTGGCGATGCTGTGCAAGCAGGCCGCCCGCCTGCTCACGCAGGCGACACGCCCCCGCCCAGGAAAAGTAGGCATCGGCCACGGCCGCCGAAAGGCTCAGGCGCACGGCAGCCTGCTCATCTTGTGCCGCCAGCTGCTCGCTGCGCGCCGCGCGTAACAGCGAACGACGCTTCCCCCAGAGATCGAGGTCCACCGCGACGGATTGGGTGATATCCGTTTGGGTATACATTTTCCCGACCAGTGCCGTGGGAAACAGACCGTTATCGCTCAAACGCTCGCGGTTCACGGAAACATCCGTACTGTACTGCAGGCCCGTCGCCAGCCTGGCCAAACGCTCGGCCTGCAAAGCCGCCGTCAGCCGCGCCTGTGCGGCATCCATATCCGGTTGCTGGCGCAAGGCCGCCCCGATCAGCGCATCAAGCTCCGGTTCATGAAACACCTGCCACCAGAAGCGAGTATCCGCTGGCGAAACCGAAGGTGGCGGATTCTTCATCAAAGCGGCGAGGCTGGCCTGTGTCGAAGGCATGGCCATCGTCGGACGAGGCGGCAGTTCCGGCGGCAACTGGGCACAGCCGCCCAGGAGCAGCGGCAAGCACAGCACCTTCCGCCAGCATCCGGCAAAAAACGAATGTCTCATGCTGCCTCCGAAAGATCACGCCCAGCCAGAGCCTGCAGCATTCTTCTCAGCAGACGGCCCAGGATGGCCATTTCATCTGCACTGAATTCATGCCACTGCCGCTCGACGAGCTGCCACATCTCCGGCATGAGCACCCGCATCCGCTCCCGGCCCGAAGCCGTCAGCGACAAATCCACCTTTCGGCGATCCGCCTCGCTCACGGCCCGCGTCACCCATCCCGCCGCCACCAGATCATTGACCAGACGGGTCACATTGGTACGGGAAGCAATCAGAACCTCGCTCAAATCCCCCGGATTAAGCCGGTTATCCGGCCGGCCCAACAGCATGGCCAATGCCAGAAAAGAGGAAGTGTTCAAGCCATGCCTTGCCAGATGCTGGTTATAAACATCGTCCAGCTCCCTGAAAACGCAAAAGAACAACCGGTTCAACACGACACGATCCTGCGGCATCCCCGGCAACTGCCCGGCGATGCGACGTATCCCGTCTTCAAAAAAAGAAAAATCCCGGGCCATGGCTCATACGGCAAAAATGAATCCCGGCATATTACCAGATGAAACTATTTCTTCCGGTAATATATTTCGGCAAGACTCCACGGGCCTGTCGCCGCTTGCGGCAAAAGCGGTAGAGCCTTTGCAACGGGCGATCCTTCAAGCACCGTGACCGAGCGGTGCGGGGGTGGTTTGAGCCGGGGCCGATATGCGGGACAATAGCGGCTTTCGTGCATTCGGTTCCAGACCATCGGCGCGGGGGTATCAAAAGAAATAGCGGGTATCTGAGCGGGTATCAAGGCGGATTCTCTGGAACCATAGCCATACAGAACAAGAGGATAGCCGCGATATGCTGCTGATGATCGAGAATTGTAATTAGCATTCGCCGACTTTTTCGGTCATTCAGAAACACGCTATCACCCTGTAATCACCGTCATTACTGCCTTCGCTGACTTTCACCCGCATTCGGTGACAGCCGACAAAAAACCGGATAAGCTGCCGGATAACATTTGCGAAATGATAGTTTCCAAGCATTAACGTTGCCATAGCGGCGTAAAGGCAGCACATTGGCACGGCCTTAGCAAAGGATCGTGCCATGCCCCGCCACAACTCTGAAACACTTTCCATTCGGACCACTGCCGAAATCAAGGATCTGATCCGCCAAGCGGCGGGTCGTGAGCACCGCTCCGTCGCATCCATGCTGGAAGTGCTGGTGATGGCGCACGCCGATCACCTGGGCATCAAGGAGCCCAGTAAAGCTGGCAAAACAACCAAGACCAACAAAAAATAGCCCATGAGCGTCGACGCACTGAAAAACATCGCCCAGATTGAAGACAGTCTGTGGCAGGCCGCTGACCAACTGCGCGCCAACTCCAAGCTGACCAGCAGCGAATACTGCATGCCGGTGCTGGGCGTGATCTTCCTGCGCCATGCCACCAACCGCTATCAGGCAGCCCTGCAAGCCATCGAAGCGGATCAGGTCGCCGGCAAGATGCCTAAGCGGCCACTGGTCAAGGGCGATTTCATCAAGCGCCGTGCCCTCCTGCTGCCAGAGATCGCTCGCTACGACTACCTGCTCAAGCTACCTTCCGGCGCCAATCTCGGCAATGCCCTGGTCGATGCCATGAATGCCATCGAGGCTGATTTTGAGCCGCTCGCCGGTCAGTTGCCCAAGGACTATGATCGTTTCGAGAACAAGTTGCTCGAAGACCTGTTGCGCAACTTCGATTCCGAAGCCTTGCGCAATGCCTCCGGCGACGTGTTCGGCCGCATCTACGAATACTTCCTGATGAAGTTCGCGATGCAGGGCGCGCAGGACAACGGTGAATTCTTCACTCCGCCTTCGCTGGTGCAGACCATCGTCAATGTGATCGAGCCCGACCATGGCGTGGTGTTCGACCCGGCCTGCGGCTCCGGCGGCATGTTTGTCCAGTCCAGCCACTTCATCGAGCATGAAGGCCTGGACACCATGAAGCGTGTCACCTTCTTCGGCCAGGAAAAGACGGCCACCACGATTCGGCTGGCCAAGATGAATCTGGCCGTGCATGGCCTCGAAGGCGATATCCGCGAAGCCAATTCCTTCTACGACGACGTGCACCGCCTGCCCGATGGCCAGCCGCTGTGGGTCAAACAGGCTTTCCAGCAGATTAAGACGTTGCATGCGCAAAACCAAAAACTCCGCGCCGCCCGCGATCTGCTATTGCCGCGCCTGATGAGTGGGGAGATTGCCGTATGAGTCAGCAAAAGAAGATCGTCATCATTGCCGGCCCCAATGGCGCGGGGAAAACGACCTTTGCTCGCGAGTTTCTGCCCAACGAAGCGGACTGCCCTGTGTTCGTCAACGCTGACCTAATCGCCGCTGGCATTGCGCCGTTTCAGCCAGAGTCGGTGGCCTTTCGCGCTGGCCGCCTAATGCTGGATGAAATCGCCCGCCACGCCTCTGAGGGGCGTAGCTTTGCCTTCGAGACGACGTTGTCCGGATTGACCTACGCGCGGATGATCGACCGCTGGCGGACTGATGGCTACACCGTCAAGCTGATCTTCCTGTCCCTGGCGACACCCGAGGAGGCGATCGCTCGTGTGGCCACTCGCGTTCGCCAGGGCGGACACAATATTTCCGAGGAAACCATCCGGCGTCGCTTTGCGGCCGGCCTGAGCCATTTTCGCCAGACCTACCGACAGCGCGTCGACTTCTGGCAACTGTTCGACAATAGCGGTGAATCCCCGCTGTTACTTGAGGAAGGAACCCACTCATGAGCACCGCCACGATCCCGCAATCCACTTCGCAGCTGCCCGATGCCGACATGCAGGCGGCACCGGCAGCACTGGCCCGCGCTGCGCAGCGTGCTCGCGAACTGGCCGTTCGCAGCGGCACGCCATTGATTTACTCCGAGAACGGAAAAGTCGTCGAGCGGGTTTTCAAAATTCCTGCTGAAGGGAGCAAATCGACGTGACATCGCTACAACGGCTTGTCATTTACGAGGGGGAGCGTCGCTGGAGGCGATATCGCCTCGACAATCCGTCCCATAAAGGACAAGAACCGGGGAAGTTTTCATGATGCTAATTACCCGGCAGCCCGATATGGATCGTAATGTACTGATTCTCTGTGGTATTTATAAAGGACGAGGCGCGGCAATGTCCTTTATGCAAGGGGCGGTTGTCCGATAGAAAGCAATCCATGGCCTATACAGACATCAATAGCGAAGACCGCCTCGTGCAGGCAACATTTGCCGAGCATCTGGAAAAGGTGCTGGGCTGGGAGAGCGTCTACGCATGGAATCAAGAGACCTTTGGGCCGGAAGGAATGCTGGGGAGAGCCAGCGAACGTGAGGTTGTGTTGGTGCGCGACCTGCGGGCGGCATTGACACGGCTTAACCCGGAGTTGCCGGAGACGGCTGTCAATGAAGCCATCATCAAGCTGGCTCACCATGATTTTTCCCGCTCGCTGACCCAGCATAACCAAGGATTTTACAAACTGATCCGCGACGGCGTGCCGGTCAGCTATCGTGATGCTCAAGGTAATCTGCGCCACGGCCAGGCGCGAGTGATCGACTTCGGCAAAGTCACCAATAATCGCTTCGTGGCCGTGCGTGAACTCAAGATTACCGGGCTGCGTACCCCGAACTACAACCGGCGAGCGGACCTGGTTTGCTTCGTCAATGGCCTGCCGCTGGTGTTCATCGAACTGAAAGCGGTCTACAAAAATATCCGTGCCGGCTTTGAAGGCAACTTGCGCGATTACCTCGACGAGAACGTGATCGCCCATGCCTTCCACCACAACGCGTTTCTGATCGTGAGCAATGGCGATAATGCCCGCTATGGCTCGATCACGAGTACCTGGGAACACTTTGGCGAGTGGAAGCGGCTGGACGAGCGCGACAAGGGCAGCGTGGCAGCCGAAGTCCTGCTCAATGGCATGCTGGCCAAAGATCGGCTGCTCGATATCGTCGAGAACTTCATTCTGTTCGATGCCAGCAAGGCGGGTTCGACACGCAAGGTATCTAAGGTCATTACGTCCAACAAGAATGGATTCGAGCATGAGGCTGCGCTAGTCAAGCTTGCGCTGGGCTTGATTGACTTTTCGGCAAAACGACACGACGTCTTGTCGCTATCACCAAACGATATAGACGTCGAGGCAGATCACCACGGCAATTGGATGGAGCTATGGCGCCCTGAAGTAACAAAAATTACATGCGCGCTACCTATGCGAAGAAATTCCGCGAAAGACCCACGATTCTCAATGCCACAGTGGATTCGTCGCGACTCCCCCGACACTGCTGTGATTTATTGGATTGGCTCAATACTTCGAGCGGCAGCAATTGGCGGCAACGACTTTACCGGAAATCGATGGAAGACTGGCTCGACGCAAAGTTACAAAGGGCTCAGAACTGGCTGGTACAAACGCCGAATGGGGATGATGCATTCTGCAGAATCCCTCGTCGGCGAATATGCCACTGTTTCGAATTGGTTCACGGAGCTATTGATGACATGCCTCCAGTGGCCAGGCTTCGAGGCTACGCATATTCAGTACACTGAGCTTTCAGCGATTGATGATTTGGCAACCCTGCGGGCTGCGCTCAAATCACGACTTGAGAAACTTGACCAGCTTTGCTGCCGGACATCTGAGATGCCTACGCTCGTCACGAGCGTTAAGCGTCCTCGCGGCCGGCTAGCTGGCGGTTTCCGTATTGTCACCGTTCAGCAAATTCTGCCCAGAAGCAAAGATTTCACGAAAGCTGATCCGACACTCAGCAACACCAGGGCACGATCAGATGATCGTGATCACCTGTCCCGGATATCACTACTGACCTATCGAACTCTCGTTGCAAAACTTAAGGCAGACAACGACGACTCCAAGGTTGGTGCTGACTTGATCGTATTCCCCGAGGTGGCTGTTCATCCTGACGATCAAGACATTCTCAAGCGATTGGCAGATAAAACCAAGGCGATCATTTTCGCGGGACTGATCTTCCAGGATCACGAGGAAAAGTTGGTCAATGTCGCACGCTGGTTTATTCCAGACTATCGGCTTACAGGCCGCCGTTGGATTATCCGCGACCAAGGCAAGCGACACATGACGGCACCTGAAACTGCACTTGGTATTTCTGGCCATCGCCCCTGTCAGCACATCATCGAGATAGTCGGCGACAAGGAAGGACCATTCAAGCTCAGTGGAGCGATTTGCTATGACGCAACAGATCTAAAACTTGCAGCAGACCTGAAAGGCAAGACAGACCTATTCATCGTGTGTGCCCACAACAGAGACGTCGCAACCTTTGACACGATGGCATCTGCACTCAATTACCACATGTACCAGCATGTCGCGCTAGTAAACAAGGGTGAATTCGGTGGCACGACTATCCAGGCGCCTTACCGGGAGCACTTTGATCGATTGATTTCACATGCACACGGATCAGATCAAATTTCGATCAATGTTGCCGACTTGGATTTAGCTGCATTTAGACGAGATCACCGAACGCACAAGCCAGTCAAAAAGCGGCCTGCAGGCATGAATAACATCGAATTGGATGCGGAGTGATGTACATCACTCCAGCGATCTTCTCGCACAAACCTGCGTCGAAACTTGAGATGGCTGTTTTCGCGGGGGATAATGCTCGTTTTCCCAGTGCCGGAGGTCGGCACACTCTTCAAGCGACGAAAAAACAGGACAAGGAACCGGATAATTTTCCTAGTAGCTGTCGGTATCGCATAGAAGAATCAAAAGGATAGACTAACTATGCTACTGATGATCGACAACTATGATTCCTTCACCTACAACCTCGTGCAGTATTTTGGCGAGCTGGGCGAGGATGTGCGTGTTTATCGCAATGACGCGATCACGCTGGATGAAATTTCGGCCCTGAAGCCAGCGCGTATCGTGGTTTCGCCGGGGCCTTGCTCGCCGAACGAGGCGGGGATTTCCGTTCCGGCGATCCGGGAATTCTCCGGAAAAATTCCGCTTCTGGGCGTCTGCCTGGGACACCAGAGTATCGGCGCGGCCTTCGGGGGTGACATCATTCACGCGAAGCAGTTGATGCACGGCAAGACCTCGCCGGTGCATCATGCCAATACCGGTGTTTTCCGGAACCTGCCCAATCCGCTGACGGTCACGCGTTATCACTCGCTGGCCATCCGGCGCGAGACCTTGCCGGATTGCCTTGAAATCACGGCCTGGACGGAAGATGGAGAGATCATGGGCGTGCGCCACAAGACGCTGGCCGTCGAAGGTGTGCAGTTCCATCCGGAATCCATCCTGACGGAATGCGGCCACACCATGCTGAAGAATTTCCTCGACCAGACCAGTAACGGCGCAGGAGCATGGGCATGATCACCCCACAGCAGGCACTTCAGCGCACTCTCGAACATCGCGAAATTTTTCACGACGAGATGCTGCATTTGATGCGGCAGATCATGCAGGGTGAGATTTCACCGTTGATGGTTTCGGCCATTCTGACGGGCTTGCGCGTCAAGAAAGAAACCATCGGGGAAATCTCCGCCGCCGCGCAGGTGATGCGAGAGCTGTCGATCCGGGTCGAAGTTGCCGACAACCGCCACTTCGTCGACATCGTCGGCACGGGCGGCGACGGTGCACACACCTTCAACATTTCCACGGCCTCGATGTTTGTCGTTTCCGCCGCAGGCGGGCAAGTCGCCAAACACGGTAACCGCAGCGTGTCATCGAGCTCGGGCAGCGCGGATGTGCTCGAAGCCCTGGGTGCCGACATCCAGCTCTCGCCGACACAGGTGGGCGAGTGCATCGCAGCCACGGGCATCGGCTTCATGTTTGCGCCAACCCATCACACGGCGATGAAAAACGTCGCCGCCGTGCGTCGTGAGATGGGCATTCGCACGATTTTCAACATTCTCGGCCCGCTGACCAATCCGGCCGGTGCGCCCAATACCCTGATGGGCGTCTTTCACCCCGATCTCGTCGGTATCCAGGTGCGCGTCATGCAACGCCTGGGGGCCGAGCGTGTTCTGGTGGTGCATGGCAAGGACGGCCTGGATGAAATTTCCCTGGGGGCGGCCACGCTGGTTGGCGAATTGCGCGACGGGGAAATCCAGGAATATGAGCTGCATCCCGAAGACTTCGGCCTGTCCATGGCATCCACCCGCCGTCTGCGCGTGGCCAACGCAGAAGAATCGAAGGCCATGCTGCTGCGTGTGCTGGACAACGAACCCGGCCCGGCGCAGGACATCGTTCTCCTCAATGCGGGGGCGGCCCTGTATGTCGCCAATGTCGCCGATTCCATCGCCAGCGGTATCGCCCTGGCGCGGAAAACCCTGGCCAGCGGCGCGGCACGGGCAAAACTTGACGCCTTCGTCGCCTTCACCCGCGCTGCCAGCCTGCCTGCCTGACCACGATGAGCCCCATGAACAATCCGCACAATCCACACAATCCGCCTGACATTCTGAAGAAGATACTCGCCACCAAAGCGGAAGAAGTTGCCGCTGCCCGCGCGCGCCTGCCTCTGGCAGAAATCCGCGCGGCGGCCCGCGACCAGGCAGATACCCGTGATTTCACCGGTGCATTGCGCCGCCGTCTCGACGCACATGAGCCCGCCGTCATCGCCGAAATCAAGAAGGCCAGCCCATCGAAGGGCGTCATCCGCGCCAGCTTCGACCCTGCTGCCATCGCCCGGGATTATGAAAACCACGGCGCGGCCTGCCTGTCGGTGCTCACGGATCGCCTCTATTTTCAGGGCTCGCCGGAATACCTGCGACAGGCGCGGGCGGCTTGCCACCTGCCGGTGCTCCGCAAGGACTTTCTGGTGGATGCCTATCAGGTCTTTGAAGCCCGGCAGATGGGCGCGGATGCCATTTTGCTCATCGTCGCTGCCCTGAGCCTCTCGCAGATGCAGGAAATGGAAGGCATCGCGCAGGAATTGGGCCTGGCCGTGCTCGTCGAATCGCACGACGAAGCCGAAACCGCGCTGGCCTTGCAACTGGCCACGCCGCTCATCGGCATCAATAACCGGAATCTTCGCACCTTCGACGTGAGTCTCGACACCACACTGCGCCAGCGGAACCTCCTGCCCGGCGACCGCATCGTCGTGACCGAATCCGGCATCCTCACGCAAGACGATGTGGCCCTGATGCGCCGCCATCACGTTCATGCCTTTCTGGTGGGCGAAGCCTTCATGCGCGCCCCGAGCCCCGGGGAAGAACTAGGACGCCTGTTCGACACCAGCCCGGCGCAGTAAAACCTTTTCCCTTATTTTTTCCTGACCGGGCGCGTTCCTGGCAGCCGGCAATCCAGCAGGGCGCATCGCAGCAGGTCGATAGCCTTGTGACGCGGGAAGCTGGTACGCCAGACGAGGCCCACGCAACGTGTCGGCGCAGGCTCCACAAAAGGACGCGAGCACAGCAGCGCATCATTTTTCGGGATGAGATCGGCACATGAAGATGGCATGACCGAGACACCCAGCCCGGAGGCCACCATGTAGCGGATGGTTTCGAGCGAGCTGCCTTCGATGATCTGGGCGGCATCGGGCGGGTGTTTGGCCTGGGCGCAAAGGTCCAGCACCTGATCGCGAAAGCAGTTGCCAGCCCCCAGCAACAGCAGGGGTTCATCCAGCAGGGCGACCGGCTCGATGGCCCTGGTCTTCCGCCAGGGATGCTGCGCGGGCGCGAGAGCCCGAAAAGCCTCGTCATACACCGGCTGCGCCACGAGCCCCGGCTCGGCTAGCGGCAAGGCGAGGATGACGACATCGAGCTCGCCGGCCTTGACGGCGGCCACGAGTTTTTCGGTAAAGCCTTCCTGGAAGATGAGCGGCATCTGTGCAGCGCGTTCCCGCAGCAAGGGAGCCAGCTTCGGCAGAAGATAGGGGGCGATGGTGTGAATGACGCCGATACGCAGCGGGCCCGCTAGCGCATCGCGGCCTTGTGCTGCGAGTTCCGGAATGCGCCCGGCTTCAGCCAGCACACGCCCGGCCTGTTCGACGACCTGCTCGCCGATGGGCGTGAGCGTGACTTCCGCGCCACGCTCGAAGAGGGCAACACCCAGCTCATCTTCCAGTTTCTTCACGGCGACAGAGAGGGTCGGCTGGGTCACGCAGCATTTTTCTGCCGCGCGGCCAAAGTGCCGTTCGCGTGCGAGGGCGACGATGTAGCGAAGATCGGTCAATGTCATGACAAATTCATTCCGCTGGATCAAGCGGCTGGAACAGCACTTCGAGGTCTTCCGCCGTGATCAGATGTTGCTGCGGGGCGGCTCCGGCCAGAAGGTTGTCGGCCAGATGCTGCTTGCGCTGCTGCAAGGCCAGGATTTTTTCTTCGACCGTTCCCTTGGTCAGCAGCTTGTAGACGAAGACCGGTTTGTCCTGTCCGATACGGTAAGCGCGGGCGGAAGCCTGTTCCTCGACGGCCGGATTCCACCAGGGGTCGAAGTGGATCACGGTATCCGCCGCCGTCAGGTTAAGCCCCGTACCGCCAGCCTTGAGGCTGATGAGAAACAGGGGAACCTCGCCTTGCTGGAAGCGGTTGATCGGTGTTTCCCTGTCCTTGGTCTGGCCGGTGAGTTTGACGTAGTCGATACTCCGCTGCCGCAAGGCGTCTTCGATCAGGGCCAGCATGCTGGTGAATTGCGAGAATAGCAAAACCCGCCTGCCCTCCTCGATCAGCTCGGGCAGCATACCCATCAAAAGCCCCAGCTTGGCCGAGGCGGAAGGGTCGCCGATTTCGCCCGAGGGCAGGCTGAAGGCGGGCGAAGACACGCTGGATGCCGCCGGGAGTCTGACCAGACGCGGGTCACAGCAGACCTGGCGCAGCTTGAGCAGGGCATCGAGAATCATGATCTGGCTTTGCGACACACCGCGTGTGGCCAGCACCTGCCGCAGCTTTCTGTCGAAGATCAGACGCAGCGACTCGTACATATCTCGCTGCTCGCCTGTCAGCTCGACCCAGCGCACGACTTCGGTTCTGGGTGGCAATTCGGCCAGTACCTGTTCTTTTGTCCGGCGCAAAAGGAAAGGACGGACACGCTCGGCCAGCTGTTGCCGCCGTTCGGCATCGTTCTGTTTTTCGATCGGCGTCCGGAAGGCGGCGGCGAAGCGGCGCACATCGCCTAGCAGACCGGGCATCAGGAAGTTGTACTGCGCCCAAAGCTCGCCCAGATGGTTCTCCAGCGGTGTGCCGGTAAGCGACAGACGATGACGTGCCTTGATCTGCCGCGCAACGCGATGGGCATGCGCCTTGGGGTTCTTGATGAACTGGGCTTCGTCGAGCACCAGCAGATGAAACTCCTGCTGCAGCAGGACTTCCTGGTCGCGCACGAGCAGCGGGTAAGTCGTGAAAATGAGATCGGCATTGGCGATATCGGCAAAATGCAGCGAGCGGGCCGCACCGTGCAAGGCCAGCACCTTGAGGCCAGGCGCGAAGCGTTCCGCCTCGCTGCACCAGTTGGTGATAAGGCTGGTGGGCATCACGATCATGCTGGGCAGGGTGGCACGTCCGCTGACCTTTTCAAGATGCAGATGCGCCAATGTCTGGATGGTCTTGCCCAGGCCCATGTCGTCGGCCAGGATGCCGGAGAGGTTGTAGCTGCGAAGGAACTGCAGCCAGCTCAGACCTCTTTGCTGGTACTCCCGCAAGGTGGCCTGGAAGCCTTCTGCGGGTTCGACCTGTTCGATGCCGGTGAAATCCTGGAGCCGATGCGCGAGCTCCCGTACGCGCTCACCACCAAACCAGCGGCCAGACAAGGTTTCCAGTTCGATCAGGCTGCCCGCATTGAGCCGCCCCAGACGCAGGCGTTCGCCTTCACCGGAAAACTCCAGCAGCGGCCCCAGCCAGATACGCATGCGCCGGGCCGGCACCGGGAGGATGTGACGCTCGCCGATGGGCAGGGGAACCCGCTCGTCGTCGTCGAGACGCCGCAAGTCCTCCAGCAACTGAGGACGCAAGGCAATCAGCCGCGCCAGCGGTTCGACCAGGCTGACCCGCTTGCCATCGACGATCACGCCAAGATCGAGATCGAACCATTCGCTGTTGTCGAGAAATTCATCTTCCAGAACTTCGATGAACCAGTCCTCGGCCTGCAAGGGCTGAAAGGGGAAATCGTCATCCATTTCGATGGTGACGCCGGCCTGCTCCAGACGGGGCAGGCTCAGTTCCATGAACAGCAGCCAGCTCGCCGGGTCCTGCAAGGCGGGCATCAGACAATCGTTCGCGGCATCCGGCCCGGCTCGCCCGGCCCGTGGCAGGCGTTGCCGGTAGCTTTCCAGGCCCTCTCCGTGAAGCAGCGTCCAGACGGCTTCCTCGGCGGGCTGGTCACGCAAAATGGTCATGAAGGGGGATTGCCCCTGGGCAGGTTCCTCGCGCCGCGCGCGCAGCAATGAAGGGACAGGCTCGACGCCGGGTATGCGTGCCAGGCCCGGGTACTCGAACCACAGGGTCGCAGCGGCATGTTTTTCTTCCGTGCTCAAGACAGCAGACGGCAGGAGTCTGACCGCCTGCAGGCGGAGGATGGCGCGCGGCTTGCCTTCGGCAGGCTCGGGAGAGGCGGCTTCGGGCAAGGGAATGTCGCATTGTAGACGCGGCCCCAGCTCGGCCAGCCGCGAGCGAACGAGCCAGGCATCGAGTTCGTCGAGCGGGGGAGCCATCAGGAGCTTTCTGGCCAGCTCGTCGGGTAAATCCAGTACCACCGGGCCAGTTTCGTGCCGCTGCGTATCGACATACCAGACCGGCCAGGTCGGCAGCAGAAGCGGGGGGGGCACAGACTCCGCAGACTCCGCAGACTCCGCAGACTCCGCAGACTCCGCAGACTCCGCAGACTCCGCAGCCTCCGCAGACTCCGCACGTCCCGCCAGGATGACACGGGGGTGCTGCCGCCCGTCGGCCTCGCGACGCCAGCCCAGGCGCGCACTGACAAGCGGGCCTGGGCTCAGGAGGGATTTTTCGGTGCTGTCCAGATGTAGCCGCCCGGTACGCAGGGCAAGACGCAGCAGATGCGCGCCTTCTTCCCCCTGCAAGGGCTGGGAAGCCTCGCAGGAAAACATGACGTTATCCTGCATGACGAGAAACAGGCGCAAGACGGGAATATCCGGGGCATGAAACCAGGAGGGCACATTGCCCCAGGTCAGCTGATGCAGGTCCGGGCGAAGCAATTCAGCCTTGCCTGGCCCGCCGTCTTTCGCCGGGCGCATTTTGTAGAGTGCCAGGCGGCCATCTCCGGCCGTCAGTACATAGCGGATATGTGGCCCGGCAAGGGCGGCGGCGGAAGCCTCGTCGCCGGTGCTGCCTCCGGCCGGGCTGCCGTGGTGTTCGATTTCCTGCAGCCAGTGCAGGATTTCACCAGACATACCCTGCCCTGCCTGATCCGGAACATGCTTCGCTTCCTCGCGCACTGCCTCGCCCTGCCATTGCACGAGTACGGCGACGACGTGCTCGCAGTTGAAGCCGTCCGGGCAGGTGCAAACACCTGCCACATGCGTCACGCGGCGGCCGTTGTGGCTCAGCTGGATATCCTGTTTGTATTTTTTTCCGCGCGCACCCGGGCAAACTCCGGTGATACGCAGCTTTCCCCGGGCGATTTTCGGCACACCCACCGTCACCTGACGCTGGGCCAGCAAGGCGCGGCCGTGCGTCACCAGCGACGGTTGGAAGTGGTCATCGAAAGATAACTGCAGGCGTCGGACGTCGTCCGTCATCATGGACATCAGGCAAACAAGGCGAACAGGTGAGGTTACCAGACTCGGACGAGTGCTGGCGAGTGCTCGGGCACAGGATGCCAACTATTTGGCAATTACAGGTCTCGATGCTCTGTCAGGTTTTTTCGAGCACGACACTGCCGATCGAATAGCCCGCGCCAAATGAACAGATCACGCCGACATCACCCTGGACAAGATCCGAGCGGTGATGATGAAAGGCGATGATGGAGCCTGCCGAAGCGGTGTTGGCGTATTCGTCGAGAATCACCGGCGCATCATCCGCCGTGGCATCCCGTTCGAGCAGCTTCCGGGCGATCAGCTGGTTCATCGACAGATTGGCCTGATGCAGCCAGTAACGTCGAACATCGCCCGCCGGGGCGAGATCGAGTGTATTCAGGTGCGTGGCAATATGTTCGGCCGCCATGGGGCAAACCTCCTTGAACACCTTGCGCCCTTCCTGGACGAACAGTTTGTCCCGCGCCTGCGGATCGGCATCCTCGCAGCGATTCACGAAACCGGCGTTGTTGCGAATGTTGTTGGAATAACGCGTCGCCAGGCGTGTGCCCAGTACCTTCCAGCCGCCTGGCCGGGCCGTCTCCGCCCGCTCGATCAGGATTGCGGTACAGATGTCGCCGAAGATGAAATGGCAGTCACGGTCGGTCCAGCAGTGATGGGCGGAGGTGATTTCCGGATTGACCACCAGCACGGCCCGGGCAGTTCCGCAGCGCACGGCATTGACCGCCTGCTCGATACCGAAGGTCGCCGAAGAACAGGCGACATTCATGTCGAAGCCGTAGCCACGAACTCCGAGTGCCTGCTGGATTTCGATGGCCATGGCCGGGTAGGGGCGTTGCATGTTGGAGGCAGCGCAGATAACGCCGTCGATATCCTCGGCAGTTTTTCCTGCTTGCGACATGGCATCCCGGGCAGCCGCCACGGCGATTTCTGCCATGAGGGAAAGCTCGTCATTGGCGCGTGGCGGGTAATGCGGCCGCATCCGGTTCGGGTCGAGAATCCCGGCCTTGTCGAGCACATGGCGGCGATGGATGCCGGAAGCCTTTTCGATGAATTCGACACTCGACTCCAGGAGCGGCTCGGCCTTTCCCTGTGCGATGGCCGCCGCATTACGCTGGTTTTCCAGCGCGACATAACGGTTGAAAGCGGTGACGAGTTCCTGATTGTCGATCACGGCGTCCGGAACGAACAGGCCGGTTCCACTGATAACGGCAGTATGCACAGTCTTACCTTTCTGAAGGAGTGAGGTGTCTTTTGACAAAGGCGGTAGCCTCGGCCACCGGCATGGGGCGGGCATAGAAATACCCCTGGAAGCGTTCGCACCTGAGCTCGCGCAGCAAGCTCGCCTGGGCTTCAGTTTCCACACCCTCGGCCACGGTATCCATGCCCAGGGTTTTCGCCATGCTGATGGTCGTGGCGCAAATGGCAGCGTCGTTGCTGTCAGTATCAATATCCTTGACGAAGGACCGGTCGATTTTCAGGGTATTGATGGGCAACTGTTTGAGATAGGCCAGCGAGGAATAGCCCGTACCGAAATCGTCCATCGCCAGCTTGATGCCCATCGCGCTGATCTGCCGGAGCCGATCGATGCACAGATCGGCATCTTCCATGACCATGGATTCGGTCACTTCCATTTCAATATCTCCGCCGCTCAGGCCATGCTGTGCAAGGGCTTGCCGGATGGTGTCGAGCAAGGCGGGATCCCGCAATTGCTGGGCAGAAAGATTGATGGCCAGACGCACGCCCACGATACCCTGCCTTTGCCATTCCGCGCGAATACGGCAGGCTTCTTCGATCACCCAGGCACCGATCTTGTCCATCAGGTGCATTTCTTCGGCAACAGGGATGAAACGCACAGGCGCGATCATGCCGTCTTCGGGATGATGCCAGCGGATCAAGGCTTCGGCACTGACAACCCGGCCACTGCCCGCGTCCACCTGCGGCTGAACGTAGAGTTCGAGCTGCCCCTGTTCGATGGCAACGCGCAGGGCATTGCCCACGCGCATCCGTTCCTGGATGGCGGTATTGAACCCGGGCTGATAGAACTGCGTCCGGTTTCGCCCTTGCCGTTTGGCTTCACGCGTGGCCAGATCGGCAGCCACCAGCAGGGTTTCTGCCGTATCGGCATCCTCGGGAAAACAGGCGATTCCGATGCTGGCCGTGATGTGCAGGGTGTGGGTATCGATCTCAAAAGGTGCGCGCAGACCGGCATGCACCGAGTCTGCCAGCTGCGAAGCGGCCTGTGCCACGGGCTGCCGGGTATGGACGCAGATGAATTCGTCCGCATTCAGGCGGGCGACGAAGTCGGTATCCTGGATCAGGGCATGCAGGCGGCGCGAGACCTGTTGCAGCAGGCGGTCGCCCACATTCGGGCCGAGCGTGTCATTGATGACGTCGAAACGGTCGATGTCGATATGCAGCATGGCAAAGCCCCGCCCCGTCAGGCGGGTCATTTCGATCGGCACGAGGATGCGCTCAAAAAGCCCGACCCGGCTGGGCAGGGAAGTCAGGCGGTCATTGTAGGAAAGATGATGCACGATTTTGCGCGTCTCCCGGTGGCGGGAAAGCTCACCACGCAAGGCGTCGATGATCCGCCGCTGGCGCGTATTGGCCACCACCAGCTTGCGCGCCAGCACGACCAGTATGGAAGCCGTCAGGATGACGTAGCCAAAGCCGCCGGTGTAGATGAAACGAATCTCGCCGGATTCCACAAAACCACCAATGGCAACCCCAAACATCAACATCAGCAAACCGGCACAAATGACGATCGCCCCCTGGCGATCCACCTTGGCGTGATACACCGCCGTTCGATAAAAATTCCAGAAGTAAATCAGGAAGATCATGACTCGTCCGTAGAACACGCCGGGGTTGGGCGTCCCCACCAGAATCTGCAAACGTTCCCCCCAGGGAAGCGTCATGATTTCAGAATGAAACTCCCCGATGAAACGGGTTCCTGTCGGAGAATGAATAGTCAGCGCAAGCAGAATCAAAGAAAGCCCGGCCATGCCGATCATCAGGCGGCGACGATGGGGGTAACGTGTGTAGGTAGCGATGAAGGCCGTGATGAAAAACAGCTGCGCTGAAGCAAAACCGTTCATCCACCGCTGACAATCCGACGCAATGGAGACATCCGTTGCCTGATGGAATTGCGCCGTGGCCAGCTGGGATGCCGCCGACAGCAGACAAGCGACCAGCAACCAGGGCAACCCATGGATACGGATGCCGGAAGCCGCAACAGCAAGGCAAGCCAGCACGGCGCAAAAAGCAAAACCTGCCGACAGATGCAGCAGGAGAATCAGCAGCCCGGGTTCGATGCCTGAGAGCATTCACGTTTCTCCGCTGAACAGGCCTGCCAGATTACTGGAAGCCTGAAGGATTGCCAATAAAAAACGCGGCAAGCCCCAAGGCCGCCGCGTTTTTCACTGACTGCTTCCCTCCGGCATCGGGATGACGCCGGAGGCCAGCCGGGCCGGCACTTAACGCACGGCCGGACGACGCTTGGTGCGAACGATCTGGTAGGCGCGGGCAATGTAGCCAATCGGCGCGCTCCAGATATGCACCAGACGGGTGAAGGGGAAGAACAGGAATACCGACATGCCAAGGAACATGTGGAATTTATAGACACCATCGACATTCTTCACCAGGCTGGGATCGGGGTGCAGGTAGAGAATGCTTTGCACCCAGTCGGCCAGGCTGATCATCACGGCTGCATCGCCGTGATTGGCATGGCCAATCGAGGTCGGGATCGTCGACAAACCGGCAGCAACGGTGAGCACCAGCCAGCCGAGGATGTTGATGTCTATCCAGCGCGAAGCTGCACGGACGCGCGGATTGGTCATGCGACGCATCCAGAGCATGACCGCGCCGATCAGGCAGGCCGAACCGAACACCGTACCGGCAGTGATGGCGATCCACTGGTGGGCGAGATCGGAAAGACCGAGGGTGGTGAAGACCGCGTGCGGCGTCAGCAGGCCCACGATGTGCCCGCCGAACAGGCCGAGAACGCCGTAGTGGAACAGGTTGCTGGCGGCACGCATGCCGCTCTTGGAAAGCAGCTGGCTGGAGTCGCTTTTCCAGGTGTACTGCTCGTGGTCGAAACGGATCCAGCTACCGAGCAGGAAAACGGTGGTGGCGATGTAGGGATACACGCCGAAAATGAAGTTGTGCAGGAAATTATCCATGGATGTCTCCGTGTTTGCGTTATGGGGCGCGAGGGTCAGGGCGAAGAGGGCCGGTCGACCTTGGGTGGGCTGCTCCAGTCCACCGGGGGGTCGAAATCGCCATCATCGAGACAGGGGTCTGTCTTGATGGCGGGCGTGGGCTCTTCCATGTCGTCCGGTGCAGCAACGAGCTGGCTGCGCTGTTCGACGAGCTGGATCAAGGCGGCGTAGAGGCTGCCACCATCTTCCAGATTGACGCGCAGCTGGCGCAGCACCTTCGTCCAGCGTGACAGGAAAAGCTTGGCTTCCTCGGCATCGAGCATGCTGACGAATTCGAGCATCAGCGGCAGGTAGTCGGGAAGCTCCTTGGCATCGGCGTTGAGCTCGAAGCCATAGCCCTTGTAATACTCGCCCAGGTCGATCAGGGCGGGGCCACGATTCTTGTCCTCGCCGATCAGGTGGTGGGTCATGTGCATGCTGTGTTCGGGAACCATGTCGAAGGTACGCACATATTCCTCTTCCAGCGAAAGCGGCTCTTGCGTCACGCGCGCCTCCAGCTGGTCGAGAAAGCCCGTGAGGGCCGTGCGTTCCGACGGCGAGAGGTCGTCCGCTCCCGTCACGGCCGCCCGGATTTCGGGCAGGGCCGCGCGCAGTTCAGCGTCCGGGTACTCCAGCAGCGATGAAACGATGCGGTAAAACATCATCATGACCTCCGGTCAACGTTCGTCGGCAGACGGGGCGGGCTCACGCGATTCGACCGTACCCTTGCGACGCTCGGGGAACAGCGAATCACCGCTGATCCCAGCCGAAGAGTCATTGCCAAAGGTGAAGCCGTTCTGGCCCTGGAAGCCGTAGAAGTCGTCTTCAGTCAGCTCGGCGTGGCCGGTCGGGATGACGAAACGGTCTTCGTAGTTGGCGATGGCCATCAGCTTGTACATATCTTTGGCCTGCTGCTCGGTCAGCCCGACCTTGTTCAGCGCGGTGGTATCGGGCTTGCCATCGACGTGCACCGAACGCTGGTAAGAGCGCATGGCCATCATCTTGGCAATAGCGTCGAACACCGGCTGCTCCTTGCCGGCCGTCAGCAGGCTGGCCAGATATTGCAGCGGGAAGCGCAGCGCGTCGGCGCGGGGGATCACGCCATCGGCTTCGGTCGGCAGCTGGCCCTGGTCGATCGCGGATTGCACCGGCGAGAGCGGCGGCACATACCAGACCATCGGGAGAGTGCGGAACTCGGGGTGCATCGGGAAGGCGATCTTCCATTCCATCGCCATCTTCCAGATGGGCGACTTGCGGGCGGCTTCGATCCAGTCTTCCGGCACACCGTCGCGACGGGCAGCCTTGATGACTTGCGGGTCGTTCGGGTCGAGGAAGATGCTGCGATGCGCTTCGTAGAGGTCCTGCTCATTGGGCATCGAGGCCAATTCCTCGATCTTGTCGGCGTCATACAGCATGATGCCGTTGTAGCGGATGCGGCCCACGCAGGATTCGGAACAGACGGTCGGCATGCCGGATTCGACACGCGGGTAGCAGCCGATGCACTTCTCGGCCTTGCCCGATTCCCAGTTGTAATACACCTTCTTGTACGGGCAGGACGAAACACACTGACGCCAGCCACGGCACTTGTCCTGGTCGACCAGGACGATGCCATCTTCTTCGCGCTTGTAGATCGAGCCGGAGGGGCAGGCGGCCACACAGGCGGGGTTCAGACAGTGGTTACACATGCGCGGCAGATACATGTGGAAGGTATTCTCGAATTTCGAGTAGATCTCCTTCTGCATGTTCTTCATGTTGACGTCCTTGGCGCGCTTGTCGTACTCGCCGGCCAGATCGTCTTCCCAGTTCGGGCCCCAGGTGATCTTCTCCATCTTTTCACCGGTGATCTGGGAGATGGGGCGAGCCGTCGGCGCGGCTTCGGACAGCGGCGCGTTCTGCAGGTGGGCGTAGTCGAAAGTGAAGGGCTCGTAGTAATCGTCGATTTCCGGCATGTCCGGATTGGCGAAGATATTGAGCAGGCGGGAGAGCTTGCTGCCGGACTTGAGCTGCAGCTTGCCGTCGACGAGCTCCCAGCCGCCCTTCCAGACTTCCTGGTTTTCCCATTGCTTCGGGTAACCGATGCCGGGCTTGGATTCGACGTTGTTGAACCAGGCGTATTCGACGCCCTTGCGGTTGGTCCAGACGTTTTTACACGTCACGGAGCAGGTGTGGCAGCCAATGCACTTGTCGAGGTTGAAGACAAGGGCGAATTGTGCGCGAACTTTCATGCGATTCTCCTTACGGAATGTTCGGTGTTCGGTATTCGGTGTTCTGTATTCATCGGGGAGAGCAGGCAAGCCGCCCTCCCCTCGTCTCATCGATCTTAACGCGGGCCGACGCCAGGCGGGTTGCGCTTGCCTTCGCGTTCGGGCGTCAGCGGACGCTCGAGCCAGTCGACATCCTTGTCCTCGATCTTGTGCACCACGACGAATTCGTCGCGCTGCGTGCCGACCGTTCCGTAGTAGTTGAAGCCGTAAGCGAGCTGGGCATAGCCGCCGACCATATTGGTGGGCTTGACCACGACGCGCGTCACGGAGTTGAGGATGCCGCCGCGCTTGCCGGTGGTGGGCGAGCCCGGGACGTTCACGATCTTTTCCTGAGCGTGATACATCAGGGCCATGCCACGCGGCACACGCTGCGAGACGACCACACGGGCCACCGTCGCACCGTTGCCATTGACGGCTTCGACCCAGTCGTTATCTTCCAGGCCGATGCTCTTGGCATCATCCTCGGCGATCCAGAAGTAGGGGCCGCCACGGAAGAGATTGAGCATGCGAAGGTTGTCCTGATAGCTGGAGTGGATGCCCCACTTCGAGTGCGGCGTGATCCAGTTGAGCACCAGGTGCGGCTTGGCCAGAACGGCCTTGGGCGTGGCTTCGACGGCCTTCATGTCCAGACCCGGACGGAAGGCACAGAAGCCCTCGCCGAAGTCCAGCATCCAATCGTGATCCTGATAGAACTGCGCGCGGCCCGTCAGGGTGCGGAAAGGGATGTGCTCGTGGATGTTGGTGTAACCGGCGGTGTAGGACACGGTTTCCGACTCGATGCCCGACCAGGTCGGCGCGGTGATGATCTTGCGCGGCTGTGCCTGGATATCGCGGAAGGTGATCTTGTCTTCGTGACGACCGGCATAGAGGTGGTGATGGTCGATACCCGTCTTGACCGACAGTGCCGACCAGGACTTGTGCGCCACTTCACCGTTCGTTTCCGGTGCCATACGCAGCACGGCGTCGCAAGCGGCGATGTCGGCAGCGATGCTGGGCATGCCCTTGGTGATCCCTTCTTCGAGAATCTCACCGTTGAGCGACTTCAGCTCGTTGATTTCCTGGTCGGTATTCCAGTCGATGCCCTTGACGTTGTTGCCCAGCTTGTTCATCAAGGGACCGATGGCCTGGAACTTCTTCAGCGTATTCGGGTAATCGCGCGACACCACCTTCAAGAGCGGCAGGGTCTTGCCCGGGATCGGCTCGCACTCGCCCTTCTTCCAGTCCTTGACGCCAATCGCCTGGGCCAGTTCGAATTGCGAGTCGTGCTGCATCGGCAGGGCAACGACGTCCTTCTTCGTGCCCAGATGCTTTTCGGCCAGCTTGGAGAAAGCGCGGGCGATGTTCTGGAAAATCTGCCAGTCGGACTTCGATTCCCAGCCCGGATTGACAGCCTCGGACAGCGGATGCACGAAGGGGTGCATGTCGGTGGTGTTCAGATCATGCTTTTCGTACCAGGTCGCCGTCGGCAGGATGATGTCGGAATAGGCTCCCGTCGAATTCAGACGGAAGTTGATGTCCACCATCAGGTCGAGCTTGGCCGTCGGGCCATTTTCGTGCCACTTGATTTCCTTGCAGGCGCGGCCTTCGACACCCTCCTGCAGCACGCCGTTTTGCGCGCCGATCAGGTGCTTGAGGAAGTACTCGTGGCCCTTGGCCGAGCAGCCCAGCAGGTTGGAACGCCAGACGAAGAGGTTACGCACGAAGTTTTCCGGCGCGTCGACATCTTCGCTGGCAAAGGCCAGTTTGCCGGACTTGAGCTGGTCGACCATGTATTTGGCCACGGCCGCCTCATCCGTCGCGCCGGATTTCTCGGCTTCATTGACGATATCGATCGGGTTCTTGTTGAAGTGCGGGGCAGACGGCAGCCAGCCCAGGCGTTGCGAGACGACGTTGTAGTCGGCCAGCTGATAACCCTTGTACTTGCCCTTGGCGTTGTCGGCCAGCAGGCCGTCGGCCGAAACCTTTTCGTAACGCCACTGGTCGGTCTGGAAGTACCAGAAGGTGGTCGAGTTCATGTGACGCGGCGGACGATGCCAGTCGGTCGCGAAAGCAATCGGTGCCCAGCCGGCCTGCGGACGCAGCTTTT
>CAZFPI010000009.1:0-40641 GCA_964521075.1 uncultured Sterolibacterium sp.
GGGCGAATCGCCTTCTCGGGCCAGTACAGCAACCATGGCCTGGTATCCGGCGAGCAGTTCGGCATGGCCGGAAGCACGGCGGTGCGCGGCTTTGGCGAGCGTGCCGTCACGGCCGACGTGGGGCATCTGCTGAATCTGGAGTTGTACACCCCCGATTTCGCTGGCCACATCGGCCTGCCTGGCAGCCTGCGCGCGCTGGCATTTTACGATCTGGCCCGTGGGCGAAATCTTGCTGTCGTCACCCCTGCGGCCGCCACGGCTGCGCGCCTGGGCATCGCCTCCGGCGGTGTGGGGGCGCGCTACAACTACCAGAAAAACATCAGCCTTCAGGCCGATGTCGCCAATGTGCAAAAGGCCGGCCCGGCGGGCACGGAAGAACGTGGCGACTGGTTCGGCCACATGAATCTGAGCGTCAGTTTCTGACGTGGCAAGATCGGGAGAACGATCATGACTTTTTCAGCAAACCCATTCACCCCCACCAAAAAATCTTCGACCCTGCTGGCCGCCGCCCTCGCCGCCTGTTTTGCAGGCAGCGCGCTAGCCCTGCCCGTCGGCCCGCAAGTCGTCGCCGGGACGGCCACGCTCACCCAGGCAGGCAATGCGCTGACCATCCAGAACAGTGCCAGTGCCATTCTCGACTGGCAGCGGTTCGGCATCGCCGCAGGCGAATCCGTGCGCTTCATCCAGCCTTCCGTTAGCAGCAGCGTATTGAATCGGGTATTGGGGAATGCCCCCAGCCAGCTGCTCGGACAACTCAGCTCCAATGGCCGTGTCTGGCTCGTGAACCCGGCGGGCATCCTCGTCGGCCCCGGGGCGAAGATCGACACCGCTGGTTTTGTTGCCTCGACGCTTAACGTCCGCAATGAAGACTTCCTCGCCGGGCGGCTCACCTTCCAGAACACCCCGGGGGCGGGCAGCCTCGTCAATCGCGGGGCCATCACCACGCCTGCGGGCGGCAGCGTCTATCTCGTTGCCCCGAACGTGACAAACGAAGGGATCATCACCACGCCTGCGGGCGAAACCTTGCTGGCCGCCGGGCAGAAAGTCGAGCTCATCGACACAGCCACCCCCGGCGTGAAGGTCGAAATCACCGGCGAGGCTGGAAAGGTGACCAATCTCGGGCAGATCGCCACTGATGCCGGGCGCATCGGCTTGGTCGGCGCGCTGGTGAAAAACAGCGGAAAGCTGGACGCCAGCAGCGTGGTGCGCGAAGGCGGCCGCATCTTCCTCAAGGCGAAGCAGGAAACCTTCGTCGAAGGCGATGGCCAGCTCGCGGCAACGGGAAAAACCGGCGGCACGATCGACGTACAGGGTCATCATGTCGCCGTGACGGATCAGGCACGGATCGACGCCTCCGGCGAAGAAGGTGGCGGCCTGGTGCGGGTCGGCGGCGACTATCGCGGCGGCAATCCGGAAATTCAAAACGCCGCTGCCACCTGGTTCGGCCCGCAGGCGAGCATCCGCGCCGATGCAAAAACAAAAGGGCAGGGCGGCCGCGTCATCCTCTGGGGCGACGACGCCACCCACGCCCACGGCCACATTTCCGCGCAGGGCGCAGCGGGCGGCAAGGGCGGCTTTGTCGAAACCTCGGGACATTTTCTGGATACGGCGGGCATCGACCTGAAAGTGGGTGCGGGCGGGGAGTGGTTGCTGGATCCTTACAACATCACGATCATCGGCGGTACGGATACCGCCATCACCGGCTCGCCCAACTTCACACCAACGGGCACGGGCTCGACGCTCACGCCCGTGACGATCGAAGGCTTGCTCAATGCCGGAACGAGCGTGAGTGTCGACACCACGGGCGGCGGGGCGGAAGCGGGCGACATCACGATCAACACGGCCACGATCACCAAATCCGCCGGTGCGGATGCCACGCTGACCCTGAAGGCGCATAACGACATCAAGCTGATGCAGGGAGGCATTTCCTCGTCGGCAGGCAGGCTGAACGTTGTCTTGCAGGCGGACCAGACAGGAACAGGGACGACGGGGATCGTGTCGAAAGACAGTTTTTCATCTGTGTCGACGAATGGTGGCGATCTGACGATTACCGGCAAGCGCATCGACTGGGATAACACGATGGGGACCAATGCCGGTGCGGGCACGGTCTGGCTGCGGCCCTCCATCGCGGCCACAGCCATCGGCATTGTCTCGTCGAAGACAGCAGGCTTTGAGTTGACCCCGGCCGAACTGGGGAGTATCACCACGACCGGGGTGTTGCGTATCGGCAGCACGACAGCCGGGGCCATGAGTATCGCAGCCAACCCCTCCGCTACTAATGCGGCTGTCCTGTCGTTGGAGTCGGGTGGTGCTATCACGCAAACCGCCTTGATCTCTGCCAGCAAGCTGGCCGTGAAGGCACTGGGCGATGTGACGCTGAGCAATACAGGCAACCAGATCAGTAATTTCGCGGCGCAGCTGGGGGATGGCAGCAACCTGAACAGAAACCTGACATTCACCAACTACAATCCGCTGAACGTCGGAGCCGGTATCGACGGCCTCAGCGGCATCAGCATCCAGACCAGCGGGGTGTATAACTCGGGCGCGCCGGATGGCGTGATTACGCTGAAACAAAGCATGGGTATGTCCATCACGCAATCAGCCGGGGCGACACTGGCCGGGAAGGCGGTATATGCTGAAGCGATAAAAGTCGTCCTGACAGAATCCAACCCCACCGGGGTGATTGCCGGGAAGGCAACAGGCACGGGAGCCACGGATGTATTCAGCTACAAGAGCAGTAACGGCATCCAGCTCAGCACGGTGAATAGCTTCCAGGGCATCCAGACCAGCAGCTCGGGCATTACCTACGGCGTCGAACTCACCGGCAGCGGCGTGGGGCAGGATGCCGGGGCGATCGTCAACGCAGCGGCCGGGGCGGCCGGGCTGAAGGTCACGACCAGCGGCGCGGTGACATTGAATGACGGCGGAAATACTTTTGGCAAGTTCCAGACCGGCAGCGCGGCTGCATCGGTGAGCCTTGGCAACAGCACGGCTCTGATGCTGGACGGCGTGAGCACGAACAATGGCGCACTGACCATCAACAATACCGGCGGCAATTTGACCCTGACCGGGGCAGCCAGCACGGGGACGGGCGACATCCAGCTGACCGCGCCAAACATTCAGCTGGGCAATGCGACGGCGGCTGCCACGGTGTCGGGCAAGAACATCAAGCTGATCGCAACGGATACTTACGGCATCCTCTCCACCGCGGGCAGCGCGGGTTCTACTTTGACCAGTACGGCCGATCTGCTCCTGAAGGCCAACAGCACGATCTTTTCGGGCTCGCCCCAGCCTACGCTCAATGCGCCCAGGGCAGGGTTTGTCACATACTCGGATAACTACCCGATCACCGTGGGCAGTAGCTGCAATGTCGCTGCGCCGACCTGTCTGGTGGTCAATCCGGCCAGCATGACGCTGAACATCCCCAATCTCGTCATCGGTAACTCGAATGTTGCGGATACGGATACGACCAGTGATATTTACGTCGATGCCGCACTCAGCAATCCTTCCAACAAAGTCACGCTGCTCAGTAATGGCAAGGTCGTTCAGACGGCTGGCATCACGGCGGGCACACTGGCGGTCAAATCCAGCGGCACGACCAATCTGAATGTCGCCGGGAATGCCTTCGCCAATATCGCCGTCGACAACAGTGCCGGAAGCGTCAACATCAAAAACAGCCAGAACACGACGGTGACAACGGTCAGCGGCAGCGCGCCAGTGCCGACCATCACGGGGCTGAATGCTTCGGGCGGGGCGGTGGTGCTGGATGTCACAGGCAGTATCACGCTGAACGCTCCGGTCGCCTCCTCACTTCCCGGCCCCAATACCGCCATCATACTGACGGCGACGGGCGGCTTTACCAAATCTGGTGCCGGAGCCATGACCCTCACCGGCACGGGCGGCCCGCGCTGGCTGGTGTATGCCGCCAGCCCTTCAGTCACGACCAAAGGCGGGCTGACCTCGGCCTTCCGGAAATACGGCCAGACCTACGTGACTTACCCGACCCCTGTCGAAACCGGCAACGGTTTCATCTACGCCTCGACGCCGGGTGTGCTGCAAGTCGATACCCTCCTTTCCTCCGGCACCGCCAGCCACACCTACGGCAACAACCCGACGGCGGTTTTCGGTTACAGCTTTGCCAACAGCAGCATCGCCGACAACGAAGACCTCGCTGCCATCACCGGCCCGGCCGTGTTCTCGCCTGTCATGTCCAGCTCAAGCTCGGCGGGCAGCTATACCATCAACTACGCCAGCGGTTTGAGCAGTAGCGCGGGTTACACCTTCACCCCCGGCACAGGGCTGGGTTATACCGTCAATCCCGCACCGCTCACCGTCGTGACAGCCGCGCTGGCCGGGACAAGCAGCAAGGTGTATGACGGCACGACAACAGCCACACTCATGCCTTCCAACTTCCTGCTGAGCGGCTTCGTGGCAGGCGAAGGCGCGAGTGTGACCCAGACGGTGGGGGCTTACGCCAGCAAGAATGTGGGTAGCGGCATTCTCGTGACGGCCAGCCTCGCCAGCGGCGATTTTTCACCCAGTGGCACGACGAACCTCGCTAATTACAGCCTGCCCACCACGGCCAGTGGCAATATCGGCAGCATCACGCCGCTGGCCCTGCATGTCAGCGGTGTGACCGCCAGCAACAAGGCTTATGACGCCACGACTGCCGCTACGCTCAATGTCGGCCCGGCCACCCTGGGCGGCGTGATTAGTGGCGATGTCGTCACGCTCGCGGGCCACCTGGGCAGCTTCGCCGACAAAAATGTGGGCCAGGCCAAACCCGTCACGGCCACAGGGCTCAGCCTGGCCGGGGCAGATGCGGCCAATTACACCCTGACGCTCCCCACCGGGCTGACCGCAGACATCACTCCGGCCAGCATTACCGCAGTGACGGGCATCACCGCGCAAAACAAGGTGTATGACGCCACGACCACGGCCACGCTCGATACCGCCTCAGCCAGCTACACCGGCAAAATCTCCGGTGATGTGCTGACGGTCGCCGCAGCGCAAGGCCAGTTTGCCGACAAGGCCGCAGGAAACCGGAAGCCGGTGTCGATCAGCGGCATCCGGCTGGGCGGAGCAGATGCGGGGAATTATGTGCTGGCCGATGACACGGCGACAACGCAGGCGGACATCACCCCGGCCAGCATTACCGCAGTGACGGGCATCACCGCGCAAAACAAGGTGTATGACGCCACGACCACGGCCACGCTCGATACCGCCTCAGCCAGCTACACCGGCAAAATCTCCGGTGATGTGCTGACGGTCGCCGCAGCGCAAGGCCAGTTTGCCGACAAGGCCGCAGGAAACCGGAAGCCGGTGTCGATCAGCGGCATCCGGCTGGGCGGAGCGGATGCGGGGAATTATGTGCTGGCCGATGACACGGCGACAACGCAGGCAGACATCACGGCCAAGCCCTTGCCGGACCCGACACCCGGCTCAAACCTCGATCCGGCTGTTTTGCCGGCACTTCCGGTGTTGACCCAGATCGTCAATGAAACGACGACCTCGATGCAGTCGGCTACCGGGCCAGCCGGGGCAGTCGCTCCGGTTCTGCCGCTACCTGCCGTTCTGCCCGGCGTGGGGCGGCTTCCGGTGATGCATGCGCCGCAGACGATCGGCGGGCTGCCCGGCCAGTTCGGCGCGCCACCCGCCAGAGAGGGCGGCGAAAGTGAACCGGCGCGTGGTTCGGGAGAGCCCGCAGGCGGCACGGGAAATGTGGCAAATACAGCGATGTGCAGCAGCTGATGATGCGATGCAAATTCAATGGCCGGGGTGATTCCACCGGAATGGAGCGGATGATGATGAATGCAGGAATAAAAAAAGGCTCGTTCGGCGGGCTGGTGGCGGGGCTGTTGCTGGCGGCGATTCCGGTATCGGCCTTCGCCGGAGTGGCAGGGCAGGTCACACACCTGTCGGGAACGCTCTCTGCCCGCCCGGCAGAAGGCGGATCGCGCCTTTTGGCGGTGCGCTCGGAAATCCGGGAAGGGGAGTTACTCACAACCGAGAAGGACACCTACGCCCGCATCAAATTCGTCGACGGGGCAGAAATGGTGATGCGGCCTTCTTCGCAGTTGCGCGTCAGTGCCTACCGCTACGCGGAACACGACCCCGCCTCCGACAATGTCTTGCTCAATCTCCTGAAGGGCGGCCTGCGGGCAGTGACGGGGCTCATCGGAAAGCGCAATCATCCGGCGGTCAGCGTCAACACGCCGACGGCCACCATCGGCATCCGGGGCACGAATTTCGGCGCGCTGTTTTGTCATCAGGATTGCGCCCATATCCCCAGCATTTCCGGGCAGCCGCTGGCCGATGGCCTGCATGTGGATGTCGCCGACGGAGCCATCCTGCTGCAAAACCCCGCAGGCCAGCAGCTGATTTCCGCCGGACAGTTTGGCTTCGTGCCGGGCAATACCTTGCCACCCGTGCTGGTTCCGCCGCAGCAGGGGGTGCAAGTCACCATGCCGTCCGCCATCAGCCAGAACGATGCCACAGGGGCAGGCATCGGCCGCGATGCCAATCCCTCGTGCGTAGCGCAATGATCTTGCACCTCGCCTGGGCGAGTCCCGGCAGGGTTGAAAATGAAGCCGCATGTCGGGGCATCGCGCGAAGGGGCGAATGACAATTCAGGGCGAATAATGATTCGCCCCTACGGAGCATCTCAGGTTCGATCAGCGCGCCTGCCGGGCGGAGCCACCCGTAGAGGTGGGGCGAGCCCAGGCTGGGTTGAAGAAGCGGACACACGTCAAAGCATCGTACGGAGATTTCGAGGGCAACAAATGCAATTGCCATGCGATGCCGGTCAGGGAATACGCGATGACGATGGGCTTCGGGTAAAATGCGCCCCTTCTTCACTAAAGCAGCGGCAGACCGGATTCCTGCCTGCTTCCTTGCATGCATTATCCCTTTGAAAATTCGCCTGCGGGCGGCATGACATTTGAAATCGCGCCCGGTATCGACTGGGTTTCCATGCCTTTGCCGTATGCGCTGGATCACGTCAATCTCTGGCTCCTGCGCGACGGCGGCGGCTGGACGGTGGTGGACACAGGGCTGGCCATCGACAGCATCCAGGCGCACTGGCAGACGCTATTGCCGAAATACCCGCTGACCCGCCAGGTCGTCACGCACTGCCATCCCGATCATCTCGGGCTGGCGGCATGGCTGGAGGAGCGCACCGGCGCGCGTCTTTGGATGACGCAGGGGGAATTCGCCGTTGCACACTTGCTGCGCGCATCCATCGACGACTACAGCTATGCCGCAATGGTGAAGTTCTTCGCGCTGCACGGCCTGGATGAAGCGCGCCAGCAAGGTTTGACCACGCGGGGCAATGCCTTTTTGCGAGGTGTGCCTGCCATGCCCCGGACCTTTGTCCGGCTTCTGGATGGCGAAAAAATCCGCATCGACGAACACGACTGGCGCGTCATCAGCGGCACGGGCCACTCCCCGGAACACGCCGCGTTGTATTGCGACAAACGGCATGTGCTGATTTCCGGCGACATGCTCCTGCCGCGCATCACGACCAATGTTTTCGTGCTCGCCGCCACCCCGGAATCCGACGCGCTCCAGCAGTATCTCGATTCGATCGACCGTTTCCGCACCCTGCCAGCCAATACGCTGGTGCTGCCTTCGCACGGCAAGCCTTTCCATGGCCTGCATGAACGCATCGACCAGTTGCACCGGCATCATCGCCAACGCTGCAAACTGCTCGTCGACGCCTGCCAGACACCGCGCTCGGCCGCTGAACTTTTGCCGACCCTCTTCGACCGGGACATTTCAGACCCGCATCAACTGCAATTTGCCATGGGTGAAACCATCGCCCACCTGAATCACCTCGACGCCCGGCAGCGGCTGATCCATGTCAATGACGGCGGAATCCGCCGCTACGTCATCCCGCATTGAAATCACATCGAGCCTTTTCCGGGGCGCGCGCCCACATTCCTTCAAAGAAAGACGCACCATGACCGCATCGAAGCAAACGCAGCAAACCTCACAAACACCGCTGCCCAATCTGCCCGACCCCAAAGAAGTCGCCAAAACCTATGGCGAAATCGCCCAGCGCGCATCCCGGCTGATCCAGGACCACATCCAGCGTCAGCTGAAGAAGGGCATCACCGCGCCGGCAGACGAGCTGGGCATCGCTCAGGCTTTCATGGACATGATGACGAAACTCTTGTCCAACCCTTACAAGCTCGCCCAGATCCAGACACGGCTGGTGTGGGATTACCTCTCCCTCTGGCAGCATTCGATGCTGCGAATGGCAGGCATGGAAACCCAGCCAGTGGCCTCACCCAACAAGGGCGACAACCGTTTCCGCGACAACGAATGGGAAGATCATTTTCTGTTCGATTTCATGAAACAGTCCTACCTCATCACCGCGCGCCATGTGCATGACACCGTCTGCTGTGTCGAAGGCCTGCCGGATAACGCCCAGAAGAAAGTGAATTTCTTTACCCGCCAGTTCATCGACGCGCTCTCGCCCACCAACTTCGCCGTGACCAATCCGGAAGTTCTGCGCGAGACGATGAAAAGCCAGGGGCAGAACCTGCTCAATGGCTTTAATAATCTCCTGCGTGACATCGAAGAAGGCGATGGCCAGTTGCGCGTCAAAATGACCGACCCTACTGCCTTCGAGGTGGGCCGCAATGTCGGCACCACACCCGGCAAAGTCATTTTCCAGAATGACCTCATGCAGGTGTTGCAGTTCAACCCCACGACGAAAGAAGTGCTCAAGCGTCCCCTGCTGATCGTCCCGCCCTGGATCAACAAGTTCTATATCCTCGACCTGCGCGAATCGAATTCCTTCATCAAATGGGCAACCGACCAGGGCCACACGGTCTTCATCATTTCCTGGGTCAATCCCGATGCCCGGCTGGCGCAAAAAGCCTTTGACGACTACCTCACCGAAGGCGCACTCACCGCGCTCGAAGCTGTCTGCCGCCAGACCGGCGAAAAGGAAGTCAATCTGGTGGGCTACTGCCTGGGCGGCACACTCCTGGGCTCGACCATCGCCTATCTGGATGCCATCAAGGACAAACGCATCGCCTCGGCCACCTACTTCGTCACCCTGATGGATTTCTCCGTCCCGGGCGAGCTGGGCGTGTTCATCGACGAACAGCAAGTCTCCAGCCTCGAAAAGAAAATGGAAGAACGCGGCTATCTCGAAGGCTCGGAGATGGCGACCACCTTCAACATGCTGCGCGCCAACGATCTCATCTGGTCGTTCGTGGTGAACAACTACCTCATGGGCAAACAGCCCTTCCCCTTCGATCTGCTCTACTGGAACTCAGACTCCACGCGGATGCCGTACAAGATGCACAGCTTCTACCTTCGCAACATGTACATGAAGAATCTTCTCAAGGAACCCGGTGGTATCTCGCTGGCGGGCGTGCCCATCGACATCAACAAGATCAAGACGCCCAGCTACTTCATCTCCACCATCGAAGACCACATCGCCCCGTGGAAGGGTGTGTATCTCGGAGCTACACGCATGGCCGGGCCGGTGCGCTTCGTGCTCGGTGGGTCGGGCCACATCGCGGGCATCGTCAATCCGCCTTCGGCGAACAAATACGGCTACTGGACGAACGACTGCAAGCGTCTGCCCGCCAATCCCGACGAATGGTTCGAAGGCAGCGAGCAGCATCAGGGCTCGTGGTGGAACGACTGGCAGACCTGGGTCACTTCGCTTGACAACCAGAAAGTCCCCGCCCGTGATCCGGCCAAGGGCAAGCTCAAGGTTGTCGAAGACGCCCCAGGCTCCTACGTCCGTTTCCGTCTGGACAAAAAGGCCGGACAAGCCGCTTGAGCATTGCCCCGGCGGCCCCGGCTGCTCTCATGAAAACCACCCCGCTGCGGGTGGTTTTCGATACCAATGTCCTGCTCTCGCTCTGGGTTTTCGACAAAAGCCCGGGCGGCAGCCGACTGGCTCCCCTGCGAAGACAGATCGAAGCAGGGCACATGCTGGCTCTTTGCCGGGAAGATTGTTTCGCGGAATTCTCGCGCGTCCTGGGCTATCCGGAATTCCGTCTCGACCCGGCGCGTCAACAGGAAATCCTCCGGGAATATTGCGCCGCGCTCAGCTGGCAGGAAGCACCGGTGCAGCCGGAAACCTCGCCGACGTTCATCCTGCCCCGCTGCCGTGACCGCGATGACCAGAAATTTCTCGAACTGGCCCGGGATGCCGCCGCCGACGTGCTGACCACAGGCGACAAGGCCTTGCTCAAACTGGCCCGACGGCCCGTGCTGGCCGGGCGGTTTCGCATCATCACTCCCGACCAGCTTTTGCTGGAACTGCCCGGCTCGCCCGCCGGCAGGAGCCCGCAGGGCGGAGCCACCCGTAGAGGTGGGGTGGGTCCCGACAGTATTCCGGGCGAATAATGATTCCGGGCGAGTAATGATTCGCCCCTACGGGGTGGGGGGTTAGTCCAGTGGTGCTGTGCCACGAGGCTACGATGTTCCGGTATCATGGCGGGTTCTTGAAACGCTGTCCAAGGGGCGTGATTCTCGCGCTACCCGAGGTTTCTTATTTTCCTTATTTTCCAATCAGGACCAGGAGTAACCGATGACTGACGCCTATATTTTCGACTGTGTGCGTACGCCGCGCGGCAAGGGCAAGGCTGACGGCAAGCTGCACGAAGTGACGCCGCTCAATCTTTCCGCCCAGACGCTCGTCGCCCTGCGCGAACGCAACAAGCTCGACACCTCTTTGGTCGAAGACGTGATCCTCGGCTGTGTCACGCCGATCCACGAACAGGGCGGCAACGTCGGCCGCATCGCCGCGCTGGTGGCCGATTACCCGCAGACCGTGCCCGGCATCCAGGTCAACCGTTACTGCGGTTCCGGCCTCGAAGCCGTGAATCTGGCGGCAGCCAAGATCGGTTCCGGCCAGATCGACCTGGCCATCGGCGGCGGCGTCGAGTGCATGTCGCGCGTCACCATGGGTTCGGACGGTGCCTCCTGGGCTCTCGACCCGGCCGTGGCCTTCAAGACTTATTTCGTCACGCAAGGGATTGCCGCTGATCTCCTGGCCTCCAAGCTCGGCCACACCCGCGAGCGTGTCGACGCCTACGCTGTGGAAAGCCAGAAGCGTGCAGCCAACGCCTGGGAGAAGGGCTACTTCGCCAAGTCCGTGATTCCCGTGAAGGACATCATCGGCGAAGTGCTGCTCGACCGCGACGAAACCGTGCGTGGCAACACCACCATGGAAACGCTGGGCAATCTGGCTCCGGCCTTTACCATGCTGGGCCAGGCCTATGGCTTCGACGGCGTGGCGATGCAGAAATACCCCGAAATCGAGAAGATCAACCACATCCATCACCCCGGTAACAGCTCGGGCATCGTCGATGGGGCCTCCGCCGTTCTGCTGGGCAGCAAGGCCGGTGGCGAACGCGCCGGCTTGAAGGCGCGCGGCCGCATCGTCGCGACGGCGACGGTGGGTTCCGAGCCGACCATCATGCTCGACGGCCCCGCTGCCGCTGGCCGTCGCTGTCTGCAAAAGGCCGGGCTCAAGGCGGAGGACATCGATCTGTATGAACTCAACGAAGCCTTTGCCTCCGTGGTGCTGGCCTTCATGGACGAACTCAAAGTGCCGCACGACAAGATGAACGTCAATGGCGGGGCCATCGCCATGGGCCACCCGCTGGGTGCGACCGGCGGCATGCTGGTCGGCACGGTGCTCGACGAACTCGAACGCCGCAATCTGCGCTACGGCATGGTCGCCCTGTGCGAAGCCGCCGGCATGGCCACGGCCACCATCATCGAACGTATCTAAGCTTATTGAGGAACACGACAGATGAACCAGATCTTCCAACTCACCGTTGATGCCGACGGCATCGCCACGCTACTGATCGACAAAAAAGACAGCACCATGAACACCATCGACCAGGTGTTCATCGACGAAATCACCGAAAGTATCGACCGCATCTCCACCGATGCCGCCATCAAGGGCGTCATTCTCACTTCCGGCAAAGAAGCCTTCCTCGCCGGGGCCGACCTGAAAGGCATCGAGGAGCGTTCCGAGAACGCACCGAATGTCCCCAATGCCACCATGTTCGAGCAGATCTGGTCGCTCTCCAGCCAGTTCCGCCGCATGGAAAAGTGCGGCAAGCCCATCGTCTGCGCCATCAACGGCACGGCGGTCGGTGGCGGTACGGAAATCGCGCTGGCCTGTCATGCCCGCATCGTGGCGGATGACGACTCCATCAAGCTGGGTCTGCCCGAAGTGCAGATCGGCCTGCTCCCCGCTGGCGGCGGCACACAGCGTCTGCCGCGCCTGATCGGCATCCAGGCCGCCTTGCCGCTGCTCTTGCAAGGCAAGTCGCTGACGCCCGGCAAGGCACTCGATGCAGGCTTCGTCGACAAGGTCGTACCGGCTGCCGACTTGATGAAGGAAGCCAAGAAATGGCTCATGGAAACCCCCAATGCCGTGCAGCCCTGGGACAAAAAAGGCTACAAGGTGCCCGGCGGTGCGGGCCCATCCTCCCCCGATGTGGCGCAGATGCTGGTCGTCTCGAACGCCATGCTGCAGGCTGGCACCTTCCACAACATGCCCGCGCCGCAGGCCATTGCCTCCGCCGTTTATGAAGGCACGCAACTGCCCATCGACACCGCCTTGCGCCTCGAAGCGAAGTACATGGTCGGCCTGATGAAGGGCGATGTCTCGCGCGGCATGATCCGCACCCTCTTCATCAACATGGGCAAGGCGAACAAGCTCATGCACCGCCCCGAAGGCGTGGCCAAGACCGAGTTCAAGAAGATCGGCGTCATCGGCGCGGGCCTCATGGGTGCTGGCGTCGCCTATGTCTGCGCCAAGGAAGGCGTGGAGGTGGTGTTGATCGACCTCAAGCAGGAAGCCGCCGACAAGGGCAAGGATTACACCGCCAAGAAGTTCGAGAAGGCCATCAAGCGTGGCCGCGCCACACAAGCCGAAGCCGATGCCGTGCTGGCCCGCATCACCGCCACCACGGATTACGCCGCACTCAAGGATGTGCAGCTGGTCGTCGAAGCCGTGTTTGAAGATCGTGGCATCAAAGCCAAGGTCACCAAGATGCTGGAAGAAGTCCTGCCCAAGGATGCCGTCATCGCCTCCAACACCTCGGCCCTGCCGATCAACGATCTGGCCGAAAACTGCCAGCGTCCGGAAAACTTCATCGGCATGCACTTCTTCTCGCCGGTCGAGCGCATGCCGCTGGTTGAAGTTATCTGCGGCCAGAAGGGCAATGATGCCGCGCTCGCCAAGGCGCTGGACCTGTGCCAGCTCATGGGCAAGACGCCGATCGTGGTCAACGACGGCCCCGGCTTCTTCACCACCCGCTTCATCGGTGCTTACATCTCCGAGACCATGGCCATGCTGATGCAAGGGGTGAGCCCGGCACTGCTGGAAAATGCCGCCAAGGTTGTCGGCCTGCCCATCGGCCCGCTGTCCGTTTCCGACGAAATCGGCCTGGACGTGGCCCACCACGCCGCCGAGCAGCAGAAGAAGGATCTGGGCGCGAAATTCAAGCCCAACGCCGCTTCGGATGTCGTCGCCACGCTGGTCGAAAAACATGGCCGCCATGGCCGCAAGAACGGCAAGGGCTTCTTCGACTACGACGCCGAAGGCAACAAGACCTTGTGGTCCGGCTTGAATGAAATCTGGCCGCAAAAGCCGCAGAACCAGCAGCCGAGTGCGAAGGAAGTGCAGGCCCGCATGCTGTATCCGCAGCTCGTCGATGCCGCCAAATGTGTCGAAGAAGGCGTGCTCACCTCGCCCATCGACGGCGATCTGGGTGGCATCCTCGGCGTGGGCTTCCCGCCCTACACCGGCGGCCCGTTCAGCATGATGGACGCCATCGGCATTGCCAGTGTGGTCAAGGAAATGGATCGTCTGGAAGCCGCTTACGGCGAACAGTTCAAGGCCCCGCAACTGCTGCGCGACATGGCGAAGAAGGATCAGACCTTCTACGGCTCCAAAGCCATCGACCTGTCGAAAAAATAAGCGTCTCGCATGAGTAGCACCCCTGCCGGCCGGGCCGGTATCGACGACGAAGTATTCGATTACATCATCGTCGGTGCCGGTTCGGCCGGTTCCGTTCTGGCCGCGCGCCTGAGCGAAGACCCCCAAACGCGGGTACTCCTGCTGGAGGCGGGCGACACTGGCCGCGACCGCGATTTCCTCGTCAGCATGCCGGCTGGCTGGGGCAAGATCACCGAGGACGAAAAATACTGCTGGCTGTATGAGAGCGAACCGGACGTTCGCACCAACCGGCGGCGCATCGCCTTGCCGCGCGGCCGCATCAAAGGCGGCTGCTCGTCGGTCAATGGCATGGTCTATATCCGTGGCCAGGCGGCTGATTACGACGACTGGGCGAGGGGGGCCGCAGGCTGGAGCTGGGCGGAAGTCCTGCCCTATTTCATCCGCGCCGAAAACAATGTTCGCATCAGGCATGATCCGCTGCACGGCAACGCAGGCCCGCTTCATGTGGGCGACCAGGTCGAACGCAACACCATCAGCCTGGCGATGATCGAATCCTGCGCGGCGGCGGGCATCCCGAAGAATGACGATTTCAATGGTGCAACCCAGGAAGGTGCCGGGCTGTTTCAGGTGCATATCCGGCGCGGACAGCGGGTTTCCATGGCACGCGCCTATCTGCATCCAGCACGGAAACGCCCGAATCTGAAAGTGATGACCGGTGCGCTGGCCCGCCAGGTGTTGTTCGATGGCCAAACGGCCATCGGCGTCGAATATCTCCATGAGGGGCAAATCCGGCAGGCTCGCGCCCGTCGTGAGGTATTGCTGTGCGGCGGTGCCTTCGCCTCGCCGCAACTGCTCATGCTCTCCGGCATCGGCCCCGGCGCGCACCTGCAGCAGATGGGCATCGCCGTGCGTGTCGATGCGCCCGAGGTCGGCGCGAACCTGCAGGATCATTTATGTGTGCCGATGAGCTGGCGGCTCAAGCCTGGCTCGCTCAGTTACAACGAGCGGCTGCGCGGCATGGGCATACTGGGCAGCCTGCTGCAATACCTGTTTTTGCGGCGCGGCCCCATGACCATGCCAGCAGCCGATGTCGGCATCTTCTGCAAGTCCGACCCCGCCCTTGACCGCCCCGACATCCAGTTTCACGCCCTGCCCGTTAGCGGAGATGTCGAAGGAGTGAAGAAACAGGCCGAGAAACTGCCCGGATTTACCATGGCCCCCTGCCCCTTGCGCCCGGCTTCGCGCGGGCAAATCACGCTGGCCTCGCCCGACCCCCTGGCAGCCCCCGGGATCGCACCGAACTATCTTTCCGCCGATGCCGACCGGCAAATACTGCTGGCAGGCATGCGCTGGGCGCGAAAGATCACGGCGGCAGCCCCGCTGGCCTGGTATATCGAAAACGAAGTGGCCCCTGGCAGCCCGGCCGTGAACGATACCGCCTTGCTGGATTACGCCTCGCGCGTGGCCACCACCGTGCATCACCCCGTAGGAACCTGCCGCATGGGGGATGATGCCCGCGCCGTGCTCGATGCCGGGCTGCGTGTGCGTGGTGTGGAAAGGCTGCGCGTCGTCGATGCTTCCGTCATGCCTGTCATCACATCCGGCAATACCAATGCGCCCACGGTCATGATCGCCGAGCGTGCCGCCGACCTCATCCTCGGGCGGGCCCTGCCCCGTTTTTCGGGTACTTGAGGTGTTGCAAACCCACCGGAAAGCGGCCAGAATCCCCGTGCTTCGCGCATGCAATGTGCAAAACGCAATCTCAGCAATATCAATCCCAGGAGAAGCCCCAGATGGCAACAGATAACCGCGACAATCTTCCCAAGCCCGATTTCATGACCGAAGAGCAGTTCGAGTGGCTGAAAAAGGCCACCGATTCGCTCGACAAGATCCGTGGCGATGCCAAAGCCGATGTGGAACGCTACCGCGCCAATCCGGCCGGCTGGTCGGACGGCTCGGGCTCGCCCTCGGGCCTGCCCACCCTGCTGCTCACCACCACCGGCCGCAAGTCGGGTGAAAAGCGCACCACGCCGCTGGTCTTTCTGCAGTGGGGCGAGAGCATGGTTATCGTCGGCTCGCTGGCTGGCTACGACCAGGACCCGACCTGGTACACCAACATGAAAACCAACCGTACCTGCTGGGTGCAGAAGGATCACAACCAGTACGTATGCATCGGCCGCGACGTGACGGACGAAGAGCGCAAGGCCCTGTGGCCGCAGCTCGATCAGGTCTTCCCGGCCTGGGGCTACTTCCAGAAGACCACCGACCGTCCCTTCCCGATGGTCAGCCTGGAAATCCAGAAAAAGCTGTAAGCCAGCAAAATCCACGACAGGCCCAGGCAATCCCTGGGCCTGTTGCTCGTCTAAGGCTCGTTTAATGCTCGTTTAAGCTTGAATAAATCAGTATTTCCCTAACCCGATTCCACCGTCGCATCCCTGGAGAAGCAAGACATGGCCAACGTGAATTTCGATCACCTCTTTTCGCCCCTGCAAGTCGGCCCGATGACCGTGCCCAACCGCATCTGCGAAACCACCAACACCATCAACTCGTCCATGGCCCCCGGCCTCATCGACGAGCACTTCATCGCCCACCACGGCGCGAAAGCCAAGGGCGGCACGGGCTGGATCGGCAGCGAAACCTGGCTGCTCAATTCCCCCTTCCCGCCCGTCACCGGCCCGGAAATCGGCCTGGCCGTGGGCTTTGCCACGCCCTTCGCCAGCTACCAGAACCCCGCCTTCCTCGAAGGCAAAAAGAAATTCTGCGAAGAAATTCACAAGACCGGTTCCGTGGTTGTCGTCCAGCTCACCCACCTCAACGCCGTCTGGGCTCCTTCCGCCGTGCCGGTGATCGGCGCGCAGGATTACACCCCGCATGTGCTGGGTGAAGAAGAAATCGAATTCCACCTCAACGTCTACGCCGACGCCGCCGAAGCCGCGCTCAACTGCGGCGCGGATGGTGTCGAAATCCACTGCGCCCATGAGACGCTGGCCTACAGCTTCCTCTCGCCCGTCACCAACCGCCGCACCGACCGCTGGGGCGGTGAGCCGGAAAATCGCATCCGTTTCGTCGTCGAAGCGCTTAAGCGCGTGCGCGCCCGTGTCGGCAACAAGCTCGCGCTGGGCATCCGCATGGCTGGCATGGAATTCCGCGAAGGCGGCTACGACAACCTGCAAATGCGCGAGATGCTCTATCTCATCGCCGAATGCGGCCTGCTCGATTTCGTCGATCTGGACGTCGGCCACTGCTGGGGCGCGCCCTCCTATGTGCCGAACTCCTACTACGCCCACGGCCAGTTCCGCGATGTTGGCAAGGGGGCGCGTGTCGACCTCGACCCGAAGATCAAAGTGCTCTTCACCGGCCGCATCAACGACCCGGTGGTTGCCGAAGAGCTGCTCAAGGGCGGCTATTGCGACCTCGTCGGCATGGTGCGCGCTGGCATCGCCGACCCGGAATTCGCCATCAAGGCCAAAGAAGGCCGTCTGGACGAAATCCGCCGCTGCATCGCCTGCACCCGCTGCATCGACGAAGCCTCCGAGCCCGCCACCTTCCCCTACACGCCGACCTGCTCGATCAACCCGGTCATCGGCTCCGAGCTGCGCTGGGAAGAACAATACAAGCCCGCCGCGCAGAAGAAGAACGTCGTCGTCGTCGGCGGTGGCCTGGCTGGTTGCGAAGCCGCGCGCATCGCCGCCAAGCGTGGCCACAAGGTCACCCTGCTCGACCAGAACAAGCGTCTGGGCGGGCAACTGTTGATCTCCTCCAAGGTCGCCGGGCGCGACTCCTTTGAAGACCAGATCTATTTCGAAGAAAACGAAATGATCCGCAGCAATGTCACCGTCAAGCTCGAAGCCAAGGCGGATTTGGCCAGCATCAAGGCTCTCAACCCCGACGCCGTGGTGATCGCCACCGGCTCCACCCCGCGAGTGCCGCACGATGTCGAAGGCCTCAACCAGCCCCACGTCGTGCAAGGCTGGGATGTCATCAGCGGCAAGGCCAAGCTCGGCCAGCGCATCGCCATCATCTCGCAAGAGGACTACTACGAAACCCCGTGCGTGGCCGAATTCATCGCCGCCCAGGGCAAGGATGTCACCGTCTTTCACAAGTCCGTACATCTGGGCTCGGAAATCGCCCGCTACTCCATCGGCATGGTGCATAAGCGCATGGAAGAGTTCAACGTGCAGGTGAAAAACAACCTGGTGCTGACCAAAGTCGACGGCAACGCCATCGAACTCGCCTCCGCCTGGGGCGGCAAGACCTACCGCGAAGAAGGCTTCGACACCATCGTGCTGGTATACGCCTCAACGGCGCAGTGCGAGCTCTACGACCAGCTCAAGGCCGAAGGCGCGGTGAAGGAGCTCTATCTCGCCGGTGCGGCCTGGCTGCCGCGCCACATGGCGGAATCGACGCGGCATGGGGCGAATATCGGGTTGACGATTTAAGCGTTACGCCGCAAGCAAGGCAAACGGCCTGCCTCCGAATTGGGGGGGGGCGTTTTGCTTTGTGGAGAGACAATGTGGATTAGTGATTTGATGATGCATTGTTAGAATGCAAACAGCATTCTGTGCGAGTGTGACAATGTAGAATCTGATCCTGTTTACTCTCCTTTTGTTATCGAAGCCGCCGTAGGGGCGAAACATCTTTCGCCCTACTCTGCTCGTTTTTGGGGGAGCCGTGATCTGACTCCGATTATTCTTTTTACGGACATCGAAGCGTTGGTGATCGCCTTGGGCGGAGAAGTGAAAGAAGGCGATGGCTCGCGTGTGGCACTGAGGCTGGGTGCAGCCGTGAAACATGCGCATCGGCCGCATCCGGGCAAGGAAGCGAAGAAATACCAGATCGAAGAAATCCGCGACTGGTTCACGGCACAAGGAATCGAACCATGAACAGCATGAACTATCGGGGCTACACCGCCCGCATCGACTTTGACGATCGCGACAACATTTTCGTCGGGCGCGTGCTTGGCTTGCCGGCGACGGTGAAGATCAGTTTCCACGGCGAAACCGTCGCCGAACCATCGGAAAGCCGGGGTCAGGTCTTGCAACCATGCAAATGGGCCATATCGAACTGAACCCGGTGCGTGCCGGGATGGTGGAAGATCCGGAGATTAAAGGGGGCAGGGTCATTAAATCCTGCTAACAAAAATAAAAGGGCAGCATCTTTGATGGATATGGTGTCAGCAGACCGAGACTTCCAAAACGATCCTCCTGGGCAAAATCTGAGGCTTGTAATATTTCGCTTAAAAGCTAAAATAAGACATGCACGAAATCATCCACTACCTCGACGAGGCCGAGAACGACCTGTACCAGGATTGGCTCGACGCCCTGCGTGACCGGGTGGCGAAGGTGGCAATCATCAAGCGTGTTGCCCGTATGGAAGTGGGCCTGTTTGGTGACTGCAAGTCTTTGCGCGATGGGGTATGGGAACTGCGGATCGATGTCGGCACCGGCTACCGCGTGTACTACGCTCACGTGGGCGGTAGGGTGATTCTGCTGACCAGTGGTGGCGACAAAAAGTCGCAGAGCCGCGACATCGAGCGTGCCGTGAAATTTTTGAAGGACTGGGAGAAGCGAAATGGCTAAGACACATCGAACCCACGAAGAAGCGACGGCAGAGATGTTCCGCAAAGACCCGGAATTGGCCGCTGACTATCTCAACTCTGTGCTGGAAGACGGCGACGAGACCGACCTGATGCTGGCCCTGCGTACCCTGAGCAAAGCGTTCGGCGGTGTCCAGGAAGTGGCGCGGCAGGCCGACGTCAATGCCCATACCCTGTACCGAACGCTATCCGAGAAAGGTAACCCCGAACTCAAAACCTTGTCGGCGATTCTGAAGGCGATGGGTATGCGACTGGCAATTCAGCCATTGAGCCATCAAGGGGAACATCACGCTCACGCCTGAAAAAAGAAAAAAGGGGCCGGGCTTGATTTTCCCGAAAAGCTGGGGTCAAAAAGCCAGGGTCAGGTCTTGCAAACATGCAGTTCTATCAAAGGGGCCGTATCGAACTGAACCCGGTGCGTGCCGGGATGATGTAAACGGGGTCAGGTCTTGCATTAACACATTTTTCCGGCTCTTTTCTTCCTTCCCATCTGTCGGTCATTACACGGGCGACTTACTTTGGCCATTCGTTGCTACAAGCATCACAGTACATCAGTCGGCATCTGGCCTTTCGGCCGAGTGGGGTCGGATTCGTTTCTCCTTCGGCGACAAAAGGACGTTGCCTGTCCACCTACAATGGCTACAATATCCACAATAGCCATTTATTCGGAGGGCATGACCTTGAAGACCATGACAGCGCGCGACGCGAAGAACCGTTTCGGCGAATTTCTCGACGCCGCGAGGCGCGAGCCCGTCGTCGTGACCAAGAACGACCGCCCCGTCGGAATCATGATCTCGATCGAGGACGCGGCCGATACGCTTATCGCCGAAATGTTCATGGAAAAGGAACCCGGATACGAGAAGTGGCTGGCTTCGAAGGTCGGGGCGACCCTGGCGCGCGTCGACGCCGGTGCCGCCACACTGCGTCCGCACGGCGATGCCATGGTGTCGCTGAAGTCGCACGTCGAGGCGAAGTTGGCCCGTAAGGCCCGGTAACGGATGAGGATCCTCTGGACCGACGAGGCACTGGACGACTTCGCCGAAATCGTCGCCTACTACTACGCGGAGGTGAGCCCTCGCACGGCCGAATCGGTCGAGCGCCGCATCGTTGAGCAGGTCGAGGGGCTTCTCTCCTTCCCCGAAAGCATCCGGAGAAGCGACAGGATCACCGGCACCCATGAGCTCGTCGTGCACCGCCTGCCGTACATCGTGTTCGTGAAGCTGCTGCCCGACTCGATCGTCGCCCTGAACGTCGTCCATACCGCGAGGAAATTCCCCGCGTAGGCGGAACCGGGGTTACTCCAGCCTCAGCTCCCCTGGATAACGAGACCATTGGATAACGAGACCATTGGAGACAGACCACGGTTTTTGGTTTTGCTGGCCGGAAATTGCGAAAATCGTGGTCTGTCCCCTAATGTTTCATTTATAACGGTTTCGTCACCCCGGCGAAGGCCGGGGCCCAGGGTTCTGTATTCTTGGATTCCAGACTCTGAATCTCTTGTTTTGACGCCTTGTTTCGATGATGGCGTCTTTATCGCGATTTTCAGCGGCGTCCGCCAAGGATGGAGCCCAGTACGCCGCGCAGAATCTGTTTGCCGATTTCGCGGCCGACTGTTCCGGCCACGCCGCGCGCTGCACTCTTGGCCGCGGCTTCGAGTACCCCTTCGCGGTGTCCCCCTCGCGGGCCGGTGGTTCCGCCGAGCAGCCCGCCGATTGCGCTTCCCAAACCGCCCAGCATGCTGCTGCCCGTGCTTTCGTCCGATGCGACGGGTAGCGGTGCCGGGGGTGGTGCTGTTCTTGAGGAGGATGCAGCAGGACGATTGGCTGCGGAAAGCCCGGCCGGGCGGGTGGGTGGCGGAAGTGCGCCGGGTCGCCCGGGTGCGGTCGGGGCGGTTTTTGCCGGAGCAGGGGCCGCCTGGCCTTTGAGCATTTCGTAGGCCGATTCGCGGTCGATGGCTTCAGCATAGGATGCGCGCAGCGGAGAGGCGGCGATGAGTGTCTGCCGCTCTTCGGGCTGGAGTGGTCCCAGCCGCGAGGCGGGCGGGAAGATCAGGGCGCGTTCGACGATGCTGGGGCGGCCTTTTTCGTCGAGGAAGGAAACAAGGGCTTCACCGACACCGAGCTCGCCGATGACGGTGGCGGCGTCGAAGGCCGGGTTGGCACGCAGGGTTTCGGCGGCTACCTGAACGGCTTTCTGGTCGCGCGGGGTGAAGGCGCGCAGGGCGTGCTGGATGCGGTTACCCAGCTGCCCTAGAATTTTTTCGGGCACGTCTAGCGGGTTTTGTGTCACGAAATAAACGCCTACGCCTTTTGAGCGAATGAGACGGACGACCTGTTCGACTTTGTCGACGAGGGCTTGCGGTGCGTCGGTGAAGAGGAGGTGGGCTTCGTCGAAGAAGAAGACGAGTTTGGGCTGGTCCAGGTCGCCCGCTTCGGGCAGTTGCTCGAAGAGTTCGGCCAGCAGCCAGAGGAGGAAGGTGGCGTAAAGGGTGGGGGCGTTGATGAGTTTTTCGGCGGAAAGGATGTTGATGACGCCCCGGCCGTTGTCGTCAACTTGCATCAGGTCTTGAATGTCGAGCATGGGTTCGCCAAAGAACTGGTCGCCGCCTTGTTCTTCGAGCACCAGCAGCCCGCGTTGGATCGCGCCGATCGAGGCGGCGGCGATGTTGCCGTATTCGGTGGTGAAATTTTTCGCGTTGTCGCCGACATGCTGCACCATGGCGCGAAGATCTTTGAGGTCGAGCAGCAACAGCCCCTGGTCATCCGCAATCTTGAACACCAGTTGCAGTACGCCCGCCTGGGTTTCGTTGAGGTTGAGCAGCCGCGCCAGCAGTAGCGGGCCCATGTCGGAGATCGTTGCCCGGACCGGAATGCCGTTTTCACCGAAAACGTCCCAGAAGGTGGCGGAGTTGGCGAAGGGGGTGAAGCCTTCGAGCCCCAGTTCCTGTACGCGCTTTTCCAGTTTCGGGGTCAGCGTTCCGGCGGCGGCCACACCGGCCAGATCGCCTTTGACATCGGCCATGAAGACGGGCACACCCAGGCAGGAAAGCCGTTCGGCCAGGGATTGCAGGGTGACGGTTTTTCCCGTACCTGTCGCGCCGGTAATCAGGCCGTGGCGGTTGGCCATCTGCGGGAGCAGTGCGGGAAAGCGGTCGGCATCGACGGCTTTGGCGAGGTAGAGAGGTTCGGTCATGGCGGAATGGAAATGGGGAGGGGGTTCGGTGATTTTAGCAATCGTCCACGGCGGTACGGGCGAGGCTGCTAAAATTCGCGGTTTGCAAGTCATTCAGAGGGTTTTCGATCATGGCAGGTCATTCCAAATGGGCCAATATCCAGCACCGCAAGGGGCGTCAGGATGTCAAGCGCGGCAAGATTTTCACCAAGCTCATCAAGGAAATCACCGTCGCGGCCAAGATGGCGGGCGGCGATGTGAATTTCAATCCACGTCTTCGTGTGGCGGTTGATAAGGCCAAGGGCGAGAACATGCCGGCGGATAACATCAAGAACGCCATCAAGCGCGGGACGGGTGAGCTCGAAGGGGTGAATTACGAGGAGTTGCGTTACGAGGGCTACGGCATCAATGGCGCGGCGGTGATCGTCGATTGCCTGACGGACAACAAAGTGCGTACCGTGGCCGATGTGCGTCATGCTTTCAACAAGAACGGCGGTAATCTGGGGACGGATGGCTCCGTGGCCTTCATGTTCAAGCATTGTGGCCAGCTGATTTTCGCGCCGGGTACGAATGAAGATGCGCTGATGGAAGCCGCGCTGGAGGCTGGGGCGGAAGATGTGGTGACGAATGACGATGGTTCGATCGAGGTCATCACGCCACCCAATGAATTCGTGGCCGTCAGGGAAGCCCTGGAAAAGGCGGGCTTCGCCACGGAACTGGGCGAAGTGACGATGAAAGCGGCGACGGAAAACGTGTTTACGGGCGAGGACGCGCTCAAGATGCAGAAACTGCTCGACGCGCTGGATGCACTCGACGACGTGCAGGAGGTTTATACCAACGCGGTGATCGAGGAATGATGCTCCGGGCCTTGCGGTGAGCCTGCGTATTCTCGGCATCGACCCCGGCCTGCGGGCGACGGGGTTTGGGGTGATCGAACAACAGGGCGCGCATTTGCATTACGTCGCCAGCGGTTGTGTCCGGACGGACGAGAAGGGCGATTTGCCCGCGCGTCTGAAAACCCTGCTCGATGGCATCCGGGAGATCGTGGCGATCTACGCGCCGCATCAGTCGGCCATCGAGAAGGTGTTTGTGAACGTCAATCCGCAATCGACGCTTTTGCTGGGCCAGGCGCGTGGTGCGGCGATCAGCGCGCTGGTGCTGGCCGGCCTGCCCGTGGCGGAATACACGGCCTTGCAGATCAAGCAGGCCGTGGTTGGCCACGGCAAGGCGGCGAAGGAGCAGGTAGGACACATGGTGCAAAGGCTGCTGGCACTCGATGGCGAGCCCGGCAAGGATGCCGCCGATGCGCTGGCCTGTGCGATTTGCCATGCCCACGGCGGACAGGGGCTGGGCGCGCTGGCGACGGCGGGGCGGCGGGTGCGCGGCGGGCGCTTGATGTGAAATCCGAAGCACTCTCCTCTTCACAGCGTCTCTCTTTGTATTTTCAGGCGACGCGCCCGGCCTTTCTTTCCGCCACGCTGGTGGCTGTCCTGCTCGGGTTGGCCGGTGCCCGGGCGCAGGACGTGGCGTTTGCCCCCCTTCCCGCCCTGCTGACCCTGCTGTTCGCGCTGGTGGCCCATGCCGGGGCCAATGTGCTCAACGATTATTACGACGCGCTCAACGGAACGGATGCGGCCAATGTCGACCGCGTCTTTCCCTTCACGGGCGGAAGCCGTTTCATTCAGGACGGCTTGTTGAGTCCTCGCCAGACGTTCTTCTTTGGCCTGGCCCTGCTGGTTTCGGTGATCCCGGCCGGGCTCTGGCTGGTGTCCCGGTCGACGACGGGTTTGTTGCTGACCGGCGTGCTGGGGCTACTCATCACCTGGGCTTATTCCGCGCCGCCTTTGAAGCTTGCCAGCCGGGGGCTGGGGGAATTCGCCGTCGCATCGGGCTGGCTGCTGGTCATCGTCGGCACGGATCAAGTACAGCGCGGCAGCCTGAGCTTCATGCCGCTGGCCTGCGGGCTTTCCTACGCGCTGCTGCTGGCCAATTTGCTCTACATCAATCAATTTCCGGATCGACGCGCCGACGCGCTGGCCGGGAAACGCACACTGGTCGTTCGCCTGGGCGCGCGGCGGGCGCGTTGGGGTTATCTTCTGCTGGCTGTGGCCGCCCATGCCTGGCTGTTGCTGGGCATCGTATTGGGCTGCTTGCCCCAAGCCGCGCTCGTTGCCATGTTTGCAGCGCCGCTGCTGCTCCATGCCGCGCAGGGCTTGTGGCAACACGCCGAAGAACCCGCCCGGCTCGCGCCAGCGATCAAGCTGACGATTCTCGGCCTGCTGCTGCATGGCCTCTTGCTGGCGGGGGCTTTGGCTGTGCAGGGCAGCGCGTCCTGATGGACGCTCCCGCAAAACGCCGAAGCCTTCGTTGGCGGGGTTACGATTACACCCAGGCCGGAGCTTATTTCGTGACGATCTGCACGGTGAACCGGGCTTGCCTGTTTGGGGAAGTGATCGAAGGACAAATGCGGCCGAACGAAACCGGAAAAATCGTGGCGGAACAATGGCGGAACCTGCCGCAGCGGTTTCCCCCGGCTGGTACTGGATGAGTTTGTGCTGATGCCCAATCATGTTCATTTGGTGTTTTTTATCGTGGATGTTCCTCCTTCAACAGATCGGGCAGCCGCAAGGGCCGCCCCTACGGAGGGTAGTCGGGGTGGCGAAGGTGTAGGGGCACCCCTTGCGGGTGCCCGTGTGTCCGCCCCCACGAACGCAGACCGGGCAGCCGCAAGGGCTGCCCCTACGGTGGGGGAGATTGTGGGGGCGTACAAGTCCTTGTGTGTTCATCACTGCCTGGCCTGGGTTCGACAACATGATCCCGGTCGCGTTTTTGGGGCTCTTTGGCAGCGCAATTATTTTGAGCACGTCATTCGTGACGAGGACGCGCTGGCCGATATTCGCGAATATGTTTTTAACAATCCGCAGCAATGGGCCCTGGATCGGGAGAATCCGGCGAATGCCGGAAATGGATAAGGAGAAAGCGCATGATCGGTCGTTTGACGGGTGTTCTGGCGGCGAAGAATCCACCGCAGATTTTGCTGGATGTACAAGGGGTGGGGTATGACCTCGATGTGCCGATGAGCACCTTCTACAACCTGCCGGCAGCAGGCGAAAAGGTGAGCTTGCAGACGCATCTGATCGTGCGGGAGGATGGGCATTATCTCTATGGGTTCCTGACCGAGGAGGAGCGGGTGGCCTTCCGGCAACTGCTGAAAATTACCGGTGTCGGGGCGCGTATTGCACTGGCCGTGCTTTCGGGGCTTTCGGTGCGGGAACTGGCGCAGGCCGTTGCGCGACAGGAAGCGGGCCGTCTGGTGAAAATCCCGGGAATCGGCAAGAAAACGGCGGAACGCCTGCTGCTGGAATTGCGCGACCGTCTGCCCAAGGCCATGAGCACGGAAAGTGCGGCGAGCCTGGCCGCCCCTAGCGCGACGGATGACATCCTCAATGCGCTGATGGCTCTGGGCTACAGCGAAAAGGAGGTCTTGCCCGCGCTGAAGAGTTTGCCGGAAGGCGTGGCGGTGTCCGAGGGAATACGGCAGGCTTTGAAGCTTTTATCCAAGGTGTGAGCCGCTGCATCTCGGGTAAACTCCCGCGCTTATGGCCATCGAAACCGATTCTCTCAGCGGCAGCTCTGCCGCCAGCCGGCTGATTTCCGCCGCGCCGGAATCCTCGCAGGAGGATGCGCTGGAGCGCGCCTTGCGGCCGAAGATGCTGGAGGATTACGTCGGCCAGCAGAAAATCCGTGACCAGCTGGAAATCTTCATCCACGCAGCCCGGCAGCGCAAGGAATCGCTCGATCATGTCCTGCTGTTTGGCCCGCCGGGCCTGGGCAAGACGACGCTCGCGCACATCGTCGCGCATGAGATGGGCGTGAATCTGCGCCAGACTTCCGGCCCGGTGCTGGAACGCGCGGGTGATCTGGCGGCGATCCTGACCAATCTCGAACCGCATGATGTGCTGTTCATCGACGAGATCCATCGCCTCTCGCCGGTGGTCGAGGAAATCCTCTACCCGGCACTGGAAGATTTTCAGATCGACATCATGATCGGTGAAGGCCCTTCGGCCCGTTCGGTGAAGCTCGATCTGCCGCCTTTCACGCTGGTCGGCGCGACGACACGCGCCGGGATGCTGACCAACCCCCTGCGTGACCGTTTCGGCATTGTGGCGCGGCTGGAGTTTTATACGCCGGAGGAACTCGCCCGGATCGTGACCCGCTCGGCGGGCCTGCTGAAGGTGCAGATCGTGCCGGATGGTGCCATGGAAATCGCGAAGCGTTCGCGGGGGACGCCGCGCATCGCGAACCGTCTGCTACGGCGGGTGCGTGATTACGCCGAGGTCAAGGCCGATGGCCGCATCACGCGGGACGTGGCCGATGCCGCGCTCATCATGCTGGATGTTGACCCGCTGGGGCTGGATCTGATGGATCGCAAGCTGCTGGGCGCGATGCTGGAGAAGTTTTCCGGTGGGCCCGTGGGGGTGGATAACCTTGCTGCGGCCATCGGCGAGGCACGCGACACCATCGAGGATGTGCTGGAGCCTTATCTCATCCAGCAAGGCTATCTGCAGCGCACGCCGAGAGGGCGGGTGGCGACACCGGCCATCTGGCGGCACTTTGGCCTGGCGCAACCGGGCGGGGGCGGAGTCGGAGTCGGAGTCGGAGTCGGAGTCGGAGTCGGAGTCGGGATGCATCCGCGCTCGCCGGAACTTTGGGATGACCCGGCGAGCTGAACCTGGAATGAAAATCATGGAATCACGGAACTTCGTTTATCCGCTGCGTATCTACTACGAGGACACTGACGCCGCCGGCATGGTCTATTACGCCAATTATCTGAAATTCATGGAGCGCGCCCGCACGGAGTGGCTGCGTTCACTGGGCTTCGAGCAATCACGCATGGTGGAAACGCATGGCGTGGCGTTTGTGGCGCGTTCGGCGGCGGTGGAGTATCTCAGGCCCGCACGGCTCGATGATGCGCTGGAGGTGGTCAATACCCTTGAATCGCTGGGGCGTGCTCAGGTCGTGTTCGACCAGCGGGTGCGGCGTGGCGAGGAAATCCTGGCGACAGGCCGGATGCGGATTGCCTGTGTCGACCCGGGCTGCGGTCGCCCGGTGGCCCTGCCCGCATCGCTGCACGCCCTGTTTGCGCGGCTTTTGCCGGAATCGAATTGAAACGAATTGAAACGAACTGAACTGAACCCGACGGAAAGAATGTCATGAATGTGACCCAGGATATGTCCATCATCGAGCTGATCGCCAATGCCAGTCTGGTGGTCAAGCTGATACTGCTCTTGCTCGCTGGTGTTTCCGTGATGTCGTGGTACTGGATTTTCCGGAAGTGGTTCGCGCTGCGGGACGCCCGGGCACGCACGGATGCCTTCGAGCGCGAGTTCTGGAGTGGCGGAGATCTCGACGCGCTTTATCAGGCAGCGGTCCACGCGCGGCACGAAAGCGGTGCGCTGGAACATATCTTCGAGGCGGGTTATCGCGAATTCACCAAGCTGCGCGGCCAGAAAACGGCGGACCCCTCCATGGTCGTCGACGGTGCTCGCCGTGCCATGCGGGCGACTTACCAGCGTGAAATCGACGCGCTCGATGCTCATCTTTCTTTTCTGGCTTCGGTCGGTTCCGTCTCGCCCTATGTGGGCCTGTTCGGCACGGTCTGGGGCATCATGCACTCCTTCCGTGGTTTGGGGCAGATGAGCTCGGCCACCTTGTCGACCGTCGCACCGGGGATTGCCGAGGCTCTGGTCGCCACGGCCATTGGCCTGTTTGCCTCTATCCCGGCGGTCGTCGCCTATAACCGTTACTCCCATGATGTCGATCGGCTGGCCGTCAGGCTGGAAAGTTTCATGGAGGAGTTTTCCAACATCCTGCAACGCCAGTTGCGCTAGAGGCCGGAGGCTGCGGCATGCGACAGCGTCGTCAGATGAACCAGATCAACGTCGTGCCCTACATCGACGTGATGCTGGTTCTGCTCGTGATTTTCATGGTCACGGCTCCCATGATCCAGACGGGCAGCGTGGATCTGCCCAGTGTCGGCCAGGCAAACCAGCCGCCGGTAGCCCCGCTGGAAGTCGTCATCCATGCTGATGCCAGACTGGGGCTGCGCGATCGTGGCCGGGGTGGAGCCGAGGTCGAGCTCGGCCGCGATGCACTGGTGGCGCAGATCAAGGCGGCGCAGGCGAAAAACGCGCAGCAGGCCGTCCTGATTGCCGGCGATAAAAACGTGCGCTACGAGGCTGTGCTCAATGTCATGGACGAACTGCAGAAAAACCGGATCACGAAAATCGGTTTACTGGTGCAGCCCTCGAACCATGGCGCGGTAAAGGAAGGGCAGTGAGACTGCCGCCGACCTTGATGCCCTGAGCCCATGAGCCCGAGCACTCTTTCACCGATGGAAATCTCGTCGCTGACCGTGACCGCCGACCGTCACGGGAAATATATTTCGCTGGTGATGACGCTGCTGGTGCATTTTCTGCTGGCGGCTTTTTTGCTCTACGGCATTCGCTGGCAGACGAAGGTGAATGCGGCGGTCGAAGTCGAATTGGTAGGGCCGGTCAGCGTGGCCAGCCCGGCAGGGGCTTCCCTTCCTCCCCCCCCTTCTCCTCCTCCGCCTGCCGAGCCTGCCAAAGCCACGCCCCGGCCTGTCCGGGCTCCCGTGGCCGATCCCGGGCCATCCTTGCCGCAGGCCCGGCCTGATATCGCGCTGAAAGAAAAGAAACCGGAACCCAAGCCGCAGCCGCAGCCCAGGCCCCAGGCGGCGGTTGCGGAGGACCCCTTCCAGAAACAGCTGGAACAGGAGTTGCGCCGGACCTCGGCTGATCGCCGGGCGGCTGAGGCCAGCGGCGCGGCAGCCAGGGAGCTGGCCGATTTCCAGTCGGCCCGGGCTTCGCAGGCGAAGGAACGGGCCATGGCCGATTACATTGGCCGGATACGCGCCCGCATTCGCGGCAACATCATTTTGCCGCCGGATATCAAAGGGAACCCGGAGGCTGTTTTTGAGGTCGTACAGTTCCCCAGTGGCGAGATACTGAGTGTGCACCTGAAGAAATCCAGTGGCCATGCCATTTACGACGCGGCGGTGGAGCGCGCCATTCACAAATCTTCTCCCTTGCCCAAGCCTGCCAGCGGGGAGCTGTTTTCGCGCGCGCTGGAACTGCGCTTCCATCCGCTGGACGAGTAAGTTCATCACCTCTGAAGATATAATGCCGGGATGCTGAAAATTATTGATATTTCATGTCGTGGTTCGTGGCGTTTCGCAGGTTTTCTGGCGGTTTCGCTGGCTTGCGTGGCGACATCGGCCCGGGCCCAGCTGGCCATCGAGATTACCGGCGCGGGAGCGAACCGTCTGCCCGTTGCCGTGGCGGATTTTTCCGGTGAACGTCTGACTTCCCAATCCCTGACCGCCGTGTTGCGGGCCGACCTCGAACGCAGTGGCCTGTTTCGCCTGGTTGATCCGGGGCTGGCCCCGATGAACGAGTCGACCGCCGTCAATTTCGCAGAACTCAAGTCCCGCAATGCCGATGCGCTGGTGAGCGGCAGCGTGACATCTTCGCTGGCGGGCGATGGCCGTTTCGAGACGCGCTTCCGCCTGCTCGATGTGCCAAAACAGGCAGCTCTGGCCGCGCAATCCTATGCTTCGACGACGCCGCAGCTTCGCGCCGTAGCGCATCGTATCGCCGATCAGGTCTATGAAAAACTGATCGGCGAACCCGGGATTTTTTCGACACATATCGCCTATGTGGTGAAGACGACCGGGCGTTACGAACTGCAGATTGCCGATGCGGATGGCATGAACGCGCAAACAGCCCTGACTTCCCGCGAGCCGATCATTTCGCCGACCTGGTCGCCGGATGGCTCGCGCCTGGCCTATGTTTCCTTTGAGGCAAAAAAGCCGGTGATCTACGTTCATGCGCTGACGACCAGCCGCCGTCATGTGGCAGCGAATTTCAAAGGCTCGAACTCGGCTCCGGCCTGGTCGCCGGATGGCAAGAGGCTGGCTGTCGTGCTCTCGAAAGAAGGCGGCTCGCAGCTCTTTCTGGTGAATGCCGACGGCAGCGGTGTGACGCGTCTTGCCCGTTCGGCCGGTATTGATACCGAGCCGCAGTTTTCGCCGGACGGACAATTCATTTACTTCACTTCCGACCGGGGCGGCAGCCCGCAGGTTTATCGCATTCCGGCCACTGGCGGGGACGCTCAGCGGGTGACTTTTGAAGGCAGTTACAACGTCACGCCCCGGCTCTCGCCCGATGGCAGGAGCATGGCCTACATCACGCGCAACAGTGGCCGTTTCCAGCTTGCCCTGATGGACCTGGCCAGCCGCCAGACGCAGATTCTGACGGATACGGTCAAGGATGAATCCCCCAGCTTCGCGCCCAATGGCCGCATGATTATTTACGCCACAGAAACCGGGGGGCGCGGGGTGTTGTCCGTCGTGTCCGTCGACGGGCGCGTGAAGCAGAAGCTCTCCATTTCGGCCGCCGATGTCCGCGAGCCGGCCTGGGCACCGTTTTCCAAGTAATTTTTCGCGGAGGTATTGCCATGTCCACCTACAAGTCTGCCCTTGCGGCTTCCCTGTTCTCTCTTTCCGTGCTGCTGGCCGGTTGCGCGAGCCAGCCGCCGGCTGCCGAGCAATCCGCTGCCCGGGTCGAGGAGGTCAAACCCGGCCCGGTGTCTGTCGAGACGCCCCATGTCGCGTCGGTGACGGCAGGAACGGTGGATGGCAATGATCTCGCGCAGCTCAAGGATCCTAAAAGCATTCTTTCCAAACGCAGCGTGTTCTTCGATTTCGATCAATACGTCATCAAGGATGAGTTCAGGACGCTGGTGGAAGCGCATGGCCGTTTCCTCGCCGCCAACCCGAAGCTCAAGGTGCTGATCCAGGGGAATGCCGATGATCGCGGCAGCCGGGAATACAACCTGGCCCTGGGGCAAAAGCGTGCCGAGGCAGTGAGAAAATCCCTGCTGCTTCTGGGGGCGAAGGATGAGCAGATCGAGGCTGTCAGCCTGGGCAAGGAGAAGCCGCGTTGCACGGAACACACGGAAGAATGCTGGGCTGAAAATCGCCGGGGCGACATTCTCTATACGGGCGAGTTTTGATGATGTGGGGCCGTCGCAAGCTCGGGCTGCTTCTGGCCGCCGCCTGTTTCGGGTTGGGCTCGATACCGGCCCGGGCCGGGCTGTTTGATGATGACGAGGCGCGTAATCGCATCGAAAGCCTGCGCCGGGATTTGACCGAACAGGGCAAGCGCATTGATGCGCTGGCTACGACGGCGGCCAATGCCACGAGTGCACAGCTCGATCTGGCCAACCAGATCGAGCAGCTGAAGGCGGAGCTGGCGCGCCTGCGCGGGCAGGCGGAGGTCATGACCTATGATCTGGAAACCGCGCAAAAACGCCAGAAGGATTTTTATGTCGATCTCGATACCCGGCTAAGAAAGATGGAGTCGGCCATCGAGACAGCAGCAGAAACACCGGAAAAACCTGAAACTCCGCCGCGTGATCCGGCCGCCGAGGCACGGGATTACGAAACAGCCCTGACCCTGTTCAAGGCGTCGAAGTTCAAGGAGGCCAAGGCCGCATTCGAGGGTTTCATCGCTAATTACGAAAACAGCACTCTTTTGCCCAGCGCGCATTTCTGGGTGGCATCGGCGCATTACCAGTTGCGTGAATTCCCGAAGGCCGCCGAGCTGTTTGGCAAGGTGCAGGCGACCTGGCCGTCCGATGCCAAGGCGGCAGACGCGCTGCTGGGGCAGGCCAATAGCTACCGCGAGGCAGGGAATCTCAAGGCGATGCGAAAGACGCTGGAGTTGCTCGTTGGCAAGTACCCCGCCAGCGCGGCGGCTACCTCGGCGCGTGCTCGCCTGTCGGCCAGGTAGGCCGGTTTTCGGGCTGACGGGGGGGATATCATGCTACTCGTCAGCGAGATTTTTCATTCCATTCAGGGCGAGTCGACCCGTGTCGGCTTGCCGACGGTTTTCGTTCGTCTGACGGGATGCCCGCTGCGTTGCCGCTGGTGCGATAGCGAATATGCCTTCAGCGGGGGGGAATCGTTGACGGTGGCGGAAGTCGTCGCGCGGGTGATGGAGTTTGATTGTCCGGTGGTTTGTGTGACCGGCGGCGAGCCCCTCGCGCAGAAGGATTGTCTGGCCCTGCTTCATGCCTTGTGTGAGGCGGGGCGGGATGTTTCGCTGGAAACAAGTGGGGCACTGGATATTTCTGGGGTCGATGGCCGGGTGTCGAAGATCATGGATCTCAAGGCTCCGGCTTCCGGGGAGTCCTGCGCCAACCGTTGGGAAAATCTGCGGTTTCTCACGCCCCGGGATGAAATCAAGTGTGTACTGGCTTCGCCGGAAGACTATGTCTGGGCGAAGGATATGCTGGTTCAGCATTCACTCGCAAAGATTTGCCCGGTGTTGTTTTCGCCGGTGCAAGGCGAGCTGGAACCCCGGGAGCTGGCAGGGTGGGTCTTGCGTGATCGCCTGCCTGTGCGTTTCCAGTTGCAGTTGCACAAGATTTTGTGGGGTGCCCAGCGTGGAAAGTAATGCAGGTGACTGCCGTGGCTAAAAAAAATTCCGATACCTTTCAGGCTGAGGCTGCCAATGCCGTCGTGTTGCTGTCTGGCGGGCTGGATTCGGCGACGGTGCTGGCGATGGCGCGCGCGCAGGGTTACGCCTGCCATTGTCTTTCGCTCGACTATGGCCAGCGTCATCGTGTTGAACTGGAGGCCGCCGCGAGAGTGGCCGCTCACCTTGGCGCAAAGGCGCATCAAACCTTGAATCTTGACCTGGCCGCCTTTGGCGGCTCGGCCTTGACCGACCCGGAAATCGATATACCCACGGGCGGTATCCAGCCGGGCATTCCGCTGACTTATGTTCCGGCGCGCAATACCATCATGCTTTCGCTGGCCCTGGCCTGGGCCGAAGTGCTCGATGCCAGCGATATTTTCGTGGGGGTAAATGCCGTGGATTATTCCGGTTATCCGGATTGCCGCCCGGAGTATGTCCGTGCTTTCGAGGCCATGGCCAATCTGGCGACCCGCGCGGCGGTGGAGGGGCGGCCCTTGCGGCTGCATGCGCCGCTCATCGACCTTGGAAAGGCTGACATCATCCGTCAGGGGCATGCGCTGGGGGTGGATTACGCGCTCACCGTTTCCTGTTATCAGGCGGATGCGTCGGGCCGTGCCTGCGGGGTGTGTGATTCCTGCCGCTTGCGACATGAGGGCTTTCTGGCGGCGGGGATCGCTGATCCGACGCCTTATGTGACATAAGCCGAAGACTGGCGGGGGGCCTGGCTTGCTTCGTGCCGGATCATGGCGTTACCATGACCGGCTGGTTTCGACTGAACGCTGGATGGAGAATGCAATGATCAAGGTGGGTGTGGTTGGCGGAACGGGATATACCGGGGTTGAACTTTTGCGCTTGCTGGCGCAGCACCCGGGGGTGGAACTGAAGGCGATTACCTCGCGTGGCGAGGCCGGAACGCCGGTGGCCGATATGTTTCCGAGTCTGCGCGGACGTGTGCCATTGTGTTTTTCCGATCCTTCGGCCGCGGCTTTGACGGATTGCGATGTGGTGTTTTTCGCCACACCCAACGGCATCGCCATGCAGCAGGCAGGCAGCCTGCTGGCAGCCGGGGTGAGGGTGATCGACCTGGCGGCGGATTTTCGCATCAAGGATGTGGCCGTCTGGGAAAAGTGGTACGGCATGAAACACGCCAGCCCGGAGCTGGTTGACGAAGCGGTGTATGGCCTGCCGGAGCTTTTCCGCGAGCAGATACGGGGCGCGCGCCTGGTGGCCAATCCCGGCTGTTATCCGACGGCGACGCAACTGGGCTTTCTGCCTCTGGTCGAAGCCGACTGTATCGACCTGAAGCATCTGGTGGCCGATGTGAAATCGGGGGTTTCCGGCGCGGGCCGCAAGGCGGAGACGCATATTCTGTTTTCCGAGGCGGCCGATAATTTCAAGGCCTATGGCGTGGCAGGCCATCGTCATCATCCCGAAGTCGTTCAGGGTTTGTCGCGGATCGCGCAGCATCCGGTGGGGCTGACCTTCGTGCCGCACCTGACCCCCATGATCCGGGGTATCCACGCCACGCTGTACGCCCGCATCACGCGGGATGAGGATTTTCAGGCTTTGTTCGAACAGCGTTACGCCGGAGAGAGTTTTGTCGATGTCCTGCCCGCAGGCAGCCACCCTGAAACCCGCTCGGTGCGTTCGGCCAATCTTTGCCGCATCGCCGTGCATCGTCCGCAGGGCGGCGATACGCTCGTGATCCTGTCGGTGATCGACAATCTCGTCAAAGGCGCGGCGGGGCAGGCGGTGCAGAACATGAATCTGATGTTTGGGCGCGACGAGTGCGAAGGCCTCACACAGCTTCCCGTCCTTCCCTGAAGTGGCGTCGCTGGCGTCATCGTCTGGCGGCCAGCGCGCCCAGGGTGTCGGTGCGGGCGCATGTCCCCTGGTACTGGCGGACAGCAGGGCTGCTTTTGCTGGTGGCGGGTGTTTCCTTTTGCGCGGCCCTGATTTACGCTTTCGCGCAGCGTCAGGCCGGGCTGGACCGGGGCGCGCTGGCGCAGGAGCGCGACACTCTTTCCGCCCGGCTTGTCGAGCTGGAAAGGGAAGTGAAACAGCTGCGCGGGGTGGCCGATGCAGGCGAGAGCCGCGAGCAGATCGAGCGTACGGCGCAGCAGCAGATGGCGAATCAGTTGCGTGTTCTGGAGGCGGAAAACGGGCAGCTCAAGGAGGATTTGTCCGTTTTTGAAAATCTCGCCCGGAAGGATGACGGTAGTCTGGGCATCCATCGTTTGCGGGTCGAACCTGAAATCGGCCATGCTGGTCAGTATCGTTACCGCATGCTGCTGGCCATGCAAGGCGGTAAAGAGCGTGAATTCAAGGGGCAATTGCAACTGGTGCTCGATCTGGTGCAAGACGGGCGGAGCGTGGCCCTGCGTTTGCCTTCGGCATCCGATGCGGCCCTGCCGGCTTATCAGGTCGATTTTCGTTATTTCAAACGGATCGAAGGCGGCTTCCCGATCCCGGCCGATGCCCGGCTCAAGGGACTGGAAGTCCGTCTTTTACAGGGGGGCACGCTGAAGGCTTCCCGGCATGTTGAATGGAAAGGATAGCCATGTTTTTAGGCGGAAAATCAAAATCGCAGAGCCGGAATCATATCGATACCCTGATTGGCCGGGGAACGCGCATCGTCGGGGATGTCACTTTTTCAGGTGGTCTGCGGCTCGATGGTGAAATCCAGGGGAATGTGTGCGCTGCCGAGGGGCAGGATTGTCTCCTGATCGTGAGCGAGCAGGCACGGATCGAGGGCAATGTCGATGTGGCGCGGATGATCGTCAATGGCGCAATCAACGGCGCGGTGCATTCGACGGATTTTCTGGAGCTTCATCCCAATGCCCGGCTCGTGGGCGATGTCCGGTATAACACCATCGAAATCCAGCTAGGCGCAGTACTGCGGGGGCAACTGGATTGCCTGGCGGCTTCGGGCCAGGTGACGGAACTGAAACTGGCCTCAGGCCAGTAAACCGCGTGGCCTGCCCGTTTCGGGTTGGGCCGGGGTGGCGGGGTGGAATGGTGTCTGATTAATACCGGTTTTATGGTTTAGAATTGAAGCATCCCGTATTTGAGAGGAGTCCCATCATGAATGCCCCCGCTGAAATGCCCCTGCCGATGGTCTTTACCGACAAGGCTGTCGAAAAAGTCCGTGACCTGATCGCCGAAGAAGGCAATCCTGACCTCAAGCTGCGCGTGTTCGTCAGCGGCGGCGGTTGTTCCGGCTTCCAGTACGGCTTCACTTTCGAGGAAGACCAGAACGAGGACGATACCGTCGTTGAAAAAGGCGGTGTGCAGCTGCTGATCGACCCGATGAGCTATCAATATCTGGTCGGTGCCGAAATCGATTATTCGGAAGGCCTGCAAGGTTCGCAGTTCGTCATCAAGAACCCGAATGCCCAGTCGACCTGCGGTTGCGGTTCTTCGTTTACCGTTTGACCGGCTAAACCTTCCGGCAGGGCAAGGAGGCGTGAGGTGTGTGGTGTGTGGTAGTGCCCCTGCCCCTGCCCGTTTTCTTTGGGCTTCCCCCGGTGCCGGCAGAAATTACGCGGGGTAGATGCCGCCTAGCCGTCGTGGGCCGGCCGCTCCCGTGACGGCAGGCAGATTGCCTGGCTGCCCTGTGGTCGTCCGCCAGGCGAGCCAGGCAAAGGCCACGGCTTCGACCCAGTCGGCGGGCAGGCCGAGCTCTTCGGTCGTTCGCACACTGACTTTCGGCAGCCGATGCGAAAGATCCGCCAGCAGTGCGTGGTTGTGGGCTCCGCCACCGCAAACGTAGAGTTCGTCGGCCCCGGGGCAAAAATCTTCCAGCGCGTGCCGGATCGAGGTGGCAGTCAGCGCGAGCAGGGTTGCCTGCACATCGGCAGGGTTTTCGTTGCCTTCCAGCCGTTCGCTCAACCAGTACAGATTGAATTCTTCCCGGCCGCAGCTCTTGGGGGGTGGGCCGTGGAAAAACGGGTGTTCGAGCAGGCGGTCGAGGAGTTTGCCAAGCACTTTGCCGCTGGCCGCCCATTCGCCGTTCGTGTCAAAGGATTTTCCCTGGTGTTTTGCTATCCAGGCATCGAGCAGTAGATTGCCCGGGCCGCAATCGAAACCGCAGACATCGTGCCCCGGGGACAGGCGGGTGAGGTTGGCGATGCCGCCGATGTTGAGGATGACCCGGTGGGTTTCCGGGTGGGCAAAGACGGCGGCGTGAAAGGCGGGAACCAGGGGGGCCCCTTGCCCGCCCGCAGCGATGTCCCGGCTGCGAAAGTCGGCGACGACGTCGATGCCGGTGAGTTCGGCCAGCAGGGCGGGGGCGTTGATCTGCAGGGTGTAGCCCCGTTCGGGGCGGTGGCGCACGGTCTGGCCGTGGCAGCCAATGGCGGTGATTTCTGCCGCTGTTCGCCCGGCCCGGGCGAGCACCCCGGCGACGGCTTCGGCGTAAAGGTGTGCGAGACGTTGTCCGAGCATCGCCGCACGATGCAGTTCGTCTTGCCCGGGCGTGTGCAGCGCGAGAATGTCCTCGCGCAGGTCGTCAGGGTAGGGAAGCCAGACCGTGTGGGAAAGCTGCGGTACGGCCCGGGAGAGATCAACCAGCGCGGCATCCACTCCGTCCAGGCTCGTGCCTGACATCAGGCCGACGAACAGGGCCGGAGGGGGTGTCACGGCCTGTCTCAGTCGAGGAGGGCCAGATGCTGATCCTTGACCAGAGCCAGGCTCGCCAGGATGGATTGCGTTTTCTTCCGGAAAGCGGTGATTTGCGCCGGAGACAGGGGCTGGGCGTTGGGCAGGGCGACGGCAAGCGGGTTTTGCTGCACGTTGTTGATGCGGAATTCGTAGTGCAGATGCGGGCCGGTGGCCCAGCCAGAACTGCCAACGTAGCCGATGATGTCGCCCTGGCTGACGTGACCGCCTTTTCGCAAGCCCTGGGCGAAGCCCGAGAGATGGCCATAAACAGTGGAATACTTGGCCTGGTGGCGCAGGATCACGACCCGGCCATAGCCGCCCTGATTGCCAACGAAATCTACCGTGCCATCGCTGGTGGCCTTGACGCGCGTTCCGGTGGGAGCGGCGTAATCCACCCCTTTGTGGGCGCGCCAGGTCTGGAGAATGGGGTGGAAACGGGCGGTGGTGAAGCCGGAGGAAATACGGGAGAACTCCAGGGGAGAGCGCAGGAAGGCATGGCGCAGGCTCTTGCCTTCGGGCGTGTAGTAGCCGCCCTTTCCGTCGTCGTTTTCACCATACCAGACGGCGCGATAGTGCTTGCCATCATTGACGAATTCGGCGGCCAGAATGCGGCCGGTGCGAACCGGGCGGCCAAGGTGGGTCAAGGTTTCATAAACGACAGAGAACTGGTCGCCACGACGCAGCCCCCGGTGGAAATCGACATCACCGCCGAAAATGTCGGCCATCTGCAGGGCGATGCTGTCGGGAATGCCCGCATCGTCCGTCGCGCCGAAGAGGGAGCTTTGGATTTCGCCGGATTTGATCTGGGTGTGCGTCTCCAGCGGCAGGGCGCGTTCGCTGACATTCAGGCGGCCATCGCGGCGATCGATGAAGAGGGCGCGATCCGAACCGTTCAGCGGGTAGATCAGGGCGAGCAGTTCGCCGCTGTCATTGACATGCGCGGTGATGGTTTTGCCCGGACGCAACTGACGAAAGACGTGCTGCCCCACCGGGTTGCTACGCAAGGAGCGGAAGGCTGCGTCATCCTGGATGCCCAGACGGGAAAACAGGCTGGCGACCGTATCGCCCCGTTGGACACGTTCTTCGCGAACGAAGAATTCGCTATCGCTTCTGGGAGCCAGGCTGATGGCAGGTGCCAGTTGTTCGACGACGGTCTGTTGCTGCAGGGATTGTTCGAGGGTTCCCGGTGCCGTGCCGAAAGCGGCGACCATGCCGAACATCGACAGTGTGGCCAGGCCGGCAGAGGCCCAGAAGGGGCCGGGATGCGCCGCGCGGAAGCGGATGAGTTGCGCTAGAATTCCAGTCTTTTCTTTATTCATCAGAGATATGGACCGAATTTGATCCGCCCATTCTAACAAAAACCCGGGCGGTCCACTCCGGTCGAAAAATCTTTGGCAGTCGCCATGGAAATCCAGTCTCAGCTAGCACTCATCAAACGCGGTATCGACGAACTTCTGGTCGAGAGCGAATTGCTCGAAAAATTGAAGGAAGGCAGGCCACTGCGGATCAAGGCCGGGTTCGACCCCACCGCCCCCGACCTGCACCTGGGGCACACCGTCCTCATCAACAAACTGCGGCATTTTCAGGAACTGGGCCACAAGGTCATGTTTCTGATTGGCGACTTTACCGGCATGATCGGCGACCCCACGGGTAAAAATGTCACCCGCCCGCCGCTGTCGCGCGAACAGATCGTCGAAAATGCCCGCACCTATCAGGATCAGGTCTTTCGCATCCTCGACCCGGCGCAGACAGAAATCTGCTTCAATTCCACCTGGCTCGAATCGCTGGGCTCGGCGGGCATGATCCGGCTGGCCGCGCAGCATACCGTCGCCCGGATGCTGGAACGCGACGACTTTTCCAAGCGTTACGCCGCTCAGCAGTCCATCGCAATTCACGAGTTTCTGTATCCGCTCTGTCAGGGGTACGACTCTGTGGCAATGAAGGCAGACGTGGAACTGGGCGGGACAGACCAGAAATTCAATTTGCTGGTCGGGCGGGAATTGCAGAAGCATTATGGACAGCCGCCGCAATGCATTCTCATGATGCCGCTCCTCGAGGGGCTGGATGGCGTCAATAAGATGTCCAAGTCCCTGGGTAACTATATAGGCATCACCGAGCCCCCCCGGGAAATCTTTGGCAAGCTCATGTCCATCCCGGATGAACTGATGTGGCGTTACTATGATCTGCTCTCCTTCCGGACAGCAGAAGAAATCGCCGGGTATCGCCGTGAGGCCGAAGCGGGGCGCAATCCGCGAGACATCAAAGTGCTGCTGGCGCAAGAAATCGTCGCGCGCTTCCATTCAAAGGCAGCCGCCGAAGAAGCGTTGCAGGAATTCGAAGCCAGGTTCAGGCACGGCAGCCTGCCGGAGGACATGCCCGAGCTCACACTGAACGTGAACGCACCCGCAGGAACAGGGCTACCTATTATTCAGATACTCAAGCAAGCGGGGCTCACCAGCAGCACATCCGAAGCCTTGCGGATGATCGGGCAAGGCGGTGTGCGCCTGAACGGCGAAAAACTGGCCGACAAGGATCTCGCCCTCGCGGCTGGTGATACTTTCGTATTACAGGTCGGAAAACGGAAGTACGCGCGTATCACCCTGATTTGAAAGCGATTCAAAAGAAACAGTGCAAGTTTTTGAAAAAATCTTCAAAAACTTGTTTACAAGCTCTGAAATGTTTCCTATAAT
>CAZFPI010000010.1:0-36651 GCA_964521075.1 uncultured Sterolibacterium sp.
TTCGGGCGGCTGAATCTGCTCGCGCAGCTCGTGTTTTTCTGTGCGCTGGCGCATTCGGCTCTGTCCTTGGCCGCGCCCGCGAAGGAAGCGGCGCAGGAGCCCCTCCGGTCTGTCGCGTTTTATTACGGCGAAGCCCCGGCCTGGAGTGAGCTGCAGGCTTTTGATCTTGCCGTCGTCGAACCGGATCACGTCCAGGGTGCCTTGCCCAATCTGCCGCTAACCCGCATTGCGGCCTATGTTTCCGTGGGTGAAATCCATGCCTCGAAAGTGGCATCGCTGAAAATGCCTGCGTCGTGGCTGATCGGCGACAACCGCGCCTGGGGCAGCCGGGTCATCGACCAGTCCCGGGCCGAATGGCCTGCTTTTTTCGTTGACCGGCTCATCACCCCGCTGTGGGAAAAAGGTTACCGCAGCTTCTTTCTCGACACGCTGGATGCCTTTCAGCTCGTCGCCAAAACACCGGAACAGCGCGCCGCGCAGGAAGCCGGGCTGGTGGCCGTCATTTGTCAAATCAAGCAGCGTTACCCCGCAGCCCAGCTGATCTTCAACCGGGGGTTTGAAATCCTCGACCGCACCCACGCCCAGGCCACGGCGGTCGTGGCGGAATCGCTGTTTGAATCTTACGACGCAGCCAGCCAACGCTACCGCCCCGTCCCCGAACAGGATCGCGAATGGCTGCGCGGACAACTGAAACGGGTGCAGAGCGAATATCACCTTCCCGCCATCGTCATCGACTACCTCCCCGCCGCGCAACGCGAGCAGGCGCGCCAGACCGCCCGGAAGATCGAGGCAGAGGGGTTCATTCCCTGGGTCACGACGGGGGATCTGACCACGCTGGGTGTGGGTAGCATCGAGGTCATGCCGCGAAAAGTGCTGCTGGTGCATGGGCCGCTGGAGAATGAATATGCCTTGCGGCAGGATGACGTCGTCCGGCTGGCCACCATGCCCCTGAATTATCTGGGCTACACCGCTGGATATGCCGATCCACGGCATTTGCCTGAACAGCCCCTCGCCGGACGTTATGCCGGAGTCGTTATCTGGCTGGATGGCATCACCGAACCCGAAGATGTGCGGCGCCTGGCTGCCTGGCTGGTGGCGCGTGTCGCCGAGGGCGTGCCTGTGGGTATTCTTGGCCGGATCAACCCGCTGCTGGCCACACCCTTGTCGCAGACGCTCGGGCTGGAGATGCGTCTTGCCGTGAATACCGATACCGGGAGCCCTGTCGAGATCATCGGACAGGATGCCATGATGGGTCTGGAAACTCGTGTGGTTCCGCAGGCGGTCAATTTTTATCCGCTTTCCGCAAAACAGGGGCGTCCCCTCCTGACGCTGGGGCAAGGCAAGGAACGGCAGGTCGCGGCGGCCATCATGCCTTGGGGCGGCTATGTGATTTCGCCTTATGTGTCGGTGACGCTTTCCAATCAGACGGACATCCGCTGGGTCATGGACCCGTTTGCTTTTTTCCGCGCAGCACTCAGGCTCCCGGAGATGCCCGTTCCCGACGTCACGACGGACAGCGGGCGGCGCATGCTGATGGTGCATATGGATGGCGACGGTTTCGTGAGCCGCTCCGAACTGGCGGGCAACCCCTATGCGGGAGAGGTCGTGCGCGACCGTGTGGTGAAAAAATACTCTTTGCCCATGACGATTTCCGTGATCGAAGCGGAGCTTTCTCCGCAGGGGCTTTACCCGAAATTGTCCTCGAAGCTCGAGTCTGTGGCGCGTGACATTTTTCAGGCCCCGAATGTCGAAATTGCTTCACACAGCTATTCCCACCCCTTCAACTGGCGCAAGGCGGGTGGTAGTGAGGGGGGCGAAGACGACGAGGGCGGCTACACCCTTCCGGTTCCAGGCTACCGTTTTAACCTGCAGCGCGAGATCGAAGGCTCGATCCGTTACATCGAAACCCGTCTGGCTCCGCCGGGGAAAAAGGTGGCGATGTTTTTCTGGACGGGAAACTGTATTCCAGGCCGCGATGCGCTCGAATGGACACAGAAGCTGGGTGTGCTGAACATGAATGGCGGCGATACGACGACCACCCTATCGCGTAAAACGCTTACACAGGTCGAAGGCCTGGGTGTCGAGCGGGGTGGCCTGTTTCAGGTCTTCGCGCCGAACCAGAATGAAAACATCTATACGAATGACTGGACGGGGCCCTTCTACGGCTATGAGCGCATGATCGAGACTTTCGCTCTCACAGAGTCACCGCGCCGTCTGAAGCCGATGGACATTTATTTCCATACTTATCTGGCGACAAAACGCGCCGGGATGCAGTCGCTCGACAAGGTTTTCCAGGCGGCCCTGAAGCAGGAAAACACACCCGTTTTCGCCTCCGAATACGCTCGCAAGGTGCTCGATTTTCGCGAAGTGGCCATTGCCCGCACGGCGGCGGGCTGGCGGGTGCGTGGCATGAAGGATTTGCAGACCTTGCGTTTGCCGCTTGCCATGGGGGAACCCGATCTGGCCGTGAGTACGGGCATCGCAGGGTGGCGTGATCAGGGTACGGTGCGCTATGTCCATGTCGCCGACCCGGCAGGTTCGGCGGATCTGGCCTTGATACCTGTGGCAAGTGTCCGCCCTCCCCGGCTGGTGTCAGCCAATGCCCGCATCCTGTCGGCGCAACGGGCAGGAAATACGCTGCGCTGGCAACTGGCCGGTCATACCCCCCTGGAATTCACGCTGGCCAATGCCGCTGCCTGCCGTGTGCAGGTTAAGGGGCACACGCTCGCGCCGGTGCGCCGCGAAGGCACACAAATTTTTTACCGATTGAACGACCATGTTGCCCAGCCGCTCGAAGCGATTTGTCAGCACTGAACACGGCGACCTGCCGCGCCTGAGGCTGGCCGAGAACTGGCAGCTGGGGTTGATCGCCCTCATCATGCTGAGCCTGTTCGTCGTCATTTTCCCTCGCCAGGCTCTCGTCAAAAGCCTTTACGGCCAAAAAGAACTCGATGAACTGACGCTGTTCTACATCGACAACCTTCACCGTACCGATCCTCAAAACCCAGATCTGGCCATTCTTCTGGCTCGCGCCCGGCAAGAAAAGCTGGAAGCGGCCGCGATGGAAAGTCTCCTGAAGCCCGTGTTCGAAAACGCCACGGGACCGCAACGCCACGAAGCGCGACAACTGCTGCTACAACGCTACGCGCAAGCACTCTCGACCGGAGCGAACCGGGATCGGATCATGATCCGTGCCCGAATGGCAAGCCTGCTCGAGCAACAGTTAAAGGAAGCCGTATCTCCGGAAGAAACTCGTCAACTCGCTCTTTTGGCTTTCCGTCTCGGCCAGACGACTCTCGGCGTGGGTCTGCTGCAACGTGCCGCAAAAGAAGGGGGGCTGGCTAAAGGAGAAACCTTGTCTGGCATCCTGTCTGCCCAGGCTCGTATTGCGCTGGGAACTGGCCAGTACGATTTGTCGGCCCAGCTTTTTCTGCTCGCGCGGCATCACGCCACACAAATTGACGAAGCACGGAATTATTTCCAGGAGGGAATCGGAGCCTGGATGGCGGCCAGCCGCTTTGCCGAGGCCATGCAGGCCGCTGACGCCGGTCTGGGCAATCTGGCCACCGACGCACCCACCCTGCGTTATCTGGTTCGCACGGCCATGGCTGCGGGCGATCCCGCACGTGCAGCCGCCTACGCCCGGAAGCTCATGTTCGGCCAGGTCAACGGGAGCGATGCATGAAACACTGCTCGACACACTCGCAGCCTTTGAATCTGCACTCGAGGCAGGCTCCGCGTTTGCACATCCTGCTCTCCTGCGGCCTTCTGCTGTTTACCTCGGCCATGGCTCTGGCTCACTCTTCACACCAGCCTCCCGTTCGGCAGGCGTCTCCCGTCTCGCCTCAAAAAACCGCCGCCCAGGAAAGCGGCATGCTGCCTTTCAATGCTGAAGACTATGCGCTGGCCTTTGACGCTTTCCTTGGGAATGGCGATCGTGAAAACGCTTTCCGGGTCGCCCGGAAAGCCGTCGAAAACGCACCCAGTGATCTCGAATGGCGTCGCAAGCTGGCACGAGTGGCCGAATGGACACAACGCCCGCTCATCGCCTGGGCTCAGTGGGACACCCTTTTCAAAAAGGGGGACCGCAGCACTGAAACCCTGGCGGCCGTCCAAAGGCTCGCGCCCTTGGCTGACCAGCCGGAAGCCTCCTTGCATGTCTGGCTGCTGCGCTTGCAAAAACCCGGAGCAGCCCGGGTGTTGACCGAAGCGCAATGGCAAGATCTCTACGCCCTTTTTCAGGCAGATTCGGCCGCCCAGGCTCTGGAGGGTTCTCGCTTCTTTGAGCAGCAGTACCGACAACTGAACCAGATATTCCTGCTCGATCAGGCGGCGAAACTGGCGGATGACGCCGGAGACGACGACCGGGCCCTGCGCCTTTATACCGAACGTGTCCGGCTAACCCCCTTCTCGCAATCCGCCGCACTGCGCGCTGCCATCATTCACCTGCGCCGCGACCAGGCCGAGCAGGCTTACACGCTGCTGTCCAGCCAGCAAAAACAGGCCGGACAGGACGCCGAGCCCTACTGGACACTCTTCATCAACCTGGCTCTCGATCTCGCGCACACCGACGCGGCCGAGCAGGCCATTCGCAAGATGGAAAGCACCACCGTCGGAAAGCGGGCGGACTGGCCTCGGCTGATTGTCGAAGTTCGCAGCACCCATCCGGCTCGTGCCGCCGAACTGGCGCTGGAACTCTGGCGTCGTCGCAACGATACCCAGCAATTCATCGATGCCTTCGAGTATTACGTCGATCAAAGTCGAAGCGCGATGGCCAAACGCCTTCTGGCCGAGCTTTCTCCCGAATCCCGGTTGAAACTTGAACAAAATCCGCATTTCCTCCTTCTGCGTGCCCGCCACTCCCAGGCGACCCGTCAGCCGGATGCCGCCTGGCTGGATCTGCAGAAAGCCAGGCACCTGCAGCCTGAATCCGACGACACATTGGTCACAATGATCTGGTTCCTTGTCAACCAGCATCGGCACGCGGAATTGCAAACCCTCCTGCAAAGGCTGGGCAAGCGGGCCGAACAAAGCCGCACGCTCTGGTTGCCCTGTGCCGCCGCCTACCACGCGCTGGATCAATACCGCACAGCCCTGCACTGGTATCGCAAAGAGATCACCCGGGCTCCGGACGACTTCCTTTTGCTGCTCAACTATGCCGATGCCCTGGAGCGCATACAGCAAGGTGGCATGGCCTCGCGGATTCGTCGGCATGCCTGGCTGAAGCTGCGTGAGAAATACCCGCAGCCCGATCTGAATCTACCGCTTGATCCACAACCCGATCTGCTCGCCCGCGCACGACTCGCTTTACTCGACGCACCGGCTGACCCGGCTCTGGCCTTGGTTCGCAAGGTCGTGACGGATCTGCGAGGTCTGCCGCAACCCCGCCCCGTGCGAACACGCGCTGAAGAAGCCGCTGATGAAACGAATGGCAACGCGCCGCCCGCCCCGCTGGCCGATGCCCAAACCCGTGACCTCGTGCTGGGTTGGGCGGTTGGGCGCGAGCAACCCGCCGAAGCCCGCGCCTGGCTCTGGCTCAATGCCCTGCGCCGGATGGCCGCTGCCCCGGGTGTCGAACAGAATCAGGTTCCACTCGGCGCGCTCTGGGGCGAGGCCCAGACGGCTTTGCAGCAGAACGATACCCAGACCATGAATCGCCTGCTTCTGCAACACGGCGATGCCCTGCCGATCTACAACCGCTACGATACCGCCGCTGCACTGGAACACTGGCCTCTCGCACTGGATATCGCCTTTCAGGGCATGAACCACAGCGATGTGGACGAAGAACTCTACGACCGCTACCGCCAGCACGCCCCGAAACACCTCAACCATGTCCAGATGCGGCTCGCAAAAGAAACCGCCGGAGCCTACGATGGCCGCCAGAATGAGATCGAGCTGCATCTCGTGGCCGACCGTCGCCTGCGCCTGACACTGGGCATGAGCCGCACCCGGCAATCCTCCACCGAGACCACCCTCGCCACGCCCGACCGCCAGCAACTCAACCGGGTGCAAGCGCAATGGCTGGGCACACGCGGCGAGACGACGGTAGAAGTTTTCCGGCACAAGGAGCAGGCAGGTAATACGGGGCTGCGCCTGGCCCAGACCTGGGTCTGGGATAGCCGCGTGAGCCTGAGCGGCGAAGTGCAGCGGCGCGCAGAAGCAACAGACAGCCTGCCGTTGCGGGTAGCGGGGAATCAGGACAGCCTTCAGGCCGCGATCCACTACGCCCTCAGCCGCCGCGAATACCTGAGCTTCAACACCCAGCTCAAACGCTATCACACGCAATATCAGGATTATCTGGGCAGCAGCCGCACCTTCAACGTCGAAGCCGGTTACCGCATCCGTCTGGAATACCCGGACTGGCGGCTGCGTCTGTATGCCACCCGCCAGAACTTCTCCTACAACGGAGCCCCTGGAACCCAGGCTCTCGCTGCCCTGCCGCTCAGCGTCCAGGCCGCCATTGCTGCGGGCACGCTGGATGGCACACGTTATTTCCTGCCCGAAGGCAGTACAACAGCGGGGCTGTGTCTGGGCATGGGCGAAAATCTCGCCGGGCAGAATATCCAGGAAACCTATACCCGTGCCTGGCGGCCTTTCTACGATGTCTGCGCCAATCACAACAACGTCAATGGCCGGGGATATACCGGATTACTGGGCCTGGCCGGCTCCGTGACGGGCGAGGATCATCTGTCGCTTCGCATGGAGCAGGCCAACGGCGGCACGGGAGCCGGAAACCTTTCACGCATACTCGCTGCACGCTATCGACACTATTTTTAAGGAGACCGAACATCATGAAACAACTGACCACCCTGTTTGCGCTACTGATGGCTGCCTGCCTCTCGGCCTGTTCCACCACCAGCACGATTTCCAGCGGCACTTCGCTGGAAGCCGGTGCGAAGTGGGCCTTGCTGCCGCTCACCAATCACACGGACACGCCCCAGGCCGCCCTGGCGGCTGAAGCCATTGCCGAGCATCAGCTTCGTCTGCGTGGCGTGAGCAACATCGCTCACTACCCGGCCACGCTCTCGCGGGATTCCCTGTTTGAGCCAACAGAACGCCGCGTACTCGACGAAGCCCAGAAATGGGCCCGTGAGCAGGGCATGCGCTATGGTCTCCAGGGGGATGTCGAAGAATGGCGTTACAAAGTCGGCATCGACGGCGAACCCGCTGTGGGTCTGACCTTGCAGGTGATCGACCTGTCTACCGGCGCAATTGTCTGGAGTGCCTCTGGCGCGCAAAGTGGCTGGAGCCGCGAGGCACTTTCCGCCGTTGCACGCAAGGTCGTTGAACGACTGATGAACGATATGCCGACCCTGCAGCCAGCCCATGGCGGCAACCCCTGAACACCTTTCCCTGACGGGATCTCCGGGCGACACTCATGGCTCAAATCGACACTCCAGCCAAAGCCACCTCTCCGGCGGGGGCACAAACCCGATGGCAACAGCGCGTCTCGGATGGGCTGATCGCGGCTGACGGCGGCCAGCGCAGCCAATGGATCGAGGCCATCCTCATCCCACTGCTGGTCATGGCCCTGACCTGGCTCGTCAACCCGAAAGACCCGCTGACACACCAGGCGAGTTTTCCCTGGCTATGGATCGCGCCCCTGCTCGTTGCCCTGCGCTACGGCGTTCTGCCCGGCCTCGTCAGCGGCATGTTGGTACTGGCCGAATGGCTCCTTTGCAATGCACTGGGGGTTTATGGCGCGACGGCAGAATTTCCCCGTGAATTCTTCTTTGCCGGTGCGTTGATGATCCTGCTGGGCGGAGAATTCAGCGATGTCTGGCGCGACCGTCTGAACCGCGTCGACGAAACCAATCTCTATCTGGTCGAACGTCTTTCCGGCCTCACGCGCCGCCATCTGCTGCTGAATCTTTCGCACGACCGGCTGGAGCAGGAAATGCTGGCTCGCCCCGGCTCCCTGCGCGATGCAGTGGTCCGCCTGCGTGCCACGGTCATTCAGGCCAAAAATGACCATGCCACCACTTCCTTGCCAGGCGTCGATGGACTGCTGAATCTCCTTACCCAATACGTCAGCATCGAAGCCGCCGCGCTTTATCAGGTTCGCCAGGAAGGGCCACGTCTGCTGCCCGGCGAGTGCGTGGCGAGTTTTGGCGAAACGCTCCCCCTCAAGGCAACGGACGAATTGTTCGTCCTGGCGATGGAAACCCGCGACCTGGCGCATATCGCTGCCCTCGATCTTTCGCTGGAGCGCAGCTCGGATCAGCTCGTCGTCGCCCCGCTGGTCAGCAGCAGCGGCGAGGTCGTGGGCGTACTGTCCGTCAGCCGCCTCCCTTTCTTCTCGCTCAATGTCGAGAATCTGCAAATGATGTCGGTCATCCTTGCCTACTATGCCGATTGCGTTTGCGCCGCACCCGCCATTGCCCGGGTCAGCGAAAAAGTACCGGGCATTCCCCCTGTTCACGCCGAGGAGCTTGGGCGGCTGCTGCACATGCACGACCGCTTCCTTGCCCCCAGCCAGATCATCATCATGACATTCCGGGGGGATCGCCGGTTTGAAATGCCCACCGAGCTGCTGCGGGTCAAACGCGGGCTGGATCTCTACTGGGAAACCAGCATCAGGGAAAATCCGGCCATCGTCGTGCTGATGCCCTTCGCCTCGGAATCTGCACGGGAAGGCTTCCTCGAACGCATCGACGGCTGGATGAAATCCCGTTTCGGTGCTCATTTCAATGCCCAGGATGTCGATATCCGCAGCATTGATTTCGCCAGCGGCGACCCGCTGGATGCCCTGGCCCGGGCCCTGAATCCATGAAACTGCTCTACTGGGCCTGGGGAGCCATTCTCGCGGACTTCGGCCTGTTCGTCAGCGCGCTTCCGCTGCAGCAGACGACGGCGGTCTTTCTCGCTGTCGTGCTGCTGCACGCTGCCTGCTGCGCCGTACTGGCCGCAGCCATCTGGCTGCTGCTTCCCTTACGCTACCGCCAGCCACGTCTGCCCATCCTGCTCCTGCTCTTCACCTTTGCCTTCATGGCCCCGGTACTGGGTGCTCTCGGTGTTTTACTGATCGCCCAGACCACCTTGCGACGTGAAGACCCGGGGCTTCCCCAGGCCATGCCGAAATCGCTGGTGCTCCCCAAATACGACGTGCGGACGGAGCAGACCACCCGTGCCGGGCAAGGGGCCGTGCGCGTCCGGCTGGGAGCCCAGGTTCCGGAAAACATCCGCATGAAATCCCTGCTGACACTGGAAACCGTCCCCGGCCGGGTCGCTAATCCGATTCTCGAAGAGCTGCTGGGCGACGAAACCGACGACGTGCGTCTGCTGGCCTTTGGCCTGCTCGATGGCGAAGAAAAAAACCTCTCCGGCCATATCCGTGTCGAACGCGAAGCACTCGAACGCCTCACCGACAGCACATCGCGCCGCGAATGTCTCACCCGTCTGGCCGAGTTGCACTGGGAACTGGTGTACGCATCCCTGGCCCGGGGCGAACTGCGCCGCTACATGCTCGACGAAGCCCGGCGTTACGCCGAAGAAGCCCGGCAATGCGCCGAGGGCTCCGATTCCCGCCTGAATTTTCTGCGTGGACGCATCCTGATGGCCCTGGGCCAGAACGAAGAAGCTGGCCGTGCCTTTCAGGAGGCCACGGCCGAAGGCTTGCCGGAAGTCTCCGCACTGCCCTATCAGGCGGAAATCGCCTTTCGCACCCGGTGTTTCCCGGAAGTTCATCAATCCATGCAACATCTGGCCGAGATCGAACTTTTCGGACGCACCCAGGCGGTCGTGAATCTTTGGACCCGCCAATCTCCCGCTGCCACTCCCAACCCGCTGTCGTCCCGGGCCAAGGCCATCGTCGATTTGTGGACGGGGCGCGACAACGTTAGCCAATTCAGTGATTACCGTGCAAACCACCACCTCTGACCGGAGCGATCCTGCCTTCCCGCGCGCCGAAAGCGTCGATGTCCTGCTGCTTCTGGAAGGAACCTTCCCCTATGTTTCCGGGGGGGTCTCCAGCTGGGTGAATCAGATCATCCGGGGGTTTCCGGATATCCGCTTCGGAGCCATTTTCATCGGTAGCCGCCGCGAAGACTATGGCCCGATGCGCTACGAGCTCCCCGACAATCTCGTGCATCTCGAAACGGTTTTCATCCACGACGATGAAGTTTTCGACACCACTGCCGCCGCCAAAAAACCAACCCACATTTCACGCGAAGTCATGGCCAGCGTCGAGCGGATGCACGATCTTCTCGACGAGCATGTCGACCACCCCCAATGCCCGCATCTTTTCGCCTCCTTGCTGGATGAAGCCCGGCCAGGCGGCAAGCTGGACCGCGAGATTTATCTTCGCAGCCCGGAATCCTGGGAGTTCATCAAGAAAAGCTACCGGCGAAAATCCACCGATCCGTCTTTCGTCGACTATTTCTGGACGGCGCGCACCCTGCACGCACCTTTCTGGGCACTGAGTGCCGTAGCCGACCGCGCTCCCCGGGCGCGGGTTTACCACGCCGTATCGACGGGTTATGCCGGCATCCTCGGCACCATCCTCAAGCACCGGAAGAAGCGTCCTTTCATCCTCAGCGAGCACGGCATCTACGTCAAGGAACGCAAGATCGACCTCTACCAGGCGCAGTGGATCAAGGACAATCGCAATACTTTCGAGCGAAATCCGTCGGAGATCAGCTATTACCGCCAGTTGTGGATACGCTTTTTCGAGCATCTGGGCTATCTGACTTATCAAGCCGCCGACGACATCGTGGCTCTCTACGAGGCGAACCGTCTGCGCCAGCTGCAAGATGGCGCACCTGATGCGCGTACCCGCAACATCCCCAACGGCATCCCTCTGGAAAAATTCCGTGCATTGCGCCGCGCACCGGAGGCCCCGGTTCCGCCCGTGCTTTGTCTGATTGGCCGCGTTGTTCCCATCAAGGACATCAAAACCTTCATCCGCGCCATGCGGAAAGTCATCCGCCATCTGCCGCAGGCCGAAGCCTGGATTGCCGGCCCGACCGACGAAGACCCCGGTTACGCCGGGGAATGCCGTGACCTGGTGCATTTCCTGGGGCTGGAAGGCAGGGTGAAGTTTCTGGGCTTTCAGCAGATGACGGAACTGTTGCCCAAGGTTGGTGTGGTCGTGCTCAGTTCCATCAGCGAGGCCTTGCCGCTGGTCTTGCTCGAAGGCTATGCAGCCGGGGTTCCCGCACTGGCGACGGATGTGGGTTCCTGTCGGCAGCTCATCGACGGCCTGCCCGGCGAGGATGCCGCGCTGGGGAGTGCCGGGCGCATCGTGCGTATCGCTGACCCGGAAATGATGGCCGATGCGGCTCTGGATCTTCTGACCGATCCGCAAGCCTGGCAATCCGCCAGCCGGGCCGCTGTCGATCGCGTCGAAAAATACTATACGCAGGAGCTGTTGTTTGAACAGTATCAGGCACTTTACGAGAAGAATTTCGCATGGCAGGGATAGGTTTTGAACTCAGGAAACTGCTGAAAAAGCAGTCCTACGCCGGTTTGCTGGAGGCTTATGCCTATGCGGGCATCATCGGCTCCGGGCCGTGGATTCTCTCGATCTTCGGCATCATGCTCGTTGGTGTGATGAGCCTGGGTATCGTCGTTCCGCATCTGCTGATCGCCCAGTTCACCGTTACCGTCACCTATCTGTTCATGGCCTCGCTCATCATCACGGGGGCTGTGCAACTTTCTTTTACCCGCTTCGTGGCCGACCGTCTGTTTGCCCGGGACGATGCTGCGGTTCTGCCCAATTTCAACGGCCTGCTTCTCTTGATGGCACTCATCAGCCTGTCGATTTCCCTGCCGGTTACACTCTTTCTGTTTCCCGGCCAGACCGCGCTGTATCGCATCCTTTTCGTCATGGGCCTCACCCTCATGTCCTCGATCTGGGTTGCGACGGTTTTTCTCACCGGCATGAAGCAATACCGCGCCATTCTCTACGTTTTCCTGCTGGGCTACGGCGTCACTGTCGCCGCTGCCCTGGGGCTGCGTTACCTGCTCAACATGGAAGGTTTGCTGATGGGCTTTGTCATCGGCCATTTCGTGCTGCTCATGGGCATGCTCTGGCTGGTTTATAGCAACTACCCTTCCAACCGCTTCATCGCTTTCGACATCTGGCGAAAGGGCGCGATGTACCCCAGCCTGATGGCCACGGGCTTCATGTTCAATCTCGGCATCTGGATCGACAAGCTGATGTTCTGGTATTACCCGGCGACAGGCCAGGCCGTCATCGGCCCGCTGCATGCCTCGGTGATCTACGACTTCCCCATTTTCCTTGCCTACATTTCCGTCATCCCCGGCATGGCCGTTTTTCTGGTGCGTATCGAAACGGATTTCGTCGAGTACTACAACCGCTTCTACGACGCTGTGCGCGAAGGGGCGACTCTCGAATACATCGAACGTATGCGGAATCACCTCGTCTATTACGCCCGGCGCGGGCTATTCGACATCGCCAAGATTCAGTCCATCGGCGTCTTCATCCTGTTCGTCCTGGGGGAATCCCTGCTCAAGTGGCTGGGCATCTCCACGCTCTACCTGCCGCTACTTTTCGTCGATGTCGTCGGTGCGGGCCTGCAGGTGGTCTTGCTGGGCATTCTCAATGTGCTGTTCTATCTGGATCAGCGGCGCATCGTGGTTCAGCTTACCGCCTTGTTCCTCGTCTGCAACATTGTCTTCACGGCCATCACCCTGAAGCTTGGAGCTGCCTGGTTTGGCTACGGCTTCGCGCTGGCCATGCTCGTCACCGTCCTCGTCGGCATCCGCGCATTGACGCGGCGGCTCGATGCGCTGGAGTACGAGACGTTCATGATGCAGTGAGCCGTGCCAGCTCGTGCATTGCCCGGGGTCTTCTTTGCCGGAAAGACGCCTCCGGGTTGATCCGCGTTTCTTTGGGATGTAGCCCGGCCACTCTCATTTGCCTGAAAAAATCAGATCCAGGTTCCCGGCCCGCCCATCGGTTGATAGACCACGATATCACCATCGGCCAGCAGGTAATTGACCACGAAGCTGGCCAGGGCGACCAGTAGGCTGACCAGTACGGCTCGCCACAAGCCTTCGACATGAAAGCCGCGCACGAGCCATGCCACCAGTTTTACCATCAGGCCATTGATGACGAGCAGGAACAGGCCCAGCGTCACCAGCGTGAAAGGCAAGGTCAGCAGGATGACCAGCGGGCGGACGAAGGTGTTGGCAAAGCCTAGCAGCAGGGCAGCGGCCAGCAGCGCGCCGAAGCTGTCGAAACGGACGCCCCGGATGAGATGGCCGGCCAGCCAGAGCGCGGCAGAAAGCGTTGCCCAGTGGCAAAGAAAATCGGTCAGGCCATCAAACATGTCTGCTCCAGGGAAATCATCACAGGCTTCATTGCGGTTGCGGCCCCGTCCAGCCGGGATGGTCGAAATAACGGGCGTAGTTACGCAGGGCCTGCATCAGGGCCAGCGCGCCGGTGCGCTGGACTTCGGCCTTGTTGCGCTGCATCAGGGCGACGGACTGGTTCAGGTCGGCGAGGATTTCGTGAAAGGCATGGTCGGCCCGCGCATCGAGTTTGCAGTTTTTGACGATGTCGGCCGTCTGCTGTTCCACCTGCTTTGCCAGGGCCTGGTAAGCCGGTGTCTGGAGGCGGCCGGCCTGGATTTCCGGCCAGGAGGCATCGAGCAGTGCGGCGATGCGGCTCATGCCCTGACGCAGGGTTTCATCGGTGGAAAATTTCTTGATCTGCCGGGAGGTTCCGGTGGTGGCAGCGGGAGAAGGGGCAGCCTGCACTGCCTGCGCCGGTTGCGTTGCAGCGATTGCCTGGCCTGCCAGTCCTGTCATTGCCATACCGAGCAGCATCGTTACCCGGCTGCGGCGGGAGCGAAGAATGGAGTGCAGGCTCATGTCAAATCCTTGTCTGGTCGGAAAACTGTGCATTCTACAAGCCCTGCCAGGAGTTTCGGCGGACAGAAAAACAGCCGGCCAAGGTTGCGGGGGGCGTCGATTCCCGGCAGAATCCGCGTGTTTTTTTACCGGATTTCCTTCCGCTTGAAATCACCCTCCGCCCATTCATGCACGGTGTTGCTCGAGCCGCCCGACAACCAGCGGCTGGCCAATTTGTGCGGCCCTCTGGATGAAAATCTGCGCCAGATCGAGGCCGCTTACGATGTAGTGCTCTCCCGTCGTGGCGAACGGTTCCGCATCAATGGCAGCAATGCCCGGCAGGCAGCGGTGGCACTGCGCCACTTCTACGAAAAATGCACGGCTTCCCTGTCGATCGACGAAATCCAGCTGGGCCTGATCGAACTCAACAACCACGGCGACAACATCGTGTCCGTTGAAGCCCCGGGCCTGCTTACCCGAAAATCAGACCTGCATGGCCGCACACCCCGTCAGGTTCAATACCTGAAACAGATCCAGGAACACGACATCACCTTCGGCATCGGCCCGGCTGGTACGGGCAAGACCTATCTGGCAGTGGCCAGTGCCGTTGATGCACTGGAGCGTGACCAGGTCAGCCGCATCGTGCTCACCCGCCCCGCCGTCGAGGCGGGCGAGCGACTAGGCTTTTTGCCGGGCGATCTCGCGCAAAAGGTCGACCCTTACCTGCGCCCCCTGTACGATGCCCTGTACGACCTCATGGGGTTTGAAAAAGTTGGCAAGCTCTTCGAGCGTCAGGCCATCGAAATCGCCCCGCTCGCCTACATGCGCGGGCGTACGCTCAACCATGCTTTCATCATTCTTGATGAGGCCCAGAACACGACTCCCGAGCAGATGAAAATGTTTCTGACGCGTATCGGTATCGGCGCAAAGGCCGTGGTGACGGGCGATGCCACCCAGGTCGATCTGGCGCGTGGCCAAAAAAGCGGCCTGACGGAAGCGCGGCGCATCCTTGCCAATGTGCGCGGCATCGCCTTTACCGATTTCCTGGCCGAGGACGTGGTTCGCCACCCGCTGGTTGCCCGTATCGTTGCCGCCTACGAAGCTCATGACAAGCGCGCTGAAAAAAACTGACCGTCTTTCGCTGGCCGTGCAATACGCCTGCGAAGATCGGGACCTGCCTTCGCGCCCCCAGTTACGCCGCTGGATCGCCGCCGCGCTTTCCGGGGAAGTCGAATCCGCCGGGATCACGGTGCGCTTCGTGACCGGGGACGAAGGGCGGGAGCTGAACCGCGAATTCCGTGGCCGTGGCGACGCCGCCAAAAATTACGCCACCAACGTCCTTTCCTTCCCCTATTCTCCCGCGCCACAATTGTCGGGCGATCTCGTGCTGTGCCAGGAAGTCGTCCTGCGCGAGGCAGCCGAACAGGGCAAACCCGTTCGTCATCATCTCGCGCACCTGCTCATCCACGGCATGCTGCACCTGCAAGGCTACGACCACGAAAACGGGACGGATGCCGAGATCATGGAGGCGCGGGAACGCCTGCTCCTCCAGCGTTTCCGTATTCCTGATCCTTACTGAACTTCTTTGATTGCCCGAGAACATGGACCCTGCCAGTCGACCTACCCTGCTAGAACGGTTATCCGCGCTGCTGACCCGCGCACCTGACGACCGCGAAGAACTGCTCGAACTGCTGCACACCTCTTTTGAACGTCATCTGCTCGATTCCGACGCGCTTTCCATCATCGAAGGCGCGTTGGGGGTTTCCGATCTCCAGGTACGGGACATCATGGTTCCCCGCGCGCAGATGGACGTGATCGACATCAACGATACGCCGGAAAACATCGCCGGATTCATCGTCGATGCAACGCATTCCCGTTTTCCCGCCATCGACGACAACCGGGATGATGTCGTCGGCATTCTCCTGGCCAAAGATCTCCTTCGGTATTTCGCGGGCAAGGATTTCGACCTGCGCGACAGCCTTCGCCCTGCCGTTTTCATTCCTGAATCCAAACGCCTGAATGTCCTCCTGCGCGAGTTTCGCGCCTCACACAACCACATGGCCATCGTCGTCGACGAATATGGCGGCGTGGCCGGGCTGGTCACCATTGAAGATGTGCTCGAACAGATCGTGGGCGATATCGACGACGAATACGATTTCGACGAAGCGGCCGACAACATCGTTCTGGACAATGCTGGTCGCTACCGCGTCAAGGCAACAACGGAAATCGCCGATTTCAACCAGGCCTTCAAGACAAAATTTTCCGACGAAGAGTTTGATACCATCGGCGGCATCATCATCCAGCACCTGGGCCGATTGCCCCGGCGCGGAGAAACTCTGCGAATTGGTAATCTGAACATCCACATCCTCCGCGCCGACAGTCGACGGATTCACACACTGCTGATCGACCCGCAGCGCGTCATGTTGCTCGATGAATAAATACCTATCCTCTTTTGTCGCGCTGGCTTCGGGAGCGATGGCGGTTCTCGGCTTTTCGCCCTTTGACGCCTTTCCTCTCCTTGTCGTCAGCCTGGCCTTGCTGTTCGCCCTGTGGCGCGAGGCACAGACCCCCCGCCACGCTGCCTGGCTCGGCTGGCTGTGGGGGGGCGGGTTTTTTCTTGCGGGGGTCTCGTGGGTCTATGTCAGCCTTCACGATTCCAGCGGAATGTACGCGCCACTCGCCCTTGCCGCCACATTGGCTTTCTGCCTTTTTTTCGCACTCTACCCCGCGCTGGCTGGCGGTCTGTTCCGCCGCTTCGCAACGGGCAGCCCCTGGCGCGATGCCCTGCTGGTGGCATCCCTGTGGATGTTCACGGAATGGCTTCGTGGCTGGCTGTTGACCGGCTTTCCCTGGCTGGCCAGCGGCTACGCCCACACACCGCCCAGCCCGCTGGCCGGTTATGCTGCGGTCACGGGCGTTTATGGTATCGGCCTGCTCTCCGCGCTGCTTTCTGCACTACTGGCCTTTTGCCTGCGTGGTGCCAGCAGAAAAACCCGGGCGGCGGCCTTGCTTGTTTTGTTCCTCATCCCGGGGCTGGGTGCTGTGCTTGTCCGCATGGACTGGACGCAACCCGTTGGCGCGCCGCTCACCGTCAGCCTCCTGCAAGGCAACATTCCGCAGGAAAGCAAATGGGATGCCGAGCGTATTCCCATGTCCCTGGCCGCGTATGAAAAACTCGTTCAGGAATACCCGGCCCAGTTGCGCGTATTGCCCGAAACCGCCCTGCCGATGTTTCTGGATGAAGTCCCGCGAGAATACCTGGCCATGCTGATGACACGGGGCGATACCATCACCGGCGTGGTTACCCCCGTCAAAGAGCCTGGCAAGCCCGCCGGTTACGCCAATATCGCGCTGGGCATCTCGCGGGATCGAGGGCTGCAAAGTTACGCCAAGACCCACCTTGTCCCCTTCGGCGAATATATCCCCGCCGGCTTTTCCTGGTTCATGGCGCAGATGAACATGCCCATGTCCGATTTCAGCCCCGGCCCGCGTTATCAACCGCCTCTTGAGCTTGCCGGGCAAAAAATCGCAGCCAATATCTGCTACGAAGACCTTTTTGGTGAGGACATCATTCGTGCCTTGCCAGAGGCCACCTTGCTGGTCAATCTTTCCAACACCGCCTGGTTCGGCGATTCTCTCGCGCAGCCCCAGCATCTCCAGATTGCCCGCATGCGCGCCCTGGAAACCGGCCGCACCATGCTGCGCGCCACGAATACCGGCATGACTGCCGCCATTGCTCCTGATGGCCGTGTCCTGGGTGTTCTGCCCCCCTTCAAGGCAACGGGCATGACCGTCGAAGTCATGGGGCATACCGGCGCAACCCCCTATGTTCGCTGGGGGAATGCCCTGGCTCTCCTGCTCGCCCTTGCCGCCTTGATCCCGGCCTTTCTCTGGCAAAGACAGCAAGGGCATCCTCCGCATGCCTCCGCCTGAGCCGCGAAAAAGGAACCGCTCCCGGGCCCGCTCTCACGCAGCCTTGCACACCTCGCGCCTCCCCTGGCTCGACACCCTGCGTGGCACGGCTGTACTGGCGATGATCGCCTACCATTTCTGTTTTGATCTCAACTATCTTGGCTGGCTGCATCAGGATCTCAACCACGACTTTCGCTGGCAGCTTGCCCGTAGCCTGATTCTCGGCAGCTTCCTGTTTTGTGTCGGCGCGGGGCTGGTACTGGCCGAACAGCAGAAAACCTCCTTACGGTCACGCTGGTGGCGCATCGGGAAAATCACCGCCGCTGCCTTGCTCGTCAGCCTTGGCAGCAGGCTGATGTTTCCGCAGACCTTCATCTGGTTTGGTGTTCTTCATGCCATTGTCGTCATGAGCCTGCTGATATGGGGGCTGCAAAAGGCAGGCTCTGGGCCTCTTGTGACTGCCGGGCTTGCCATCGTGGCTCTCGCCGCCGGTAACGGGCTGAGCCACCCCTGGTTTTCCCTGCCTGCCCTGGGCTGGATCGGCCTGATGCCCCAGCCACCGAATACCGAAGACTATGTGCCACTGCTGCCCTGGTTTGGCGTTTGCCTGGCAGGTCATGCCTTCATGTCATGGCATCTTCAGGCAAAGCCCCGTGTTGGAGTGAACACCGCAGCGAAGCCTACCGCCACCCGGATTTCACGCGGGCTGCACTTTCTCGGCCAGCACAGCCTGCCCATCTACCTGCTGCATCAACCGGTCTTGCTGGGGGGGCTGATTCCCCTGACGCAGATGCTCCGGGGCACGCATTGAGGTATTGAGGCATTGAGGCATTGATCTGCATCGCGGCTCCCATGCCCTGCTATTTCTTCCTGGCCTCCTCGTCCCACTTTTTCAGCAGGTTCATTTTTTCAGCAATTTTGATTTCCAGGCCTCTTGAAACCGGCTGATACCAGCCGGGTTCTCCCATTCCGTCAGGCAGGTAGGTTTCACCGGCGGCGTAGGCATTCGGTTCGTCATGGGCATAGCGGTATTCATGCCCGTAGCCCAGTTCTTTCATGAGCTTTGTGGGCGCATTGCGAAGATGCACAGGCACTTCGCGGCTTTTGTCCTGCTTCACAAAAGCTCGCGCCTGGTTGTAGGCGTTGTAACCGGCATTGCTTTTGGCCGCTACGGCCAGGTAGATCACCGCCTGCCCTAGGGCCAGCTCACCTTCCGGGCTGCCCAGCCGTTCGTAAGTCAGGGCGGCATCGTTGGCGATTTGCATCGCCCTCGGGTCGGCCAGGCCGATGTCTTCCCAGGCCATGCGAACAATGCGCCGCGCCAGATAGCGGGGGTCTGCTCCGCCGTCCAGCATGCGGGTCAGCCAGTAGAGTGCAGCATCCGGATGCGAGCCGCGCACTGATTTGTGCAGGGCGGAAATCTGGTCGTAGAAATTGTCGCCGCCCTTGTCGAAACGCCGGGAGTTCAGGGTCAGGGCGTTCTGGATGAACTCAGCGTCGATCTGCTGCACCCTTGCTGTCTCCGCCGCCGTTTCGCACTGCTCCAGCAGGTTCAGGAGCCTTCTGGCATCGCCGTCGGCGTAGCCAATGAGAGTATCTGCCGCCCGCTCGTCAAGCACCCGTCCCCCCGGTGCATTTTCCCGGGCGCGGGAGAGCAAGGATTTCAGTTCCGCATCGGTCAGGGATTTCAGCACATAGACCTGAGCGCGGGAGAGCAGGGCCGGGTTGACCTCAAAGGAAGGGTTCTCGGTCGTAGCACCTATGAATGTCACCAGCCCGCTTTCTGCGTAAGGAAGCAGCGCATCCTGTTGCGATTTGTTGAAGCGGTGGATTTCATCCACGAACAGGATCGTGTGCCTGCCCCGGGCCAGGTTCAGCTCGGCTTGCTCCATCGCCGCCCGGATGTCTTTCACGCCGGAGAAGACGGCAGACAGGGCGATGAAGGCGCAGTCAAAGGCCGTAGCGGTGAGCCGGGCCAGCGTGGTTTTTCCCACGCCAGGCGGGCCCCAGAAGATCATGGAATGCGGCTTGCCGGACTGGAAGGCCAGCCTCAGGGGTTTGCCTTCCCCCAGCAGGTGGGTTTGTCCGATGACCTCGTCCAGTGTCTTCGGGCGCAAACGCTCGGCCAGCGGGGCGGAGGGCGTCGGGGCGATGCCCGCGCCGCCCAGGAGATCACTCGCCGATGACATCCGCACCCCTGGGGGGCGTGAAGCGGAAAATGTCTGCCGCCAGCGACGGGTTGCGCTCGAACCCGGAGAAGACCAGCGTGGTTTTCTGGCCGAAATTGTCATGCACGACCATCAGGCGGGGCAGCTTGTCCGCCAGACCGATCCTCACCATTTCAAAACTGCTTTCTTCCTTGTTGCGCGGTATGGCTTCGATGAATTCCAGGCCGTCGGCACTGCCCGCATCGGTGATGATGAAGTTTTTGTCGATGGCGTTGTCACCAGCCAGCAAGGCGGCAGGGCTGGCTCCCAGTGCCTGGCCGAGCTTTTTTACCGTGACCTGATTCAGATCTCGATCGAATATCCACAGCCGTGTGCCGTCGCCGACGAGCAGTTGCTCATAGGGTTTTTCATAAACCCAGCGAAACCGGCCGGGACGCGCGAAGGCCAGTGTGCCTTGCGAGAGTTGCGGTTTGCGGCCCGAGCTGGCCGTGACGGTCTGGCTGAAGCTGGCGCGCGCGCTATGGGTTCCGGTGATGAAGGCGCGGAACTGCTCCGGGCCGGAGGCGGCAGCAGGCGGTGCGAACAGGGAGAGTGGGGCGCACAGAAAGAGTGTGCGGATCAGGGCCTTTACCTTCATTCGGAACGCTCCGGGACTAGCACTTCCCGGTTGCCGGTGGCGTTCATGGACGACACCAGCCCGGCACGTTCCATCTGCTCGATGATCCGGGCGGCGCGGTTGTAGCCGATGCGAAGATGACGTTGCACCAGGGAAATCGAGGGACGGCGGTTTTTGAGGACGACTTCGACGGCCTGGTCGTACATCGGGTCGGCCTCGGCGGATTCGGCCCCGCCTTCGCCATCGGCGGATTCAGCTCCGCCTTCGCCTGGCGGCGCGTCGAGGATGCCTTCGATGTAATCCGGAGCTGCGACTTTTTTCAGATATTCGACGACGCGATGCACTTCCTCATCGGCAACGAAAGCGCAGTGGACGCGTTGTGGCAGGCCGGTTCCCGGGGCCAGGTAGAGCATGTCGCCCTGGCCTAGCAGGGCTTCAGCACCCATCTGGTCGAGGATGGTGCGCGAGTCGATTTTTGTCGACACCTGAAAGGAGATGCGTGTCGGGATGTTGGCCTTGATCAGGCCAGTGATGACATCCACGCTGGGGCGTTGTGTGGCGAGAATCAGGTGGATGCCGGATGCGCGGGCCTTCTGGGCCAGCCGGGCGATGAGTTCTTCCACCTTTTTGCCGACGACCATCATGAGATCGGCCAGTTCGTCGATGACGACGACGATATGCGGCAGGGTGGCCAGGGGTTCGGGCGATTCCGGTGTCAGCGAGAAGGGGTTGGGAATCAGCCGTTCTTCCTTTTCTGCCTCGCGTATCTTGTTGTTGAAGCCGCCCAGATTACGCACCCCCATGGCAGACATCAGCTTGTAACGCTTTTCCATTTCGCCCACACACCAGTGCAAGGCGTTGTGGGCTTTGCTCATGTCGGTGACGACAGGGGCAAGCAGGTGCGGAATGCCTTCGTATACCGAGAGTTCCAGCATTTTCGGGTCGACCAGGATCAGCCGGACATCCTTGGGCCCGGATTTGTAGAGCAAGGACAGGATCATGGCGTTGATGCCGACGGATTTGCCCGAGCCGGTCGTCCCGGCAACCAGAAGGTGCGGCATCTTGGCCAGGTCGGCCACCGCAGGCTGGCCGGCAATATCCTTGCCGATCGCCAGCGCGAGCGGGGAGGTGATGCTGTTGTAAGCCCGGGAGCCAATGATTTCCGTCAGGCGGACGGTCTGGCGTTTGGTGTTGGGTAATTCCAGGGCCATGCAGGATTTGCCCGGAACGGTTTCGACCACGCGGATGCTGACCAGCGAGAGTGCGCGGGCCAGGTCCTTGGCGAGATTGACGATCTGGCTGCCCTTGACGCCTACTGCCGGTTCGATCTCGAACCGGGTGATGACTGGCCCGGGGTAGGCGGCCAGCACTTGAACGGTCACGCCGAAATCGGCCAGCTTGCGTTCGATCAGGCGGGAAGTGAATTCCAGTGTTTCGTTGTCGGGTACGGCAGAAGGGTCGTGCGCCGGTTCGTCGAGCAGATGTAGCGGAGGCAGGATGCTGCCGGGGGTGTCGTCGAAGAAGAGAGGGGGCTGACGTTCCTTTTCGATCCGCTGTTCGACCTTGGGTGCGCGGGGGATTTCCAGGGCGGGTGGCTCGATCTTGATGGGTGGAGCCTCGTCGATTTTTTTGCGTTCGATTTCGACCACGGCTTCGCGTTTTTGCGCGATGTTCCGGCCGATGCGGCGGTCGTGCCAGGTGCGCCAAAGCCCCAGGAGATTGAGCGTGGCCAGCTCCAGCAAAAGGCCCGTGCCTTCGGCGATTTTCAGCCAGGACAGGCCGGTAAAGAGCGTCACGCCAATGGCGAAGCTGGCCATCAGAATCAGCGTACCGCCGCTGAAGCCCAGCTGGGTCGAGGCCAGGCGGGCAATTTCGTGCCCCAGCATGCCGCCTGGCTCCAGCGGCAAGGCAATCTTGAGGCTGTAAAAACGCATGGCTTCGATGCCGCTGCTGCCAATCATCAAGAACACAAAACCGGTCAGGGCGACGATCAGGGGACGCCGGTCGCCCCGAGGCAGGGTGATCAGGTTATCCAGACGGCGATAGCCCCACATGATGCCAGACAGCATCAGCAGCACGAGCCACCAGGCCGACAGGCCAAAGAGATAAAGCAGGAGGTCCGAGAGCCAGGCTCCCAGCCGCCCGCCAGCGTTGAGGATGACGGATGTGGTTTCGGCGTGTGACCAGCCCGGGTCGGCGGGGGAGAAACTGCCGAGGATCAGGGCCAGGTAGATCGCCATGGCGCACAGCAGTAGCCATCGGGCTTCCTGCCACAACAGGGCGATGCGTTCCGGCAAGGGGGGGGAAGTGCGGGTTTCCACGTCGGCTGGGGCCTGGGCTCGGGCGTTTAGCGATAACCGCCTGCGGGGATAACGGCGAGCAGACGCTCGATCTGTTCCTTGTCAAAGGATTTCCAGCGCATGTCGGCATTGACGAGTGCGATGGCATCCGCGCCGGGAAAGTCGAAACTCAGTTGCAGACATTCGCGCAGCGGCAGGGTGGCGCAGGGCGGCTCAAGACGTTTATGGTCGGGACAGGTATAAAAAACCAGGGTGACGCGCTCGCCGATGCGTCTGGCTTCCAGCGGCCAATCGACATCCTTGCCGGAATCCAGCGACTTGCCGGGGTGGTCGGGCGAGTGGTTGAAATACACCGGTGCATCGAGAAAGGGCTGCAGTGCCGAGCCGGTTTCACCGGTCTGCGCGGGCTGGGCGATGTAGTCTGCCAGCGTCATGATTTCCCCTGGGCGTTGGTGTTGGTATTCGTATTCGTGCTGGCGATGTCCGCGCGCAGCCAGATGCAGCCGTCATCGGTTTCTTCGATCAGCCCCTGCTGTTGCAGGTCACGCATGACGCGGCTGACCATCTCGCGGGATGCCCCGATGTTTTTGGCGATGTCCTGACGGGTGATGCGATGAGTTACCACGAGACGGCCATCGATCGTCTCGGCCATATCCAGCAGCAGATGCGCGACGCGTCCGAATACATCGGCCAGGGCCAGACTTTCGATCTTGCGATCCGCCGAGCGCAGGCGTTTGATGAGGCTGCGGATGATGTAGAGCGAAACATCGAAGTTGGTAGCCAGGCAACGCTTGAAATCTTCCTTCGCAATGACGACCAGATCGCATTGCTTGAGGGCGACGACCGTGGCCGAACGCGGGTGATCGTCGATCGCCCCCATTTCGCCAAACATGTCGCCCTGGATCAGTTGGGAAAGGATTACCTCGCGGCCATCCTGGTCGCTCATCTGAACCTTGAGATTACCCGTCAGCACCACGAAAATATCCTCTGTGATATCGCCCGCATGAACGACGACCGTTCCCCGGGCGACATGGCGAAGACGCGCGTAGCGGGCAATTTCCTCCAGGCGTTCAGTGCCGAGAGTTTCAAAGGCCGGCAGGGTTCGCAAGGCGGCAATCGAAACAGGTAGTGCAGGATGCATGGATGGATTTCTCCCCGGCTGGGTGGCGATTTCGTATCGTGGCCGCACAGTATAATCGCCCGATACCCCCATCACTCCAAGGAAGCAAAAATGACGACACAACACGCCCGCCTGCTGATCCTGGGTTCCGGCCCGGCCGGATACACCGCCGCCGTCTATGCCGCGCGCGCCAATTTGCAGCCGCTGCTCGTCACGGGCCTGGCCCAGGGGGGGCAGCTGATGACCACCACCGAAGTCGATAACTGGCCTGCCGACGCCGACGGCGTACAAGGCCCGGAGCTCATGGCCCGCTTCCAGAAACACGCCGAACGTTTCAATACCAATATCGTTTTCGACCACATTCACACCGCCCGGCTGACCGAAAAACCCATGACCCTGATTGGCGATGCCGGAACCTACACCTGTGACGCGCTCATCATCGCCACGGGTGCTTCGGCGCAATACCTGGGCCTGCCCTCGGAAGAAGCCTTCGCCGGGCGCGGCGTATCGGCCTGCGCCACCTGCGACGGATTTTTCTACAAAAACCAGCGCGTGGCCGTCGTCGGTGGCGGAAACACCGCCATCGAAGAAGCCCTGTATCTCTCCAACATCGCCAGCCATGTCACGGTCATCCATCGCCGCGACAAGTTCCGCGCCGAGAAAATCATGCAGGACAAGCTCTTTGAAAAGGAAAAGATCGGCAAAGTCACCATCAAATGGGATAGTGCGCTCGACGAAGTGCTCGGCGACCAAAGTGGCGTCACGGGCCTGCGCCTGAAAAACGCCAAGACCGGCGCGACGGAAGAAGTCGCTGTGCAAGGTGTATTCATCGCCATTGGCCACAAGCCCAACACCGACCTTTTCACCGGCCAGATCGAAATGGATGGCGGCTACATCGTCACCCGTGGCTCGCGCAATGGCGACGCCACGGCCACCAGCCTGCCGGGCGTTTTTGCCGCAGGCGACGTGCAAGACCACATCTACCGCCAGGCCATCACCAGCGCGGCCACGGGCTGCCAGGCCGCTCTCGACGCTGAGCGTTATCTGGAACACCTCGGCAGCCATTGAAACAGGCACGGGTCATGGCGCGGGTCGTGGCCCGTCCCCGCATACGCAGTGCCGGGGTGACAGACGACGAGCGTGCCCTGTTCCGCACGGCTGTAGCCGATGTCATCCCTCTCGAATGCGACCGCTTCCTGATCGAGCACCCACTGCCGCCGGCCATCGCCCGCAGCTGCGAGAATGACGAAATTTCCGCGCTGGCCGAATCCTTGCATCTTCCCTCACCGGGCGCGCTGCCCGAGGGCAGCGACGAAGCCGCCTGGCTGAGGGCGGGCCTGCCGCGCCGGGTGCTGAAGGATTTGCGCCGGGGCCGGTGGGACGTGCAGGCCGAAGTCGATCTGCATGGCTACAACCGCGACGAAGCGCGCGACGTGCTGGCCGGATTCATTGCCCGCTGTCTGCTGCGTGGCGCGCGCTGTCTGCGTATCGTCCACGGCAAGGGGCTGCGTTCTCCTGGGCGCGAACCCATCCTGAAAAACCTCGTGCGCCACTGGCTTCAGCATCGCCGGGAAATCCTGGCCTTCTGCCCGGCCCCCAACCCGGACGGCGGCAGCGGAGCCTTGCTGGTGCTGCTGGCGGCGAATCATTGAAGCCTGCTGATCCGGAATCCTGATATTTTCCGGGAGACTGTCCTTCCCGGGAAAGCTGTAGAAATTGAAGCCGCCATTGCCGGGCTGGCCCTCCGATTGCACGTTTTTCCGTCACTGGATTCCGGCGTTCGCCGGAATGACGAAAACGTTTGACGGCTTGACGAATACATTGCGAAAAACACACATGGAAATTTACTTGCTTGAACGATTGCAAGGAGTCGCCGCCATGTCACAAATCACGCTGTATCTGGACGACGCCACGCAAGCGTTGGTTGAGCAGGCCGCCCATCCCCGCCAACGAGCTTGGCATGCGGACGATGCAGTGTCGCGCCCGGGCCAGCCGCGGCGCAGCTGGGTTTGAGCATCGGGGATCGCTTTGGCAATCTCGCAGGCCCCGGTGGGGTCAGACTGCGGCTTCGTCCGTTTCTCCGGTGCGAATGCGTATTACCTGCTCGACGGCGGAGACGAAAATTTTTCCGTCGCCGATCTTGCCTGTTCGCGCGGCCTTGATGATGGCTTCGAGCGCAGGTTCGACGGTCTGGTCGGCGACGACGATTTCCACCTTGATCTTCGGCAGGAAGTCGACGACGTATTCCGCGCCGCGATAGAGTTCTGTGTGGCCCTTCTGGCGGCCAAATCCCTTGACTTCCGTAACGGTAAGACCGGCGATGCCGATCTCCGAGAGGGCTTCGCGGACTTCGTCGAGCTTGAAGGGTTTGATGATGGCTTCGATCTTTTTCATGGTGGTTCCTGGGGCGTCGATGGTGGTCGGGGAGCAGGGGCAGGGGGGCCGGGAGATTACCACTCGTCTTTGTATCGGGCGGTGATCGGGTAACGCCAGTCCTTGCCGAAGCTCCGGCGGGTGATGCGGATGCCGGTGGGGGACTGGCGGCGTTTGTATTCGTTGCGCTTTAGCAGCGTTACGACGCGGCGAACATCGTTTTCCGTGTAGCCCCGGGCGATGATCTCGCGCGGGCTCAGGTCTTGTTCCATGTAGGCTTCGATGATGGCATCGAGCACGGGGTATTCCGGCAGGGAGTCCTGGTCTTTCTGGTCGGGCCTGAGTTCGGCGGAGGGCGCGCGCGTCAGGATGTTGCCGGGGATGTCGTCATGCAGGCCGTTGCGGTAGGTGCAAAGGCGGTAGACGAAGGTTTTGTAGATGTCCTTGAGGACAGCGAAGCCACCGGCCATGTCGCCGTAGAGTGTGGCGTAACCTGTGGCCATTTCGCTTTTGTTGCCGGTGGTCAGGACGATGGCCCCGGTTTTGTTGGACAGGGCCATGAGGATCATGCCCCGGATGCGGGCTTGCAGGTTTTCTTCGGTGGTGTCGGCAGGCAGGCCGGTAAATTGGGGCGAGAGGAGTTCGTCCAGGCATTGCATGGCCGGTTCGATGGGGATTTCGTCGTAGCGCACACCGAGACGCTGCACCATGTCGCGCGAGTCGTCCAGGCTCATCTGCGCCGTGTAGGGCGAGGGCATCATGACGGCGCGTACCTTGTCGGCCCCCAGGGCGTCGACTGCGATGGCCAGTGTCAGGGCGGAGTCGACGCCGCCGGACATGCCGATGATGGCACCCGGGAAGCCGTTTTTGCCGAGGTAGTCGCGCACACCGAGCCTGAGTGCTGCGTAGGCTTCTGCTTCGGCGGAGAGTGGCGGAGTTTTTGTGCCGGGCAGGATTTGTCCGTCGATATATTCGACGATGTCTATGGCTTCTTCGAAGGCGGGGAGCTGGTGCGTCAGTGTGCCCTGGGCGTCGAGCGCGAAAGAAGCACCGTCGAAGACGAGTTCATCCTGGCCGCCGACGAGGTTGGCGTAGATGGCGGGCATGCCGGTGGCGGCGATGCGCTCCCGCAGGACGGCATGGCGGCGCGCCTGTTTTTCGATGTGGAAGGGAGAGGCGTTGAGAGCCAGGAGCAGTTGTGCTCCGGCTGTTCTGGCAGCTTCGGCAGCTCCGGGTTCCCAGAGGTCGGCGCAGATGTTCACTCCGCAGCGGATACCACGGATGGTCAGGATGCAGGGGTGTTCTCCGGTGTCGAAATAGCGTTGTTCGTCGAAAACTTCGTAGTTGGGCAGGCGTTGCTTGTGGTAAGTCGCCAGTCGTTGTCCGTTTTGCAGCAGGGAGGCGGCGTTGTAACGTTTTTCTCCGGTTTCTTCGGGGTGGCCAACCAGCAGGGCGAGCCCCGGGGCCAGTATCTGGGCGCGGTTTGCCAGCGTTTGCAGGGCTTGGGCTGTCTGGCGGTAGAAGTCCGGGCGCAGCAGGAGATCTTCGGGTGGGTAGCCACACAGGGCCAGTTCGGGGGTGAGGAGCAGATCGGCTTCGAGCTCGCGGGCGCGCACGGCCGCACTGAGGATGCGTTCGGCATTTCCGGCGAGGTCGCCGACAATGCAGTTGATCTGGGCGATGGCGATACGCAGTCTGTTCATGGCGGGGGCGGTGCGGAGAGGCAATGTTCGATGCCGGAATTCTATCGCCGGATTTGTCGCCGGTTTCGGGAATGTTATGCTTGCCCTTTTGCATGCAGGGGAATCGCTGGTGGATTCGCTGGAACGATGATTCCGGATTGGCCGGTGTTTTTCCGGGGATCTGGAAGGATAGGGTAAATTGGGTTACGGAAATTTTGATGAAGGAGTATCACGCTCATGATGGCCGATATCAGCGTGGCGGATGCCGAGAAATCGATCAAGGGCATTGCCATTCCTCCCCGGCCGGCCTTGTTGACCGAGATCAATAACGAATTGCAAAAGGCTGCGCCGGATATCAACCGGCTTTCCGCACGCATCGCGGCGGATGTGGGTTTGTCGGCTGCCGTGCTCAAGGTGATCAACTCTCCTTATTTTGGCTTGCGCTCGAAGGTCGGGTCGATCTCCATGGCGGTTCAGTTGCTGGGTATCCAGAATGTGAAGAGTATCGTGACCGGCCTGCTGCTCAAGGCGGCGATGAGTGGCGGCGGGATTTCGCTGGAGCGGTTCTGGGATAGCTCGGAGAAGGTGGCCCGGATTGCGGCTTTTGTGGCGTCAACCCTGCCACGCGCGCCGCGCGACGAGGCTTATACCCTGGGCTTGTTCCGGGAGTGCGGCATTCCTTTGCTGATGCAGCGGTTTCCGGAGTACATGGATACCCTGAAATTCGCAGCAGGAGATGATCGTCCCATGGTGATGGTCGAGGATGAGCGGCATGGCACGAACCACGCTGTGGTCGGCTTCATGGTAGCGCGAACCTGGGGTTTGCCGGAGACGCTGACAGACGCTTTGCTGCGTCATCATGACCCGGCAGTTTTCGACAAGAATGACAAGGCAGCTTCGGGAGTGCGTACGCTGGTTGCCATCAATTATCTTGCCGAGTATCTCAACGATACGGTTGTTCGCATGCGTGACAACCTTCAGTGGAAACAGGTGTCCGACCGGGTGCTTTCGTGTCTGGGCATCAATATGGGCGATCTGGACGAGTTGAAGGATGATGTGCTGAACGTGCTGCAGGCGGGCTGACCGGGTGCATCTGCAGGTTTATTCCTTCGAGGGTGTGATTCCTGTGGTGGATGCCTCGGCCTTCGTGCATCCCTCGGCGGTGCTGATCGGTAATGTCATCATCGGCCCAGGCGTTTTTGTGGGGCCTTGCGCTTCGCTGCGTGGCGATTTCGGGCGGCTGATCATCCGGGAGGGTGCGAATATCCAGGATGGCTGTGTCATGCATGGTTATCCGGATACCGATACCGTGGTGGAGGAATACGGCCATATCGGCCATGGCTCGGTGCTGCATGGTTGTGTTGTGCGGCGGGATGCCATGGTGGGCATGAATGCTGTCATCATGGATCGCGCCGAGGTCGGCGAGGCGTCCATCATCGCGGCCTGCGCCTTTGTCAAAACGGACTGGGTCGTGCCGCCGCGTGTGCTGGTGGCTGGTGTGCCGGCCCGGGTGGTGAGGGAGCTGGGCGAGGCGGAAATCGCGGCGAAACGGCGCGGGACGGAAACCTATCAGGCTCTGGCACGGCGGTCGATGGCGACGATGCAGGTGGTCTCACCCCTGGCCGTGCCTGAGCCGGGGAGGCTGCCGTAGGGTATGGGCATGCCTGTGGGTCTGCCTGTGGGCATGTCTACCCGTTTCGCCATTTGATCGAGCAGCCGATACCCGGTATTTGTTCCGCCGGGCCGTATCCGGTGGCGGCGATGCGCTTCATGGCTTCGAGCAGCTCGCGCGGGCTGTCTTCAGGGGCGGTGTTCTTGCGCGAGGCGTCGAATCTGCCCCGATATTGCAATTCGAGACGGGCGTTGAAGCCGAAAAAATCCGGTGTGCAGACCGCGCCATAGATGCGGGCGATTTCCTGGGTTTCATCGAGAACATAAGGGAAGGGGAAGTCCATTTCCCGGGCGATGCGCTGCATGTTTTCCCGGCTGTCTTCCGGGTAGTCGCGGGTGTCGTTGCTCATGATCGCGATGCTGCCAATGCCCCGTGTGGCCAGCTCTCGCGCATCGCAGAGCAGGCGCGGCAGGATGGCCTGAACGTAGGGGCAGTGATTGCACAGGAACATGACCAGCAATCCATTGGGGCCGCGCGCGGTCTCCCGGGTGTGCCGCCGGCCATCGACGCCAGGCAGGTCGAATGCTGCGGCGGGCCAGCCGAAGTCGCACAGGGGCGTGGGGGTGCTGACCATGGTGGCTTCCTTTTCTCTCTATAATCCTGGAAACTGCAGTTGACCGCTGATTTTCATCATGAACTCCTTGTTTTTCGAAGCAATTTTGTTCTTGTTGATTCTCACTTTTTGGGTGAGAACGCTAAACCTCCGATTGCACGTTTTTCCGTCGGCCTGGCTGCGTCGCGCCTCCTTGCAGGCACACCACACCATACCCCGCATGCCGCGTCGTAGCACCTTGTTCATCGATCTCCATTTGCACCGGAAAAACGCACACTCGAAGGTTTCCAGCTGCGGTTTCTAGGATAATCAAAAGATGATACCGCGCTTCTATTGCCCTGATACCGATCTGCCCCTGGCGGCGGGGGTCGTTCTGGCCTTGCCGGAGGCTGTGGCGCATCATGCCATGAAGGTTCTGCGTTTGCGGGAAGGCGATGCGCTGGTGTTGTTCGACGGGCAGGGCGGTGAGTATCCGGCAACATTGATTGACGCCGGCCGACATGCGCGGGCGCGGTTGCTTGAGTGGCGGGACGTCGAATGCGAAGCTCCGCTGGCCGTGACTCTGGCGCAGTGTCTGCCTTCGGGCGACAAAATGGACTGGGTGGTGCAAAAGGCGGTAGAGCTGGGGGTGGCCGCTGTGCAGCCGCTGGCTTCCCGCCGCAGTGTGGTTCGCCTTTCGGGCGAGCGGGCGGCGCGTCGGGTAGAGCATTGGGCCCAGGTGGCTGTGTCGGCCTGTGAGCAATCCGGCCGCAATCGCCCACCGATGTTTCATGATCTGGCCGATTTGCCGTCCTGGCTTGCCCGGCCTTCACCCGTGAATGAATTACGCATTTTCCTTTCGCCGCATGAAGGGGCGCGGCTGGCGGATTTGCCGCGTCCACAAGGGGGGCTGACCTTGCTGGTCGGGCCGGAGGGCGGGCTGGATGAGGGAGAGGAGCTGGCTGTGCGTGGTGCGGGGTTTCAGGCGGTGAATCTGGGGCCGCGTGTTTTGCGTACCGAAACGGCGGGACTGGCGGCCCTGGCGGCGGCCATGACGCTCTGGGGCGATTTTTAGGAACGGATACGAGCAAGGGCGCAAGGAGAAACAGCCATGTTTGAGTCGGCAGAACTGGGTCATGAAATCGACAAGGAGGCCTTTCGCAAGGCTGTGCCGGAACTGCGCGCTGCCTTGCTGGAGGCACAATACGGGCTCAAGGAGCAATCGCGCTTTCCGGTGGTTGTGCTGGTCAGCGGCCAGGATGGCGCGGGCAAGGGGGAGACCATCAATCTGTTCTACGAGTGGATGGACCCGCGTTATATCTCGACACTGGCGTTTTCAGCCCCGACGGGTGGAGAGGCTTCGCGGCCTTTCATGTGGCGTTACTGGCGCGCGCTGCCCCCCAGGGGGCGCATCGGCATCTTTGCCGGTTCATGGTATTCCGGGCCGATTCACGATCATCTCGATGGCCAGATGAGCCGCGCGCAGATGGATCAGCGTATCGACGAGATCAACCGTTTCGAGGCGATGCTGGTGAATGAGGGCGCGCTGGTGCTGAAGTTCTGGTTCCATCTGACCAAGGACGCGCAAAAGAGGCGTCTCAAGGCTTTGGAAAAAGACCCGCGTACCGCCTGGCGCGTGACTAAATGGAACTGGGATCGCCTGAAAACCTACGACAAGCTGCAGGATGTCGCAGGGCATGTGCTGCGGATGAGTAATACCGCCTGGGCTCCCTGGATCGTCATCGAGGGTGCGGAGGATCGTTATCGTTCCCTGACGGCGGGTAGCATCCTGCTGGATGCCTTGAAGCGTCGGCTGGCAGGCGAGACAGCACCGGTGACGCCCGTGGCTTCCGTGACTTCTGCCTTGCGGACGAATCTCGATGGCCGTGATGTGTTATCCACACTGGACCTGGCGCAAAAGCTTTCGAAGAAAGTGTACGAAGATGAGCTGGCCCGCTGGCAGGGGCGTCTGGCGGAGCTGACCCGCGATCCGCGTTTCAGGAAGCGTTCGCTGGTCTGTGCCTTTGAGGGGGCGGACGCTGCCGGGAAGGGGGGCAGCATCCGGCGGCTGGTGGCAGCACTCGATGCGCGTGATTACCAGATCGTGCCCATCGCCGCGCCGACCGAGGAGGAGCGCGCCCAGCCTTATCTCTGGCGGTTCTGGCGGCACATTCCCCGGCAAGGCCGTGCGGCGATTTTCGACCGCTCCTGGTATGGCCGGGTGCTGGTCGAACGCGTCGAAGGGTTTTGCAGCGAGGCGGACTGGCAGCGGGCGTATGCCGAGATCAACGATTTTGAACATGAGCTCCGGGAAGCCGGGGCTGTGGTGGTCAAGTTCTGGCTGCAAACCAGCCGGGACGAACAGCTCAAACGCTTCAAGGAACGCGAGAAAATCGAGTTCAAGCGGTTCAAGATCACCGAGGAAGATTGGCGTAATCGCGATAAATGGGATGCCTATCAGGCCGCTGTCTGCGATATGGTGGAGCGCACCAGCACTGGCAGCGCGCCCTGGACCCTGGTCGAGGCCAATGACAAGAATTTCGCCCGGGTGAAAATCCTGCGTACCGTCTGCGAACGGCTGGAGGCGGCACTGAAGGGGCGAGAGAAGGATTGAGCCTTGTCCTTCGGGCATATTCGCCGGGGTGATGGATTGATCAGGGCTTCCCCAGGGAGCGGGCATTGAAAGAGAGACATCAGGAATAATCACATGGCCAATGAAGCAGACAAGCAGGTCGAGGCGGCTCTGGTCGCCTGGGTGCGGCAGGCAGCACCTTATATCCATTCTTTCCGTGGGCGCACTTTCGTCATCGCCTTTGGCGGCGAGGTGCTGGGAACGGACAAGGCGCAAGCCCTGGCGCAGGATCTCAATTTGCTGGCGAGCCTGGGCATACGTCTTGTGCTCGTGCATGGCGCGCGCCCGCAGATCGACGCCGAGATGCAGCGTCGAGGCTTGCCGATGAATTTTCACAAGGGCTTGCGTATCACCGATGCGGATGCGCTGGAATGCGTCAAAAGTGCGATGGGGGTGGCCAGAATCGAGATCGAAGCCCTGCTCTCGCAAGGATTGCCGAATACACCGATGGCCGGGGCGTGGATGCGGATTACCGGTGGCAATTTCATTACGGCAAAACCTGTCGGGGTGCTCGATGGTGTCGATCATCTCTACACCGGCGCGGTACGCAGAGTCATCGCCGAGGAAATCACCGCTGATCTCGATCAGCAAAACGTCGTCCTGATTTCGCCATTGGGCGTGTCTCCTAGCGGCGAGATTTTTAATCTGGCGACTGAAGAAGTCGCCGAGGCGGTGGCCATCGCCTTGCAGGCGGATAAACTGATTTTTCTTTGCGATGCCCCAGGGGTGCTTGATCGCAAGGGGCAGTTGCTCGAAAGTGTTACGGCAGGCGAGGCCGAGGAGCTCATTGCGCGCCGCGTCCGGCAGGCCCCGGAAATCGAACGGGTGCTGGTCGAGGCTGTTCGTGCCTGCCGGGCAGGGGTCGAGCGGGTACATTTTCTCGATCGCATGGCCGATGGCGCGATGCTGATGGAATTCTTTACGCGCGCAGGGGTGGGGACGATGCTGGCGCGATCCGGTCTCGTGAATCTGCGTGAGGCCACGGTGGATGATGTCGGAGCCATCCTTGCCCTCATCGCGCCACTTGAGTCTGACGGTACGCTGGTCAAGCGTGGGCGCGAGCGCATCGAAATGGAGATCGGCCATTTCTCCTTGCTGGAGGATGATGGCGTTGTCGTGGGCTGCGCGGCCCTTTATCCCTTCAAGGCCAGAAAGGGTGAGCCGGTGGGCGAGCTGGCTTGCCTGGCGGTGATGGCCGATTATCGTCGTTGCGGCTATGGGGATCAGCTACGCAAGCATATCGAAGCCCGCGCCAGGAAATTGAAGCTGAAAAAACTGTTCGTCCTGACCACGCGCACCGCTCACTGGTTCATCGAGCGTGGCTTTGTCGAGGGCGATGTGGCCGCGCTGCCGGAAGGCAAGCGGGAGCTTTATAACTACCAGCGTCGCTCCAAAGTGTTGCTCAAACCCTTGTAATCCTTGCAGGTAGTGTGGCCACTTTTACCTGCTTTTACCTTTCGCGGTACGGCCAGAACGCGGGTCGCCCGCGTTACAATTCCCGGTTTCCTCCGCCAATTTCAAGAAAGGATGACGTCATGGCACGCATGGTGAATTGCATCAAACTGGGCCGCGAAGCCGAAGGCCTGGATTTTCCCCCGCTGCCCGGCGAAATGGGCAAGCGCATTTTCGAGAGCGTTTCCAGGGAGGCCTGGCAGCAGTGGGTCAAGCTTCAGACCATGCTCATCAACGAAAACCGTCTCAACATGACGGATGCCCATGCGCGGAAGTATCTTTCCGAGCAGATGGAAAAACACTTTTTCGGCAGCGGTGCTGATCAGGTATCGGGGTTTGTCGCGCCGAAGTGAGGTGTGAGAAATTGGGCCGGGGCATCGGGGAATCCGGCAGGTTTGCCGGGCGATACCGGCCTGCCCTGTGCGTCCTCCCTGTCTGCGTGCCTCATCTGCCCACTTCGCTCATCACTTCATCACCAGAGTGTCTCCCGTTCCGGTGACGAGGTGATCTTGTGGATGGACAGGTCAGCACCGTTGAATTCTTCTTCGGCGTCGAGCCGTATACCCAGTGTCCTTTTGAGGAGGGCGTAGATCAGCAGGCCGCCTCCAAAGGCGATGCTGATGCCAAGGGCGGTTCCGATCAGTTGTGACATGAAGCTGACGCCGCCCAACCCGCCCAGGGCTCGTGTCCCGAAAATACCCGCAGCCAGGCCGCCTAGCGCACCACACAGCCCGTGCAGCGGCCAGACGCCAAGAACGTCGTCGATTTTCCAGCGGTTCTGCGTGAGGGTGAACATCCAGACGAAGAGGCCGCCAGCGAGCCCGCCGGTGATGAGCGCGCCAATGGGGTGCATCAGATCGGAGCCCGCGCAAATGGCGACAAGGCCTGCAAGCGGGCCGTTGTGCACGAAGCCCGGATCATTCTTGCCTGCGAAGAGGGCGACGAGCGTGCCGCCTACCATGGCCATCAGAGAGTTCATGGCGACCAGCCCGGATATCTTGTCGAGGGTTTGCGCGCTCATGACATTGAAGCCGAACCAGCCCACGGTCAATATCCATGCGCCCAGTGCCAGGAAGGGAATGCTTGAGGGTGGGTGGGCGGAGATGCCGCCGTCTTTGTGATACCGCCCGCGTCGCGCGCCGAGCATCAGCACGGCGGCCAGTCCTATCCAGCCGCCAACCGAATGCACGACGACCGAGCCGGCGAAGTCGTGGAATTCCTCGCCAAAAGATGACTTTAGCATTGCCTGAATGCCGTAGGCGTGATTCCAGGCGATACCTTCAAAGAAGGGATAGATGAAGCCGACCAGCAGGAAGGTGGCGAGAAGCTGCGGGCGGAATTTGGCGCGCTCGGCAATACCTCCGGAAACAATGGCCGGGATGGCGGCGGCAAAGGTCAGCAGAAAAAAGAATTTGACGAGTTCATAGCCATTTTTCTGGGCGAGAGTTTCGGCGCTGCTGAAGAATTGAACGCCGTAGGCGATCGTGTAGCCGATGAAAAAATAGGCGATGGTCGAGACGGCAAAGTCGACGAGAATCTTGACCAGGGCATTGACCTGGTTTTTTCGCCGGACTGTGCCCAGTTCCAGAAAGGCAAAACCGGCATGCATGGCCAGAATCATGATGCCGCCCAGCAGGATGAACAGGACGGCGCTGGCGTTTTTGCGGTTTTCCATGGCGGCTGGCCTCAAAGAGCTTCTTCGCCAGTTTCGCCGGTCCGGATGCGAATGACCTGTTCGATGCTGGATACAAAAATTTTCCCATCCCCGATCTTGCCGGTATTGGCAGCCTTTTCGATGGTTTCGATGACCAGTTCGAGCAGTTTGTCGGCAACAGCCACTTCGACCTTTAGTTTGGGCAGGAAGTCGACGACGTATTCCGCGCCGCGATACAGCTCGGTGTGCCCCTTCTGGCGGCCGAAGCCCTTGACTTCCGTCACGGTGATCCCTTGCACACCAATGGAGGAGAGAGCTTCCCGGACTTCGTCGAGTTTGAAGGGTTTGATGATGGCGGCAACCAGTTTCATGGGCGATTCTTTCTTGGGCTGGGGGAGAGGGGAATACTGCTGGCTCAGAAAGACAAGCATGAGTCGTGCCATTGGTTGAACTTTAGTTAAATCAACAGGATGGCTTTTGTGTTCCGGTATCGCACGAGAATGGATGCACCAGCTTGATGCGGATCGTCGCGCAAATGCACCTGAATGGCGCGGCTGCATCGGGGTGCGACGTGTCGATGTTTCCCCGCGATTTGGCCGTGCAAAGTGCAATTTACGGTGTGTCGTCGCGCCACCACGAAAGATTTGATGTTACAATTTTGGGTTCGGAGAGGTGGCAGAGTGGTCGAATGTACCTGACTCGAAATCAGGCGTAGGTGCA
>CAZFPI010000011.1:0-35383 GCA_964521075.1 uncultured Sterolibacterium sp.
GGTCGCCCTCCTGCTTGTCCAGGCCAAAGGAAATCGCAGCCGCTGTCGGCTCGTTGATGATGCGCTTGACTTCCAGACCGGCGATGCGACCCGCATCTTTGGTAGCCTGACGCTGGGAATCGTTGAAATACGCCGGAACCGTGATGACGGCTTCGGTGACTTCTTCGCCCAGATAATCCTCGGCTGTTTTCTTCATCTTCCGCAGCACTTCGGCGGAAACTTGCGGCGGAGCCATTTTCTTGCCGCGCACCTCGATCCAGGCATCGCCATTGTCGGCCTTGACGATGCTATAGGGCATCAGGTCGATATCCTTCTGGACTTCCTTTTCCTCGAAGCGGCGGCCAATCAGACGTGTGGAAGCGAAGACCGTGTTCTCCGGGTTGGTCACAGCCTGACGCTTGGCCGAAGCCCCGCAAAGAACTTCGCCATCTTCCGCATAAGCGACGATGGACGGCGTGGTGCGCGCGCCCTCTGAATTTTCAATGACCTTGGGTTTGCCGCCTTCCATAACGGAGACGCAGCTATTGGTCGTGCCCAGGTCGATACCGATAATCTTGCCCATTTGAGTTCCTTTTGAATGTTTTGGATATGAATGAAGAGTGAAAGGCGAGGAGAGCGGAAACACCCTCAATCCCCGTCACGCCAGATGCTGTTGGCTTGGGTTTCAGGTGGAGGAAAACCCCGAAAATTCAAGTGCTGGCCGGCAGATTTATTTGGCTACCATCACCAGTGCCGGACGCAGGACACGATCATGCAGGGCATAGCCCTTCTGCAACACCTGCAGGACATGATTGGCCTGCGAGCCTGCCGGGCCGTCGATCTGGGCGATGGCCTGATGCCTGTGCGGGTCAAACTTCTCCCCCAGCGGGTTGAGCTCGGCCACGCCGGATTTCTCGAAAGCGGCAACCAGCTGGCGCAAGGTCAGCTCGACACCTTCTTTCATCCCGTCCAGCGTCTGTGATTCGTTGGCCAATGCAGCCTCCAGGCTATCCTTGACAGCCAGCAACTCACCGGCGAACTTCTCGCTGGCAAACTTGTGAGCCTTGGAAATGTCGTCCTGGGCACGACGGCGGATATTTTCCGCCTCCGCCTTGGCACGCAGCCAGGCATCGTGATGTTCCTGCGCCTTCAGCTCGGCGTTACGCAAGGCTTCCTCGGGGCCAGGCATGGTATCGACCGCAGGCTCGCTCGTCCCGGCAGAGGCAGCGTTCAGATCGACGGGGGCCTGTTCAGAAATGGGGGGGCTTTCGTTCATGGCATGCTCACTGATGAAATGACTCGCCTGGTAGTGGGGACAATTCCTTCGTTTTCAAGGGCCGGATTCAAAAAACAGGAAACTCTCTGAAAATCACGCCATCAAAGCAAAACGGCATGAATCCGAACCCGCCTCACCCGGTGCTATCATGCCGCGCTGCAAGCCCATCCCGACAAATCAAAACCCACTTCAGGAAACCTCCCGACATGCGCCGCCAACAAGCTCTACCCCTTGCATCCCTCCTTGCCACCCTGCTCCTGGCCGCCTGCAACAATCCGGGCACAGCCCCGCAAGCCGGGCAGACACCCCCCGCTGCCACACCGGCTGCGGCGAAAAACACAGCACCAGATGCTGGCAACGCCAAAATTGCAGCCACGGTCAATGGCGTCACCATCACCGAACGGCGGATCGATGAGCTCGTTAAGCACTTCAACAGCCAGAACCCCGGCCAGGGCAACACCCCCGAAGCGCGCAAGATGATCCTCGACCAGCTCGTCATGCAAACCCTCATCGCCCAGGACGCAACCCAAAAAGGGCTGGACAAGAAACCCGAGATTGCCGAACAGCTCGAACTCACCCGCCAATCCGTGCTGGCCAGTGCCCTGATCCAGGATTACATCGCGACCCACCCTGTCAGCGACGAAGCCGTAGAGGCCGAATACAACAAAACCAAGGCAGAAATCGCCAGCACGGAATACAAGGCCCGCCACATTCTTGTTGAAAAAGAAGACCTGGCCAAAAGCCTCATCGCCAAGCTGAAAGCCAACCCTGGCTCCTTTGCCGCACTGGCCAAGGCCAACTCCAAAGACCCCGGCTCGAAAGACAAAGGCGGCGATCTGGGCTGGTTCGACCCGCGCGCCATGGTGCCCGAATTCGGCAACGCCGTGGCACACCTGCAAAAAGGCAAGATCACCGACGAACCGGTGCATTCCAAGTTCGGTTATCACATCATCGCGCTCGACGACACCCGCCAGCAGGCCGTCCCCCCGCTGGACCAGATCAAACCCATGATTCGCCAGAAACTGCATCAGCAAATGGTCAAGCACATGCTCGACGAACTGAAGTCCAAGGCCAAGATCGACATTGCAGCAGCTCCCGCTACTCCCGCTGCAACAACGCCCGCTACCCCCCAGGCAACCCCGGCAGCGGGTGATGCCAAACCCGCCGAAAAGAAGTAATCCAGCCCACCGCCGGAGTCCGCCATGGCAGGCTCCGGCCAGGCACACATTCCCCCGAGCAAAATTCCCATGCCGATTTACGCCCTTGGCGACAAAACCCCGCGTTGCGCGGAAGATGCCTGGGTAGCCGACACGGCCACCCTCATCGGCTCCGTCGTTCTCGAATCCTGCGCCAGCGTGTTTTTTGGCGCGGTTGTACGCGGCGATACCGACCTCATCACCATCGGCGAACGCACCAACATTCAGGACAACGCCGTTTTGCATACCGATGCCGGCATCCGCCTGACCCTCGGCAAACGCATCATCGTCGGCCACCAGGCCATGCTTCACGGCTGCACCGTCGGTGACGGCTCTCTCATCGGCATCGGCGCCATCATCCTCAACGGCGCGAAAATCGGGGCCCACAGCATCGTAGCCGCCGGTGCGACCATCCCCGAAGGCAAACAATACCCGGATTACTCACTCATCCTCGGCAGCCCCGGCAAAGTCGTGCGCGAACTCGACGAAAACGAAGCCCTGAGCCTGATGCAAGGAGCCGACGCCTACGTCGCCCGCTGGCAAAGCTATCTTGGCCAGTTACGCCGCATCGATGACTGATGGCTGATGACTGATGGCCGATAACTGAAACGGATAACTGGCTTGCGCCCTATTGCATCCCACGCCAATCCAGTGCAGACTATATAAGTATTTACTTATATAACGGAGAAGAAAATGTACGCCATCGTAGACAGCGCGAAATCCTTTGAACAAGCCTCGGCTGATCTTGAAGCTGCCGTCAAGCGGCACAATTTCGGTGTGATGCACATTCACGACATCGGCAACACGCTACGCAGCAAGGGCCAGGATTTCCCTCACCAATGCCGTGTGTTCGAAGTTTGCAACCCCTTGCAGGCCAGCCGTGTCATGGCCATCGACCTGCGGCTCAACATGGCTCTTCCCTGCCGCATTTCGGTGTACTCAGAAAATGGCCAGACGCGTATCGGCATGATTCCGCCTGCAGCCATCCTCGCCAGCCTGTCGAGCGACCCGGCCCTGCAAGGCATTGCCGCCGAAGTCGAAGCCGCGCTGATGACCATGATCCAGGAAGCCCGCTGAACGGAAACCCCGCCAAAAAAACGCACCCGGCAAGCGCGCGACATTCACACAAAAACTGTTAATACCTGCATATTTTCAATAGGTTGAATTGCAGAACCCCTTTCAGTTGTTGTATGATGCGCGCCTTGTTTTTGTTCGTCATGAAGCCTGCCCCATGCCCGTTTCCGTACTGATCGTCGACGATTCTCCGATAGCCCGCAAAATGCTGATCCGGTCGCTGCCGCCGGACTGGGACATGCAATTCACCGAAGCCGGCGATGGCATGGCAGCCATGACCTCCATCCGCGCGAAGAAACCCGACCTCATGTTTCTCGACCTCACCATGCCGGAAATGGATGGTTATCAGGTACTGGAACAATTGCGTAAGGAAAATCTGGATTGCCGGGTTATCGTCGTCTCGGCGGACATCCAGCCCCGCGCCCGGGATCGCGTCATCGCTTCGGGAGCGATGGCCTTCATCAAAAAGCCCATCGACACGGTCAAACTCGAAGTCGTCCTCAAGGAACACGGCATACTGAACTAGCCGGGCCAAAGGGCCAGGCTGCCGCTATCGCGCATACCAATAACGCGGGTGGCGAGCCCGCTCGCCCTGCACGGAAACGCCGCCCCCACCAGCATCGGCCGGGCTTTCCGGTAAATTCACCACCAGCGCGCCTTCGGCATCCGTCCGCCGCAACGCTGCCCCCGTGTCACGATAACGCTCGACCACCTCTGCCCGAGGATGGCCAAAGGCATTGCGGTAACCCACCGGGAAAATCACCGTTTTCGCGCCCACGGCCTCGATGAAGGCAGGCGAAGAAGATGTGCGGCTACCATGATGCGGAGCCAGCAATACCGCCGAACGCAGCAAATCCCCCTGCCCGCTGGCCAAGGCGCGCGTCAGGATGCCCGATTCCGAAACAGCTTCGATATCCGAAGTCAGCAGCAGGCTGCCACCCGCCGTCGCCACACGGATCACACAACTCATGTCATTCGTCTTTCGGCCCGGCAGCGCATATTGCGCGGCCGCCGGATGCAATACCGTGAAGCGCACTCCATCCCACACCCACGCCTGCCCGGCCTGACAAGACAAGGCTCTGACCGGCATGGCAGAAAGCGGATGTTCAAATTCAAGAGAACTCATGAGCCAGCCGACCGGCAAGCCATCGAGCAGCGATTCCGCGCCGCCGGAATGGTCGGTATCACGGTGCGTGACCACCACACCATCCAGCGAGAACACCCCGACCGCACGAAGGTAAGGTAAAAGCACCCGGTTTCCGGCATCCGCCTCGGCGGTATAAACCGGCCCGGTGTCATAGACCAGATCATGCCTGGCAGTCTGGACATGCACAGCCAGCCCTTGCCCCACATCGAGCACCGTCACCCTGGCCGCACCTTCAGCAGGGCGAGGTGGCAAGTACGTCAGCAAGGGAAGCAGGGCAAAAGCCCCCAGCCAGCGTGCCGGAAACCCGCGCGGCAACAGGAGCCATACGCAACCAGCCAGCCCCGCCAGCCATAAGCCGGTGGGCGGAGCCGCCTGCTGCCAGACGGCCCATGGCCAATCCGCCAGCCAGCTCACCAGCCACATCAGCCACTCAAACACCCACTCGGCCGGGATCAACAAAAATGACAGAAAGGGCAGAACGGAAGCCAGAGCCAGAGGGGTCACGATGAAGCTCACCACTGGAATCGCCACCGCATTGGCCAGTGGCGAGACCAGCGAAAACTGCTGGAACATCAAAAGCAACAAAGGCAAAGAACCCAGAGTGACAGCCCACTGCGTGCGCCCCCAGGCCCGCAGCCAATGCTCCTGCCCCAGCCGGCCCGTCGCCACATAGAACAAGACGCCCACGGCCCCGAAAGACAACCAGAAGCCAGGCATCAGGACGGCCCAGGGGTCGATCAGCAAAACCGGCAGCAAGGCCAGCATCAGCACCCGGCTGACCGTCGTCGTCCGCCCTGTCCAGAGGGCCAGTGCTGCCACAGCCAGCATGTAGAGCGTGCGCTGCGCGGGTACGGCGAATCCTGCAATCAGGCAATAGGCAAAAGCGGCCAGAAACCCTGCCACCACCGACGCCCGCTGCGCCGGGCAGCGCAACATCAAAGCGGGCCAGCGTCGCCAGAACACCCCCACCATCGCATAGGCCAACCCTGCCAGCATGGTGACGTGCAGCCCGGAAATGCTCACCAGATGCGTGATTCCCGTCCGGCTGAACTGCTGCCACTGGCGTGCATCGATGGCACGCTGATCGCCCATAACCAGTGCCGTCAGCACCCCGGCATAAGGCCGCCCCGCCAGCTGCCGCTCGAAACGGGCGCGGATACTCTCACGAACATGTTCGACCCAAATACCCGGCGTTGCCACGAACTCATCCAGCAGTCGATGCTCCCTGGAAGCACGGACATGCCCCGTTGCACGAATGCCCTGTTCCAGCAGCCAGGCCTCGTAATCAAAGCCATGCGGATTCACGTTGCCATGCGGGCGTTTCAGGCGCACCGTCAAAGACCAGCGTTGCCCAACACGCAAATCGGGCAGGCCTGCGACATCGGGCTCATCCCCGGCCCGATGCGAAGATACCCGCCCACGCCGCTGATACCAGGAAAGAAGAAGCGGCCCGGGCAAACCTGCTTCCGGCAAGCCGGTGGTCTGATCTGCCTGATCTACCTTTTCCAGCCTCTCCACTTCAAATTCAAAACGCAGCCCGTTATCAAGCCGCTGCGGCAGCCCGGAAATCACCCCGGCCACCCGGACATCCCGGCCTTCCATGGCCGGATCCAGCCCCTCGGCCAACCGCCCCTGTGCCATGTTGCCGGCCCAACAAAACCCCAGCAAAAAAGCCGCAGGCCATGCCAGAAAGCGGATGATCGGCCAACGCCAGGCCGCCAACAGGCAAAGCACGGAAACCGATGCTCCTCCCAGGATTTCGCCAGGCATCGGCAAGGCGGCCTGTCTTTGCAAAAGACAAACCCCCAGGGCAAAACAAAGAATGACAAGACGCATGCGGGGTCAAAGAAGGCAGGCAGACAGCCAAATGGCCATGCCCAGGGCGGGCAGGAGCCGAAGCATAAACCCGGGCGATTTTTTACGGCATAATTTCTGGCTATTTTCTCAATGGATGCACGGTGGCCAAGCCTGCTTCCATATCTTCCATGCACCTGACAACTCACCAGCCCTCATGAAATACAAGATCATCCCCGTCACACCCTTCCAGCAAAACTGCTCCCTGCTCTGGTGCGAGCAAACCCGGCAAGCCGCCGTGGTCGACCCTGGCGGTGACATCGACCGCATTATTGCCACAGCCGAACAACTGGGCGTCACTCCCTGCAAGGTACTCATCACCCACGGACATATCGACCATGCCGGTGGCACAGCGGAGCTAGTTGAACGCCTGAAGATTCCCGTCGAAGGCCCCAACGAGGGTGACCGTCAATGGATCGAGCAGCTCGCCCAGCAAGGGCGCATGTTCGGCCTGGCGGCCGGGGGCAGTTTCACGCCGGACCGCTGGCTCAGCGATGGCGACACCGTGAGTTTTGGCAATCTCACCCTGGACGTTCTGCATTGCCCCGGGCACACCCCAGGGCATGTCGTGTTCTTTCATGCCCCCTCACGGCTGGCCATCGTCGGCGACGTGCTGTTCCAAGGCTCCATCGGCCGCACAGACCTGCCAGGCGGCGACACGCGCACCCTGCTCGACGCCATCAAAAGCAAGCTATGGCCGCTGGGCAATGATGTCACCTTCATCCCCGGCCACGGCCCGCTATCGACGTTTGGAGACGAGCGGCGTTACAACCCCTTCGTGGGTGACAATGCCTGACCGCCTGGTCGTGTCATCGTCGGGCCTACTTCCTGAGCGCGTCGCGAATCTCGCGCAGCAGCAACACATCTTCCGGCGGCTCCGGAGGTGTCACCGGTGTTTCACGCTTGAGGCGGTTGATCTGCTTGACCATGACAAAAATAATAAAGGCCAAGATTAGAAAGTTAAGCAAAATGGTCATGAAATTACCATAAGCAAAAACAGGAACACCGGCCTTTTTCACCTCGGCCAGCGTCATCACCACTCCCGGCGGAATCTCCTTGAGCGCGATGAAATAATTGCTGAAATCCAGGCCACCGACGAGACGCCCAACCAGCGGCATGATGAGATCCCCCACCACCGAATCGACGATCTTGCCGAAAGCCCCGCCAATGATGACGCCGACCGCCAGATCGACGACATTCCCCTTCATCGCAAATTCCCGAAATTCCTGTGCCACACTCATGAAACCACCCTCCTGTCGTTGATAAATCACTAAAAAACAGCCGAACGCGGACCATTCTACCGGCCACCTCCCCCATGTGTCCCACGCACATCATCGCGCGTTTTTTCAAACCTGGCCCAGGCATCCTCCTGCCAGGACTACTCATTCTTGCCATCCTCGCCGCCGCCCTCCTTCAGCGAGCCGCCGCGCCACTCGCCAGCCAGGGGCTGAGCGACTGGCTGCTCTCGCACAAGCAACGCCGCTTGCAGATCGACGGCGAACCCATCCTCCATCTGTGGCCAGAACCCTCGCTCGAACTGCCGCGAACAACTCTCTCCGAAGCGGGAAGCCCTGAGATTTTCGCCCGGCTTTCCGCTGCCCGGATTCACTGGCAATGGCTGCCCCTGCTTGAACGCCGCCTCGTGATCGACCGAATGGAAATCCGCGACATCCAAACCACGCTCTCGCGCGATGCCCACGGCCACCTCAACATCGCCGATTTTCTCGAAACTGGCGAACCCACCCGCTTCGATACAGAAATCCGCCATCTCGAACTTTCCCGGGCAGAAATCCTCTGGCGTGACGCCACGACCGGGCGAGAAATCCACCTCGACAAACTCGACCTGCGCTGCGATAAACCCGCCCCCGCCAGCCCGGGAGATTGCCAGCTCAAAGGGCAAGCGGGCATCCCGGGTGATTCTGCCTGGCGCGGGCAATTCACGCTGGAGGCCCGGTATCGGATCAACCAGACCAGGCAACAATACGGCCTGGAAAATCCGCGCATCCATTTCACAAGCCCGGCAGGGCTGGATATCCGGATGAATGCTGCCCGTCTCGATGCGGCCTTGCAACCCGGGCTGCACGTCCGCGCGACGCAGGCCCACCTCCTGGCGAAATATCGCCCTGAAAATACCCACCCCCAAGCCGATCTCGCGCTCGACATTCCGACAGCCCTGCTCACGACACAACGTCTGAACGCCGAGCGGATTTCCCTCGCCGCTGAGGCCCACCCCAAAACAGGCCCGCTGCGTGCAAACCTCTCCTCGTCGCTGGAGATGGACATCGCTCTGAAAACGCTCGCCTTGCCGGATCTGCAAGGAAAAATCGAACTCTCCCACCCACGGCTGAAGCCTGCCATCCTGCCACTCACCCTGCGCGGAAAAATCACCTCGAATCTGTCGAACCAGGAGAGTGCCGGAGAATTCACCGGACATCTGCCAGACAGCCCGCTGAAGGGGAGCTTTCACCTGAAGCTGTCGCCCCCGCCAGCAGTACTGGCCTTCAAACTCGACATCGAGCATCTCGATGCCGACCGGCTGCTGCAAGCTGCCGCGAAAAACTCGCCCGGCCCCACAGAACAAGACATTGCCAGCCAGCCCCCGGATGGGCTCGACCTGCAAGGCCAGTTAAACATTGGCATCCTGAAACTCTCCGGCCTCTCCGCCCGAAAAACCCGGCTGGACATCAAGCTCCGTCCGGAAGAAACGGAGATACGCTGATGACAAAGGCGGCAGATTCATGTTTGAACCCGTCACACAGATAAGCCGGCCTCCTCGCGGCACTTGTTACAATCTTTGACGGGAGTCAATCCGGGGGCAGCAAAAATTTGCCATCATCCCGCCGACCGATTTCTGATCCGATTTCAATTACCGCAATAATGCCGCCATGCCCCTCACCCACCTGCTAACCAACAATCGCGCCTGGGCAGAACGCAAGCGCGCCGAAGACCCGGAGTATTTCAGCCGTCTGGCCACCCAGCAGCATCCGGAATATCTCTGGATAGGCTGCTCCGACAGCCGGGTTCCGGCCAACCAGATCACCGGCCTGGCCCCGGGCGAGGTGTTCGTTCATCGCAATGTGGCCAATCTCGTCATTCACAGCGACCTGAACTGCCTTTCCGTCATGCAATATGCCGTCGAGGTCTTGCAGGTGCAGCACATCATGGTGGTCGGTCATTACGGCTGCGGCGGAGTGCGCGCCGTCTATGAAAACCGGCGTTTCGGCCTGATCGACAACTGGCTGCGCCACCTGCAGGATGTACGCAACAAGCATCACAGGATACTGGCCGCCGCTCCCACTGAAGAAAGACTGAACCGCCTGTGCGAACTCAATGTGACAGAGCAGGTTGCCAATGTCTGCTGCAGCACCATCGTCCAGAATGCCTGGGCACGCGGCCAGCGGATTTCCGTACATGGCTGGGTCTATGGCCTGGAAGACGGTTTGCTGCGCGAGATCGGCCCATCCGCCGCTTCCGTTGAAAGCGCGCTGGATTCTTATTCCGAAACGATCCGGCTGATCGGACAAAGATAACGGCCGGGGCTGCCGCCCCCGGCATCACTGGCTAACGACCAGACGCAACGGCCTGAACTGCCGGGTATCGTCGTAATACTCCGGATGCCCGTTTTCCGGGATCACCCCTGGAATACCCAGTAGCGGTAAGGGCCGGAAATCCCGTGGCCGCAGCTGGGCCACGAGATCACCTTCAAACCGCTGCCGGAGGCTGGCATCGACATCGGCCTGCAACTCCTCCGGAGAACGCGCAAACCATTCCGGCCCGACATGCATGAAAACGGCTTTTCCACACAGGCCGAGATGCGGGCTGCGTAGCAGGTCATAGGTCGCATGGCCAAATACGAAAACCCGCGTGGTTTCGACGAAACGGGCACGCTCATCCCAAAAAACCCTGCGCCAGCGATGCGCGCAGACATCACGCCAGACCGCCAGCTCGCTGGACACCAGAACCACGCCACATTCATCGAACTGCGTCAGCGCATCGCGCAAGGGGCCACGCGCCTGGCCGACAGATGCATCCTGTTTCGCCTCACCACGCCGGGCCGAAATCGCCTGATGATGACAGGCATTGATCGCGGCCTTGGTCATCGGAAAAGCCAGCCAGACCATGGCATTGAAAACATCGTGCCAGTTCCCGGGGCGGGTTTCGACCTCCCCCAGCCACCAGACCCTTTCTTCGTAACTCATGCCACTGCCATGTGGTGGCACGAAACGCAGGGGCAAACCGCTGGCCGTCAGGATACCTGCCGCCTCTGCCTGCCGGTTGAGCCAGTCGATGGAAGGGGCTGCCCCACGGGATGGCCGCTGCAACAACAGGGAATGCAGTGGAAAAAACAGGGGCTGCCGGGGATAAAAGCTGGCCACGAAACTTGAAGGCTTCCTGCCCGGCTTCAGCGAACGATACGCACGGGTTCGGTAGCCTTGCCTGCTTCGTCGATGAAGACCAGCGACTTCTTGCGCTCGACGAAAGAACCCACGGGCTCCCCCGGGAAGGGAGGTGGATCCTTGAATTCCTGCAACTGGCATTTCCCCATTTCCGTTACATACCAATGCTCGCCCTGGTGCAGGATGAATACATTGTCCTGGGGCTTATATACTTCGAGCTGAAACTTCTTGAGCGCGGCATCCTTGAGCGCGTGGCGACGCAGGCACTCCGGAGAATGCGTCGTCACCAGTTTCAATGTCCAGGCATCGCTCCACGGATAGGTCTCCCGCAATAGCGAAATGCTGTGCCGCTGGTCGCCATCAGGGCTATACGAAGCCGCGTCCTCGCGCGCGCAGGCCGCGCAAAGCAAAGCCACGAAACCGGTCAACCAGATCGTCCGGAGTGTCATGCCTGCATCCTCCACAAAACATTCTCGCCTGCCCTGAACGGAACCAGGCTCTCGCCTCCGGCATACCCCAGCCCGTGAGGAACAGGCCAAGCCTCCCTGACCAGGGTGATGCGATCCTGGTTACGCGGCAAGCGATAAAAATCCGCCCCATAAAAACTGGCGAATCCTTCCAGCCTCTCCAGTGCACCGGCCGAATCGAAGGCTTCAGCATAAAGCTCGATTGCGGTGTGCGCTGTGTAGCAACCGGCACAACCGCAGGCATTTTCCTTGGTATTCCTGGCATGGGGTGCAGAATCCGTACCCAGAAAAAACTGGGGATTACCCGATATCGCAGCGGCCACCAGTGCCTGGCGATGGGTTTCTCGCTTGAGTACAGGCAGACAGTAATGATGCGGGCGGATGCCTCCGGCAAAAATGGCATTACGATTGAGCAGCAGATGATGCGCTGTGATCGTCGCGGCCACATTACCCCCCGCCGACTCGACAAACTGCGCGGCATCCCGCGTGGTGATGTGTTCAAAAACGAGGCGCAAAGCCGGAAAATCCCGGAGCAGGGGCTGCAAGGTGCGTTCGATGAAAACCGCCTCACGGTCGAACACATCGACGGCAGGATCGGTACTCTCGCCATGCACCAGCAGCGGCAAACCCGTCTCCTCCATGCGCGAAAGCGTCGCGCGACAATGGGCGAGATCCGTCACCCCGGCATCCGAATTCGTCGTCGCCCCGGCCGGATACAGCTTCACCGCATGCACAAAACCGCTTGCCCGTGCTGCGTCGATCTCGGCAGGCGGCGTGTTATCGGTCAGGTACAAGGTCATCAGCGGTTCGAAGCAGCTGCCCGCCGGGCGCGCCGCAAGAATACGCTGGCGGTACGCTGCCGCCTGTGCCACGGTGGTCACAGGCGGTTTCAGATTTGGCATGACAATGGCACGGGAAAACTGTCGGGCGGTATCCGGCAAAATTGCCGACAAGGCATCGCCATCGCGCAGGTGCAAATGCCAGTCATCCGGGCGGGTCAAAGTAATCGTATTCATCGTATCGATCGGATTCATGGTGAAAATTATAATTCCCTGTTTTTCAAAGCCAGAGCCACATCATAAAGCGCGTTTTTTGGCGCGCCGCTGATTTCCGCCGCCAGCCGGACAGCCTGCTTGAGCGGTAATTCTGCCAGCAAGAGACGCAGCACCCGCAAGGCTTCATCAGGCAAACCTTCCACCGGCGGCGGCGAAGACAGCAGCAGGACAAACTCACCGCGCTGGCGATTGGCATCCGCCGCCAGCCAGGCCGGAGCATCGGACAACGGCATGACGGCAATCTGTTCGAACAATTTAGTCAGCTCGCGCGCAACCACCAGGGTGCGTTCAGGCTCCAGCAATCCGGCAAGGTCAGCCACCGTTTCCGTGATCCGGTGCGGTGCCTCGTAAAACACCAGCATGGCGTCAACGGATTTGAGCGAGGCAATCTGCTGGCGGCGCGCACCGGCCTTGCTGGGCAAAAACCCGACGAAATGAAACCGCGCCTCATCCAGCCCGGCGGCAGAAATGGCCGTAATGGCGGCGTTTGGCCCGGGCAGGGGAATCACCGGAAAGCCCGCCGCACGCACGGCCGCTACCGCCCGCGCACCCGGGTCGGAGACAGCAGGAGTCCCGGCATCGCTGACCAGAGCCACACGTTTTCCCTCGCCCAGCCAGGCAACCAGTTTTTGCGCGGCGGCGGCTTCATTGTGTTCATGCAGGGCAACGGTATGTGTGCGTATGCCGTAATGATCGAGCAAATGCCGGGTGTGTCGCGTATCCTCGCAGGCAACGAGATCGGCATCCCGCAGGGTATCCAGCGCGCGTTGCGTGATATCCGCGATGTGCCCGAGCGGAGTGGCGACCACATATAATGCCGATGTCTTGTTTACTTCCTGCATGTCGAACCCGTCTTTTCGTCTTCAGCCCTTCATTGTCCGGTGACTGCCCCAACCATGCAAGCCAAACACAGCGATGGACAATCCGCCGAACGCCTGGCCGAGGCATTCCTGACGCAACGCGGACTCAAGGTGCTAGAACGCAACTGGCGGGTACGCGGCGGCGAAATCGACCTGATCTGCGAGGAAAAGGAAACCCTGGTGTTTGTCGAAGTGCGCCTGCGTGGCAACGCCGCCTTCGGTGGTGCGGCCGCCAGCATCACACCGGCAAAACAGCGGCGCATCATCCTGGCGGCCCGCCACTACCTGGCCGGAAAACGCGAACGCCCCTGCCGTTTCGACGCCGTTTTGCTCGACACTCTCGACGCCTCACGCATCGAATGGATACCGGATGCCTTCCTTGCGGAATAAGATCCGACGCAAACTGGCCACCCGGCTCCTCGCCCTGCTGTTCCTGCTCGTGTGCGCCGGGCCAGTTTTGGCCCAGGCCATCCGCATCCTGGTACAAAGCTCCCCTCTGGCCGGATTCCAGTATCACGCCGGAACGAATGTCTGGCATGAACTCAAGGAAGGCGACGCGCTAAGCCTTCGCCGGGAAGCTGACAATCCGCACGACCCTCACGCCGTCCGTATTGAATGGCATGGCCAGCAACTAGGCTATCTGCCGCGCGCAGAAAACCGCGCCGTCGCCGATGCCATGGATCGCGGCGAGCACGTCGAGGCCCGAATCGCCCGCCTGCGTGAACACAAAAACCCATGGCAACGTGTGCTCGTAGCGGTTTTCATCACACTGTAGAACCCCCGGAACGATGACAAAACCCTCGCTCCGGCGAAGATGCCCGGAGAAAATAGCCCCGGCAACGCCCTTCTGTTTCACCCTGCCCCACAGACTGCGCCTGCTAAAATCCACCTTTGCCCCTCATCTTTCACCCGCCCATGGATCTCGTCGCCCGCATCGCCCGCCAGTTTCAGGACAGTGCCCAGGCCAAGCTCGCCGCGGTCGAATCGCTTTCAAGCCCCATCGCCTCCGCCGTCGAACTGATGGTCGGCAGCCTGCATGCCAACGGAAAAATCATGGCCTGCGGCAATGGCGGCTCGGCGGCCGATGCCCAACATTTCGCCGCCGAACTGCTCAACCGCTTCGAGCATGAACGCCCGCCATTGGCTGCCATCGCCCTGACGACCGACAGCTCGACACTGACCTCGATTGCCAACGATTACCGCTTTGAAGAAGTCTTCTCAAAACAGGTCCGAGCCCTGGGGCAACCCAGCGACGTCCTCCTGGCGATCTCCACAAGCGGGGATTCCCCCAACATCATCGAAGCCATCCACGCCGCCCACGAACGCGAAGTGCGTGTCGTCGCGCTGACCGGCAAAGACGGCGGACGCATACGCGCCCTCTTGCAAGAGGGTGACATCCACCTTTGTGTGCCGCGCGAGGCAACGAGCCGCACAGCGCGCATTCAGGAAATTCATCTGCTGGTGCTGCATTGCCTGTGCGATGGCATCGACACTTTATTGCTGGGAGAAATGGAATGAACCGCATGATCCGCATGAACCGCCCCCATCTTCGTCAATCCGTGCTGACGCTGGCCCTGCTCGCCACGCTCACCCCCCTGCTGGCCGGCTGCTTCCCCGTCGCCGTTGTCGGCGTGGGCGCGGGAGCACTCATGGCTGCCGACCGACGCCCCACGGAAACCTATCTGACAGACGAAGGCATCGAAGTTCGCGCCAGCGTCCGCATCAACGAGCAGCTGGGCGACAAAGCGCACGTCAACGTCACCAGCTACAACCGCAGTGCCCTGCTGACGGGCGAGGTGTTCGACGATGCCGCGCGCAAGGAAATCGAAAAAATCGTCAGTGCCGTCCCCAATCTGAAATCCATCAGCAACGAAACCCGGATTGCCGGAGCAAGTTCCCTGGCGTCGCGCAGCAACGATTCTTACATCACCTCCAAGGTGAAGGCCCGCTTCATCGACGCCAACAAGTTTGCTGTCCAGCACGTCAAAGTCGTCACCGAATCCGGCACGGTCTATCTGCTGGGCCTCGTCACGCGCCAGGAAGCCGATGCCGCCGTGGAAATCGCCCGCACCACGGGCGGCGTCCAGAAAGTGATTCGCGTCTTTGAGGTCATCACCGATACCCGCGCCCGCGAGCTCGACAACCCGCAACCGGCATCCCCGGCACCGGTATCCACATCGACACCTGCCGCACCTTCGGTGCCGGCATCGCCCTCCCCCTCGAAGTAGAGGAAGCGGCGTGACACGCACGAACCCGGCCTTCGAGTCGAAATGCTGCCCACCTGAACTCCTGGCCGGGCGCATCGCATCCTTGCCCCGGCCACTGGTTTTCACCAACGGCTGTTTCGACATTCTGCATCGTGGCCACGTCACCTACCTCGCCCAGGCACGCGATCTGGGGGCTGCCCTCGTGGTGGCCGTAAATTCCGATGCCTCCGTCAAGCGGTTGGGCAAAGGCGACGACCGCCCCGTAAACACCCTCGAAGACCGCGCGGCCCTGCTTGCCGCGCTCGAATGCGTCGATCTTGTCACCTGGTTCGACGAAGACACCCCGATTTCCCGCATCCTCGCATGCCAGCCGGACGTTCTCGTCAAAGGCGGCGACTGGCCCGTCGACAAAATCGTCGGCGCACCAGAAGTCCAGGCACGGGGAGGTCGTGTGGTATCCATCCCGTTCATCCACCAACGCTCCACCACCGCGCTGCTGGAAAAGATACGCAGACTCTGAAAGCCCAACCGCCATGGAAGCCACACTTGCCGCTCCCCTGCCCGCCGAACCCAGAAAATGGCGCGTCCCCGGCAACACAGGCATCTGGGTCGGCATCACCTGCGAGTTCGTCGAATTCTCGATACTCTTCTGCGTCTATTTCATAGCCCGCGCCCACTTCCCCGAGTCTTTCGAACAAGGAGCACCGCGCCTGTCCAAGCTGGCCGGCACGGTCATCACGCTCCTGATGGTCACCAGCAGTTATTTCATCGCCTGCGCCGTCGTGGAAATGCGGCGCAACGAGCGGCGTCGCTCACTTTACTGGCTGCTCGGCGGCCTCTTTCTGGCTTGCGGCTACCCTGTCGCCAAACTGCTGGAATTCCGCTGGAATCTCTCGCAGGGCATCACCGGTGAATCCGGAATTTTCTTCACCACCTACTACTACCTGACACTCACCCACATGGTGCATGCCATCTGGGGCATCCTCGGCATGCTGTGGGTTATCGCCCGCCAGATAGCCGGGATATATACCACCGAAGACTACAGCGGCATGGAGGCCCTGGCCTGCTACTGGCATGCCACCGACATCATCTGGCTGGTGATCTTTCCATTTTTCTACGTTCTGGTTTAACCCGAAAACCGAAGCTGGAAGCCTTCGAGCGTGCGTTTTTCCGGCAGTTTGGCAAGACGCGACGACAAAGCATGCTCGACACCGGCAAGGAGGAGCAACACAGCCATGACAAACACCCGCCTGGAACTCCCTTCCACCCGCCTGACACCGCTGACCTGGGCCTGGCTGACGCTGGTCATCCTGACACTCGTGAGCCTGGAGCTTGGCCAGTGGCTGCATGGCGCGCCCCTGCTGCCGCTGCTGGTTGCCACCATCATCGGTTTCAAAGGCGCGCTGGTAGCGCGTGTTTTCATTGAATCGCATCTGGCCACGCCCTTCATCCGCAATGTCCTGCGCGTCTTTATCACCTTCGCGCCCTCAGCACTGATCCTGATTGCCTTTTACGGCAAGGAGTTCGCCCGCTGGGCGACCCTATAAGCCCGCTGCTGCCTCCAGCAGCCCCGGCACCTGCTCCGGATCAGTCACCCGTCGCATCACCGCCTGCAACTGCGCGGCCTCGGGCCAGGTTCGCGCCCAGTAACTCAAAAGCAGCTTGAGCCGGCCAGGCGCGTGGCAAGCCAGCACACGGTCGTGCACCTTGATCCACCACCCGGCGACGACGGGCAGAAGCTCGGCCCAATCCTGCGACGAGGGGGTTTCCTCCCGTTGCCCGCGAATGCGCCGGGCCAGAAAAGGGTCAGCCACCGCGCCACGCCCGATCATCACATCCTGGCAGCCGCTCACCGCCCGGCAACGCCGCCAGTCAGCCACCGTCCAGACCTCGCCGTTGGCGATAACCGGAATGGCGACGGCCTCGTCGATGCGGGCAATCCATTCCCAATGTGCCGGAGGGCGATATCCTTCGTCGCGTGTCCGGGCATGCACCACGAGTGAAGCCGCACCGCCTTCGGCCAGAGCCTGCGCGCATTCGATAGCCAGCGAAGTATCGTGAATGCCAAGACGCATCTTGGCCGTGACCGGCACGGCGTCCGGCACGGCCGCGCGAACGGCAGACAGAATGCGAAAGAGATTTTCCGGATCGGCCAGCAACATCGCCCCGCCACCATGTTTGTTCACCAGCTTCGCCGGGCAGCCGAAATTGAGATCAACGCCGCGCGGAGACAGCATTGCCGCACGTGCCGCATTTTTTGCCAGCCACCCAGGGTCGCTGCCCAGAAGCTGCACGACGACAGGTGTTCCGGCAGGCGTCTTCGCGCCGTTTTTCAGTTCGGGACAAACGCGCTCAAAGCCCCGGCGGGAAAGCAGCGAAGCCCCCACGCGGATGAACTCTGAGACGGTCTGGTCGTAGCCACCGATGGCCGTGAGCGTATCGCGCAAAACGTAATCTGCCAGCCCCTCCATGGGGGCGAGAAACAAACGGGGCATCGATAAAATCCTGAAGCGGCTTCAGCTCTCTAGCTCTCTACCATGCCCGACATCTCGCTCGCCCACTTCAGTGCTGCGAGCAGGCTTTGCGTCACTTCCATGGATGTCAGGCCACACGAGGCCGCCCGCTCCAGCATCACTTCTTCAGGAGCTTCTTCGGTGGCGATGACCAGCTGCAAGGCATCACAAAACACACCTGGCTGCCCGAGCAGGGCATCATGAATGGCGGGAGACAACTTGGTTTGCTGGAGAATGATCTCGATCGGTTGCCCCATCAGCAGATCCAGCATGGAAAACAGCCCGAGGATGAACAAAGAGTCTTTCTCGTCGGGAATTTTCCCCCGACCCGCGATGCTTTCGAGAAAAGCGGCCCGGGACAAAGCCTGCTCCGTCAGCAGCCGCTCGCGAAAGCCCGGGCTTTTGATGTCGAACAGCAGCAGCGAGAGCCAGCGATAAAATTTCTCGCGCCCCAGAACGATCAGGGCTTTATCCATGCTACTGATCGCCTGCCGCAATCCCATGACAGGGGAATTGAGGTAACGCAGCAGCTTGTAAGTCATGACTGGATCCATGGTCAGGCGATCCGCGATGACTTTCAGCTCCTCGTCGGTACGAAGCAGGTTGAGTAGCTCGATCACATGCAGCCGGTTGATTTCCGCCTTGGGCGGATGCCAGTTCTCCCGGCTGGTGATGAAGCGGCCGGCAAAAAGATCAAAGCCGCCCTTGAAACACAGATGAAATTCGTCGTGACTGTCGAGTTCGTGGCCAATCAGCCGCAGAGGTGGCAAACCGGCGGGACGATGGGAAAGAATATCCCGCAGCAAGGGTTTGATGTCCATGCCATCAAAGCTGGAAATCTCGATCTGCAGATAATCCGCCAGGCCAGCCAGTTGCAGCAAGGCAGGATGCTGCTCGATCTGGGGCTTTCTCAGCAGCCATCCATAAACGTAACCTGCGGCCCGCAACTCATCCAGACGTTTTTGCAGGCCGTAAAACTCCAGTGCTTGCCGCGTCGGCGAGAGGATGAGCACAGTATTTTCCGCTGGCAAAACAGACAGCAGCGGGTTATCGAGCGAAGAAGGGGAGAAACGGATAAAAGCCAGGCGGTGGCCCAGCAGCGAATTCACCCCCAGGGAAGTCAGATGACGCAAAAGGGCATCGTCATACACTTTCTGCAGCAGATCCTTCTCGCCCTGCAAGCGGAGCTGCAACTTTTCATTCAGAAAGAAAGCATAGCCAGCAATCTGCTCACCCCGGTTGAGCACGGGCTCCCGGCGGATGAAAGAGGTCACGGATTCTTCGCCCCCTGCCGCCTTGTCTGCCACTGCAAAAGCCTCGCTGCCTTGCAGCGGCGCGATTTTGTTGAGCTGTTCAAACTGGCTGACTGCTGCCGGCCCGGGAGCTTTGGCCGGAGCTGAAACCGGGGCATCGCCCGCCTCCTCCGTCTTTTTGCCCAACAGTCTGTTCAACCAGGCAAACATGGCCACTCCTTTCATTCCCAATCAAGCAAGATTTCCCATTGTACCCACCGGCCAGCAAAGTATTCATCAGGCATGACCGGACAACCCCCCGGCCACGCCGGGAAGCCCGTCACATTCCCGCATCCCCCCCCGGATCGCAGGCATCACCACGCAATGCCTGCTTCACCAGCTCCGGGCCCAGATGCGGCGCAAACAGCCCGACAAACACATAGGCATATTCACGCAACCAGACATGACGACGCAAACCAATGCGGGTCAAGCTGGATTCAAACAGGTGAGAAGCATCCATCGCGCGCAGGCCGGTATCGGCTGCAGCATCGAATGCCATCGAAGCGACGATCCCCACCCCCAGCCCCAGCCCGACATAGGTCTTGATGATATCCGCATCAATGGCCGTCAGCACGACATTGGGTTTCAGATGCCGGGCGGCGAAAGCCTTGTTGATCTGGCTGCGCCCGGAAAATGCGGTATCGTAAGTGATGACCGGGTATTGCGCGATGGCCTCGAGCGTCAGGGGCCGGGCATCGAGAATGGGGTGTCCCGGGGGAGCGATGACACTGCGGTTCCACTGCTGGCAAGGCAACATGACCAGATCATCTTGGTCGTCCACCAGTTCGGTGGCGATAGCGATATCCGCCTGCCCGGCGACCAGCCATTCGCAAATCTGAACAGGATTCCCCTGATGCAGCTCCAGCCGAACCTTCGGATAACGCGCCCGGAACGCCTGCACGACTGGCGGCAACACATAACGCGCCTGGGTGTGTGTGGTGGCGATGGTCAAAGTACCGCTGTCTGCCTGACGAAAATCATCGCCCACCTGCCGCAGGCTCTCCAGCCCGGAAAGAACATCCTTGATGATGCCCAGAATATGCAGCCCCGGCTCGGTAACTCCCGTCAGCCGCTTTCCCTGCCGGATGAAAATATCCACCCCCAACTCCACTTCCAGCAGACGAATCTGCTTGCTTACCCCCGGCTGCGAGGTAAACAGGGCCGCCGCCGCCTCGGTCACGCTGAGATTCCGGCTGGCAACTTCATGGGCATAGCGAAGCTGTTGAAGATTCATGCCTTATTTATAACCTAAAGTTATTTAGATCTGCAAACAAAGTATTTCCGGATTTTAAGGAGCTTCATTACCATGCCGCCTCATTGCTCATCGCGTTCGAGAAGATCATGGATTTTTCCTACAGTGTCGCCGGGTTTTTCGTCGGGGCCGTCGTCGGCCTGACCGGCGTGGGCGGCGGCTCGCTGATGACGCCGCTACTCGTTCTCCTGTTCGGCGTCCACCCGGCCACCGCCGTCGGTACCGACCTGCTCTACGCCGCCATCACCAAATCCGGCGGCAGCATCGTTCATGCCCGTAAAGGCTCGGTCGACTGGCACATCGTCGGCCTGCTGGCGGCAGGCAGTGTGACCGCCGCGATCCTGACACTGACCCTGGTGCATCACTTCGCGCCCGGCGGTCTGGGCGGTGCGACCAGACTGATTTCCGCCGCCCTTGGGGTGGCCCTTTTGCTGACGGCCGTCTCGCTGATTTTCCGCCGCCATCTGCAAGCCTTCGCCCTGACCCATTTCCCGATCGAGCCCAACCCACGCCGCACGGCCATCCTGACAGTCATCGTCGGCCTGCTCCTCGGCGTGCTGGTATCCATCTCCTCCGTCGGCGCGGGAGCACTCGGTGTCACCGCCCTGTTCTTCCTCTACCCCAAGCTGCCCGCCATCCGCATCGTCGGCAGCGATCTGGCCCACGCCGTACCGCTCACCCTCGTCGCCGGCCTGGGCCATTGGTGGTACGGCAGCGTCGACTGGACACTACTGGGGGCCTTGCTGGTCGGCTCCCTGCCCGGAATTTACCTGGGCAGCCATCTGGCCGCACGCATTCCCGATAGAATTCTGCGCCCAACGCTGGCCGGCATGCTGATCCTCATCGGCGGCAAATTGATCGCCCAATAAACCCACTTTTTTTCCTCCCCGAGCCCTGCCCCGGAGATTCAACATGTATCAATACGATGCCTTCGACCAAGCCCTCATCGACCAGCGTGTGGCCCAGTTCCGCGACCAGATGGAACGCCATTTCGCCGGTGAGCTGAGCACTGACGATCTGCGTCCCCTGCGCCTGCAAAACGGCCTCTACATCCAGCGACACGCGCCGATGTTCCGCATCGCCGTGCCTTACGGCATGCTGGGCAGCCACCAGCTCAGGACGCTCGCCCACATCGCCCGTACCTATGATCGCGGCTATGGCCATTTCACCACGCGCCACAACATGCAGTTCAACTGGATTCCGCTGGAAAAAATCCCCGAAGCCCACGCCGAACTGGCGAAGGCCCAGCTTCATTCCATCCAGACCTCCGGCAACGATGTTCGCAACACCACTACCGACCACTTCGCTGGCGTCGCACCGGATGAGATCACCGACCCGCGCCCCTGGTGCGAGATCATCCGCCAGTGGTCGACCTTCCACCCGGAATTCACCCACCTGCCGCGCAAGTTCAAGATTGCAGTCAACGCCGCCGCCACCGACCGCACGGTCATCCAGGTCAATGACATCGGCCTGGACATGAAACGGGACGAAAACGGCGAGCTCGGCTTTCGTGTCCTGGTGGGTGGCGGCTTGGGGCGCACACCCATCCTCGGCAGCGTCATCCGCGAATTTCTGCCCTGGCCGCACCTGCTCACCTACATCGAAGCCATCCTGCGCGTCTACAACCGTTTTGGCCGCCGAGACAACTCCTTCAAGGCGCGCATCAAGATACTCGTCAAAGCCCTGGGCCCCGAAGAATTTGCCCGTCAGGTCGAAGAAGAATGGGCGCACATCAAGAACGGCCCGGACACGCTGCAGCAACAGGAAGTCGACCGCATCTCGGCGCATTTCGCTCCGCCCGCCTATGAAACACTCGCCGATGACGAAGCCACAGCACTCCTGGCAAGCCAGCGTCAGCAAAACAAGGCCTTCGCCCGCTGGCTGGAGCGCAACACTCACCCGCACAAGGTTCCCGGCTACGCCGCCATCACCATTTCACTCAAGGACTACAGCCACGCGACCGGCAACATCACCGCCGAACAGCTGGAGCTCGTCGCCGATCTGGCCGACCGCTACAGCTTTGGCGAAGCCCGTGTTTCGCACGAGCAGAACGTGATCCTCGCCGATATTCCCAAACGCGATCTTTTCGCCGTCTGGCAGATTCTCAAGGAACACAAACTGGCCACCTCCACCGTGGGGCTGCTCACCGACATCATCTGCTGCCCCGGCGGCGATCTTTGCGCCCTGGCCAATGCCAAATCCACGCCCATCGCCATGGCCGTGCAAGAACGTCTGGGCGATCTGGATTACCTGCATGACATTGGCGAAGTCTCGCTCAACATCTCCGGCTGCATGAATGCCTGCGGCCACCATCACGTCGGCAACATCGGCATCCTCGGCGTCGATAAACGCGGCGAGGAGTGGTATCAGGTCTCCATTGGCGGGCGTCAGGGCAACCACACACGGCTAGGCTCCATCCTCGGCCCCTCCTTTGCTGCCGCCGATGGTCCGCGCGTCGTCGAACAACTCATCAACATCTATCTGGAAAACCGCCAGGACGGCGAACGCTTCATCGACGTCGTCGACCGCCTCGGCATCGAACCCTACAAGGCGCGCATCTATGGCGCGCCCGCTCAAACCCAGGAACAGAAGAAGGTGGCCAATGGCTAAGATCATCAAGAATCGGCAGATCGTCGACGACGACTGGCAAATCCTGCGCCTGAACGAAGAAGAAACGGCAGAGGGCATCCCCCTGCCCGCCGGGCCGCTGCTCGTACCACTGGCCGTCTGGAAGGCGCGCCGCGCAGAGCTCGACGCCCGTCACCAGCAAGGCGAGCCGCTGGGGGTGTGGCTTGGGCCCTTCGACGAACCAGCCGATCTGGCCAGCGACCTCCGGCATCTCAGCCTCATCGGTGTCGATTTTCCCAAGTTCGTCGATGGCCGGGGCTATTCCACGGCACGCCTCTTGCGTGGCCGTTACGGTTACACGGGCGAGCTGCGTTCCATCGGCGACGTGCAGCGCGACCAGCTCTTCTACCAGCGGCGTGTCGGCTTCGACGCCTACGCCCTGCGCCCCGACCACGACATCGAAGCCGCGCTCAAAAGCCTGTACGACTTCGATGCTGCCTACCAACATTCCACCGACCGCGACATCGAACTACGCCGCCGCGCCACACGCTGAATCCACATGAGCCAGAACACCCGCCCCAACCTCGACGATGCCACGCTGATGAACGCCCTGGCCGACAAGGTCACGCAGGCGAGGGCCGCGCTGCACGGTATCGCCCGCGACTTCAGCCCCGCTGTCTTTGCCAACAGTCTGGGAGCCGAAGACATGGTACTCACCGACCTGATCCTGGGCGAAAAACTCGGCATCGACATTTTCTCGCTCGATACGGGCCGCCTGCATCCCGAAACCTGCGATCTCATGGCCAAGGTACAAGAACACTACGGCCTCAAGCTCAAGCTCTACTATCCGCGCCACGAAACGCTGGAAACCTGGACACGCGAACACGGCATCAATGCCTTTTACGAATCCGTCGAACTGCGTAAAGCCTGCTGTCACCTTCGCAAGGTCGAGCCGCTACAGCGCGCCCTGGCCGGAAAGAAAGCCTGGATCACCGGACAACGCGCCCAGCAGGCCGCCACGCGTGACGGCCTGCCGCTGCGGCAGTTCGACGCCGCCAATGGCCTGGAAAAATTCAATCCGCTCGCCGACTGGACAGAAAAAGAAGTCTGGGCCTATATCCGCAGCCGGAACGTTCCCTATAACGCCCTGCACGACCGGCACTTCCCGAGCATCGGCTGCGCGCCATGCACCCGTGCCATCAGCATCGGCGAAGATGTCCGCGCGGGCCGTTGGTGGTGGGAAAACCCGGAAACGAAGGAATGCGGGCTGCACGCCAAAACATCGACGCTCAGTAGCTAACCTCGACGACACCACCTGCCCGCGCCAACCCACTGACGACATGGCCATTGGGCATCCGCACCTGTGCTACTTGTCCTTCCGCTGCATTGTTCAGTGCCCGGCCATCTCCGGCCGTCACCTGAAAACCCGGGCCATTTGATACCACCTTGACGGTCTGCCCCTGCTGCACCACCGGCGTCTGCCGCAACATATCCCCCCGCAAGGGCCGCCCTGCAGGCAAGGACAGTGCAGCAGTTCGTCCCACGGCCTGCGCCACCTCCGTCAGGATGCCATCCGGCAAGGCGGTCAGTTCTCCTGACACCACGGCCAGATCCGATTCCGCCAGCAGCTGTCCCTGCGTCAAGGCGCGGGCCGTGAGCAGATACTTCCCCTGAACGCTGATCTGTACCGGCACATAGACCTTCCAGCCCCCCTCCTCCTGGCAACGCACCAACACACTGCTGCGCCCCCACAAACGCGCCCCGGCCGTCAGCTCAACGGCCAGTGCCTTGCAGGGTGCGAGATTGTTGCGCGAATCCAGCGGCGTCACCTTGAAACTTGCCTGCCCCGGAAGCCCCTGTGTCTGGATTTTCAGAAAATCCACCACGACATGCGTAACCGGCAGAGGATCCTGATAAGCCCCGGCCAGACGGACAAAGAAAACAAGCAGCAACAAGAAAGGAATCCGGAGAAAACGGATAGTACCGATGGTCATGGTTTTATGGATACAGGGAGACAGGGAAAAACGTCGAACGATTCGGAAACCGGAATTTTGCCTCATGTAAGAGCCTGCGTTCGCTAAAATCCCGATTTTCCACGATACGCATCAGCGTCATTCCGCCACGATGAACCAGAACGAACTCAAACAGGCCGTAGCCCGCGCGGCCAGGGATTATGTCGCCGCCCATCTGCCGGAGGGCGGCATTCTTGGCGTCGGCACAGGCTCGACGGCCAATTGTTTCATCGACGAAATCGCGTCCCTCAAGGGGAGGATCGGCGGTTGCGTGGCGAGCTCCGAAGCCACGCGCCTGCGGCTCGAATCACATGGCCTGCCTGTTTTCGACCTGAACGATGTCGTAGCGCGCGGCTTGTCGATGCCCATCTACGTCGATGGCGCGGACGAAATCGACGGCCAGCTCGCCATGATAAAAGGCGGAGGCGGCGCGCTGACCCGCGAAAAGATCGTGGCGGCCATGGCGGGTACTTTTGTCTGCATCTGCGATGCCAGCAAGAAGGTTGCCACGCTGGGGAACTTTCCCTTGCCCCTTGAGGTCATCCCCATGGCACGCGAACAGGTTTGCCGACAACTGCTCGAGCTCACCGGCGGCGAACCCCGACTGCGTACGGGCTTCATCACCGACAATGGCAATGAAATCCTCGATGTACACGGGTTATCGATCTCCGACCCTGTGGCACTCGAAGAAAAGCTGGAACGTATCATTGGAGTCGTCTGCAATGGCCTGTTCGCCCGCCGTGGCGCGGATGTGCTCTTGCTGGCTACTCAAGAAGGTGTCATCACGCAACAACGCTGAATCCACCCCGCCATCCTCACCTCCACCATTCACTCGACCCGGGACACTCTCATGAAACGCACACACAAATTGTTCGTCAGCATCGCAGCCTTTGCCGCCCTCGGTCTGGGCACGGCCTACGCCCAGCCTTTTGGCCCCTTCGGCGGCCCGGAATCCTGCCCCCACGCACAAGGCATGGGCATGGGGATGATGGGCGGAATGGGAAAACAGGGGAAAATGGGGCCGGGAGCCCAAGGCAAGGGGCAAGTCGACTTTGCCGCCAGTGCTGCCGCTCGCCTGGACAAGCTAAAAACTGATCTGAAGATCACCCCGGAACAGGAAAAGGCCTGGCAGGGCTTTGCCGATCAATCCAAAAAGCAGATCGAGCAAATGCAGGCCATGCGTACCCAATCCCAGATGCCTGCGACCAACGCCGCCCCAGCAACCCTGCCTTCAACGCCCGAGCGCATGGACAAGGCCATCGAGTTCATGAAGCAGCGACTGAACCACATGGAAGCGATGAATGCCTCCATGAAGGAGCTCTACGCTACGCTGACGCCGGATCAGAAAACGATCATCGAGAAGCATTTTTCCCAGCGGCCCGGGCAAGGGAATCAGGGCCGTGGCCGCATGATGCGCCGCGCCCCGCAAGCCGCCGCACAAGCCACGCAGTAATCGGAACAGAAAAGCAAAACGCCACCCCGGCGAAGGCCGGGATGGCGAGTCAATCCGTGGCCAATCAGCGCGTCCCTAGAGCACCTCTGCCGCATGATCCGCCAGGCGTGAGCGTTCGCCGCGCTGTAGCGTGATGTGGCCAGAATGTGGCCAGCCCTTGAAGCGGTCGACAACGTAAGTAAGGCCAGAACTGCCTTCGGTGAGATAGGGCGTGTCGATCTGGGCGATGTTGCCCATGCAAACGACCTTGGTTCCCGGGCCGGCGCGGGTGATGAGGGTTTTCATCTGTTTAGGCGTGAGATTCTGCGCCTCGTCGATGATGAGAAACTTGTTCATGAAGGTTCGACCCCGCATGAAATTGAGCGACTTGATCTTGATGCGGCTGCGGATCAAGTCCATGGTTGCCGCGCGCCCCCAGTCCCCTCCGCCCACGCTGCTCCCGGCCTCCTCCTGCGGGCGATTGAGCAACACTTCCAGATTGTCATCGAGCGCACCCATCCAGGGCGTCATCTTTTCCTCTTCGGTTCCAGGCAAAAAGCCGATGTCTTCTCCGACGGGAACGGTAACGCGGGTGATGATGATTTCCGAATAACGTTTGCTATCGAGCACCTGTGTCAGCCCGGCCGCCAGTGTCAATAATGTTTTGCCCGTCCCGGCCTGCCCGAGCAGCGTGACAAAATCAATATCGGGGTTCATCAAAAGATTGAGCGCGAAATTCTGCTCGCGATTGCGCGCGGTAATCCCCCAGACGGCATTTTTCTGGTGGGTATATTCCACGAGGGTTTCGAGCACGGCTCCCTTGCCGTCGGCCTCGCGCACCCATGCGTAAAGGGGCTGGGCACCTTCCTGCCAGACATGCTCGTTGATGAGCAAATCCTTGCACATCGGCCCCTTGATGCGATAAAAGGTGCGCGTATCCTGCTTCCAGGATTCGAGATCCTTGCCGTGCTTGTCCCAGAAATCTGCAGGGAGCTCGCGTGTGCCGGTGTAGAGCAGATCGGAATCTTCCAGCACCTTGTCGTTGAAATAATCCTGCGTCGCCAGCCCCAGCGCACGCGCCTTGATCCGCATGTTGATGTCTTTCGACACCAGAATCACGCTCCGGCCGGGGAATTTCCGGTACAGATACATGACAACCGAGATGATCTGGTTATCCGCCTTGCCACCTGGCAAAGCCTGCGGAACCAGGGTATCGATCACCTCGGTCTGCAAGAACAGGCGGCCACTGGCCTGCCGGCGCGAGGGTGTTTCGAGGGCAACGCCTTCCGCGATATCCGCGCCATCGCCACTGGCGGAGATGATTTCATCCAGCAGGCGCGTGGCCTGGCGCGTATTCCGGGCGACTTCCGTCATGCCCTTCTTGTTGGCGTCGAGTTCCTCCAGCGTCATCATCGGCAAGTAGATGTCATGCTCTTCGAAGCGGAAAATGCTCAGAGGATCATGCATCAACACGTTGGTGTCGAGAACGAACAGCTTGTTGTTTGCAGACGCGGGGCTCTTGCGGGGGGTGCTGCTTTTTCGTGCATTCATCGCCTTCTCCTCACAAGAAAACAGGAAGTCACAGAATCGTCCGGGTTTTCCCGCCCCCGGCGGCGCATCAGAAACGATGACAGAACTTCACTTCAGCTTCCGGAGGTTGAAGAAACCAGCCGACTGACGGCTTCCAGAACTTCGGCGGCATGGCCGTCTGCCTTGATGCCACGCCATTCCCGGCGCAAAACGCCCGCTTCGTCGATCAGAAAAGTGCTGCGCTCGATGCCGCGAACATCTTTGCCGTAGAGCTTTTTCTGCTTGATGACGCCGAATTGCTGACAGGCGAGTTCTTCGGCATCGGAGAGCAACTCGAAAGGCAAGCCCAGTTTGGCCTTGAAGTTTTCGTGCGATTTCAGACTGTCGCGCGAAATGCCATGAACAATGCAGCCAAAACGGGTGAATTCGGGATAAAGATCGCGGAACTGGCTGGTTTCCGCCGTGCAGCCGGGCGTGTTGTCCCTGGGGTAAAAATAAAGGACCAAGGCCGCCCCCCGGGCAGAGGAAAGCCGGAATTCCTGCCCACCCGTGGCGGGGAGTGAGAAATCGGCAACCACCTTTTCCATGAGCCTGTCCCTTTTATTGTTCCGTTCTTATGCCGCAGCAAGTTTCCAGCATTCCAGCCAGGGCGGGCCTTGCAACATCAACGTACCGGAGCGTCCGGGTAATTCTCCGCAGACAAGCTCGCAGCGCGGCAGAGCAGCCAGCTCCAGTGAGGCAAAGATATTCCGAGTTGAAGTGATTGTATAGCCCTGTGCCCGCCAGCCTTCGAGCAGCTTCTCGAAGACGGGCAAAAGTTTCATGCCTTCGAGCTCGGCATGCAGCGTGAACACATGTCCGCTCGGCGGTGCGCTCCGGGTCAGCTCGAGCAGATGTTCATGCACATTGCTCTCGTCCACACTACCGACGCCGATCAGTTCATCCAGTGTCGGCAGTGTCGTCGGTAGCTGCGGGCAATGGATGACTTCGCCGTTCCAGACAGGCATGAAAGGGTGTGTGCCGCGCGTATCCGAAGCGTAATCGCAGCCGAAACGCTGCGTCAGACGCAGAGCCTGAGCATTCATCTGCCAGCCAGCCGCACCGTGAGTTCTGGCCGGCGTGCCGAAAACTTCTTCGAAACGGTCGAAGGCCAGACGCATTTCACGCTCGGCCCAGCCGCCTTCCGAGCGAGCGACACCATCCTGCCATTTGACGTGGTCCCAGCAGTGGATGCCAACTTCATAACCGGCATCCCTCACCCCTCGCAGGATTTCCGCGCAGCCCCGGCCAATATCCGGGCCGGGCAACACCGTGCCATAGAGCAAGGTCTTGACGCCGTAGTGTGAAACCACCGAGGTTCGCGAGACTTTTTTCATGAAGCCCGGGCGTAAGGCGCGCTTCAGGGCACGCCCTGTATGGTCTGGCCCCAGCGAAAACAAAAAAGTGGCCTGGGCTTCGTGGCGGCGCAGGGCTTCAACCAGCCGGGGTACACCTTGCAGTGTCCCGCGCCAAGTATCGACGTCGATCTTGAGGGCGAGTTTCATGACAGGAAACGGTCAAAGAATCATCGAGCGTCAATCCACCAGACTGCGTGCGGCCGCCACGTCTGCGCGATAAGCCTCGAGAATGTTCCTCAGCGCATCCTGCATGCTCACCTTCGGGGCCCAGTCAAGCTCAGCCATGGTATTCGCAATTTTTGGCACCCGGTTTTGAACGTCCTGATACCCCGCACCGTAATACTCGCCGGAGGTGGTTTCGAGCATCTTCACCTTTTCGGCACTCTCGCGGTACTCGGGATATTGCTTTGCCATATCGAGCAGCATGGTTGCCAGTTCGCGCACCGAATAATTGTTGCCCGGATTACCGATGTTATAAATCTTGCCGCTGGCGATACCATCCTTGTTGGCGATGATGGCCATCAGGGCGGAAATGCCGTCATCGACATAGGTAAAAGCACGTTTTTGCGCCCCGCCGTCGACCAGTTTGATTGGCTCGCCGCGCACGATATGCCCGAGAAACTGGGTGATGACGCGCGAGCTGCCTTCCTTCGGCGTATGGATGGAATCCAGCCCCGCGCCAATCCAGTTGAACGGGCGGAACAGGGTGTAATCCAGGCCTTCCTGCTGGCCATAAGCGGCAATGACGCGATCCATCAACTGCTTGGCGCAAGCGTAAATCCAGCGCGGCTTGTTGATCGGGCCATAGATCAGTGGAGAGTTTTCCGGGTCGAACTCCGGATCGGTGCACATGCCATAAACTTCCGACGTCGATGGAAAAATCACGCGTTTGCCGTACTTCACCGCATGACGGATGATCGGAAGGTTAGCCTCGAAATCGAGTTCAAAAACACGAAGCGGCTCCTTGACGTATGTCGCCGGTGTGGCAATGGCAACCAGCGGAAGCACAGTGTCGCACTTCCTGACGTGGTACTCGATCCATTCCTTGTTGATGGTGATGTCACCTTCGAAAAAGTGGAAACGCGGGTGATCGACGATGTCCGCCAGACGATCGGATTGCATGTCCATGCCATACACTTCCCAATCCGTCGTGTCGACAATCCGACGGGAAAGATGGTGGCCGATAAAACCGTTCACGCCGAGAATGAGGATTTTTTTCATGGAAGAATAGGAAGAGAAAATGAAAGGGAAATTGAAACCATCAGATCAGATCAAGCGCCTTGCCGCAACGCCGGGAAAAACTCGAAGCATCCAGCGGCAGCCCCGCCAGTTCTGCTGACAAAACACACAAAACCTGCCCGTCGCCGCAGACAGCCAGCAAGCGGCCGTTATCCTCGTAAAGCCTGGGGGATACCGAACCGGCCGAACTACCTGCGAGCCTCTGCGATGCCGCCAGCGCAGGCCGGAAACTTCTCAACACCCGCAATTCACCCAGTGCCGTCGCGCAGAATGCCCCGGGGTAAGGCGGTGCGACCGCACGCACCAGATTGTGAATGGACTCGGCACTCAAACGCCAGTCGATACGGCCATCCTCCGGCCGACGACCACCGAAATAGCTGCCCCGGGAAAGATCCTGCGCCTGCTCTGCGGCCGTTCCGGCGACAAGCTGCGGCAACACTGCATCGAGAGCCATTTCAGCAGCCACCGTCACTTTCTGGAAAACCTCATGCGCCGTATCGTCGGGGAGAATGGGCACGGACTGCTGCGCGAGAATGCCCCCCGCATCGGGTTTTTCCAGCATGCGGTGCAAGGTTGCCCCCGCCTGCCGCTCGCCATGCAGCACCGCCCAATTCACCGGCACGCGCCCACGGTATTTCGGCAGAAGCGAGCCGTGCATATTCCACGCGCCGCCCGGAGGAATGACCAGCAGCGAAGCCTTGAGCATCTGGCGGTAATAAAAAGAAAAAATGAAATCCGGTTTCAGTTCCGCAATCTGCGCGACGATAAGCGGGGAGTTCGGGTCTTCCGGGGTGATCACGGGGATCCCGTGCAAAGCAGCCAGCTCGGCCACGCTCCCGAACCAGAGATTTTCGGCGGGACTATCCTGATGCGTCACGACCAGCGCGACATCTACTCCCTGCGCCAGCAATACCGAAAGACAGCGTACCCCGACGTTGTGATAAGCAAAAACCACCGCACGCGCGCGACCCGTACGATTCGCATGATTCGCATGACTCATTGCGCCGCTCACTCCTTCGACGCCTGAACATCCAGCAGGGCCTCAACCAGATAACGAGGGCGATGCCGCACCTGCTGATAAACTCGACCGATATATTCCCCCAGGAGCCCCACCCCGAACAGGGTCAGGCCGATAAGGAAAAAGGCAATGCCAAAGAGGGTAAAAACGCCCTCCGCCTCCGGCCCGACGACGAGACGGCGAAGCAGCAAAAAAGCCACGAACAACGCCGACAATAGCGAAACCCCCATACCCAGCATGGAAAACCATTGCAACGGCACGAGCGAGAATCCGGTCATCAGATCGAAATTGAGGCGAATCAGGCTGTAGAGCGAATACTTGGACTCGCCCGCGTGCCGTTCTTCGTGGCCGATGACGATTTCCGTGGGGTGACGCGCGAAGGTGAAGCCCAGTGCCGGGATGAAGGTGCTGACTTCCTTGCAACTGTTGATGGCATCGACAATGGATCGCGAGTAAGCCCGCATCATGCACCCCTGATCGGTCATCCTGATCCGGGTGATGCGCTCACGAAAACGGTTCATGGCACGGGAAGCATAGCGGCGAAACAAAGTATCCTGACGCTGCCGGCGAATGCTGCCAACGTAATCATGGCCTTCACGCATTTTCCCAACGAGCGCGCCGATATCCTCAGGCGGGTTCTGAAGATCGGCATCGAGCGTAATGACGATCTGCCCGCGGCAATGCTCAAAGCCTGCCATGATGGCCATGTGCTGCCCGAAATTGGCGGCAAAGAGGATGACGCGCGTGACATCAGGACGCCGCTGATGCTGCTCCCGCAAGAGCGCGGCAGAGCGGTCACGACTGCCATCGTTGATGAACAGAACTTCGTAACTCGCCCCCAGCGCGTCCATCGCCGGATACAGGCGTGAAAACAAAGCATCCAGCCCGTCTTCTTCGTTATAAACGGGGATAACGACCGAAATTTCTGGCGTGGAATTCGAGTTCGACATCGAAAAAACTGCACAGGCAGGCGGAGGAAATGGCTGAACATTCTAACAGTCCATCAGACTCCCTCACAGCGGAACTGCGGAGCACGACACATGAACAGAAAACCACCGGCTCCATTTCGAATGGCGGCTAACCTGCCGTGTTCTCTGGTGGGGAGCATAATGCGACGGCACTATTTCGGCCCCGCATTCCACTTCATGAAAAACACAACTACTGCCTCCACCATCCATCACGCCACCCAATCAATCACGGCAAAGCCACCTAGCTGGACGGCGAGAATGATGGCTCATGACGTAGCCGAAGGCCTGCCAGACTTTGCCAACCCACGGCTAAGAACAATCATCGACACCCTGATGCCACCAGACACCGCAGAATTAACACGCAAGCTTCTGGAGAAAACACCGCTAGAGATGACCGCCTACATCCGGGCACTGCTCCTTTTTAGAAACACATTGGCATTTTTTCGCCGCTTTTCACTACGCCATTTCTCCAATGACAAGGACTATATCAACGGAGCTCTTCGCAAGCGTTTTTTTTACGACGAGACGGTTTCGGCCATCAAGCGGGGAGCAAAGCAGGTTATCACTCTGGGTGCTGGCTACGATGTCCTTTGCCTCCAGCTTTGCCGACAATATCCTGACGTGCTCTTTGTCGAAGTTGACCAGCAAAACACCCAGCGCATCAAGAGCCACGCCGTCCGATCGCTGCACGAAGGCCACGAAGGCAATATCCCGGAAAATCTTGCCTTTGTCAGTGTGGATTTTCGCCACCAGACACTGGCTACCGAATTGAAGACCCAGCTACAAGGAAGATGGCAACCTCAACGCCTGTCTGTCTCGCTTGTCGAAGGGGTATGGCCCTATCTGGCCGAACAGGAAATACGGGCTTCGTTACAGTCTTTCAAACAAATCTCTGCAGCAGGCTCGATTTACGTATTTACCTACTTTGCACTGAGCGGAAACCGCTTGCAGAGAAAATTGACAACGGCATCTACCGGTGTTTTCTCCCTGATCGGCGAACCGGTTCGCTATCTCCCGGATAGCGTCGGAGAAATCGCATCCCTTCTCAATTCGGAAGATTACGATGCGGATCTGTCAGCACAGCGCACCAACGGCTATGCACGCTACATTATCCCGGCCGGTTTTGATGATTACGTCACCCCGGAGCGGGTTTTATCAAATTTTGTTGGTGTAGCGACTCTTCGGCCATAACCCGGGATGGCGGCTGCTACCGCATGCAAAAACCGCAGCGCAGCGGCGACGGAAGCAGCGAATGGCGATTGCTTTAGGCGGCGTTTTAAGACATAATTACAAGGTTTGACGAGCGGGACGGGCCACGGCCTGTCCCGCTTTGCACATCCACCGCCCGCCAAGTCATTAGCCACATCGCCAGGAGCCCCATCGTGAGCCAGTTTCCGCCCGCCATACTTGCACTTGCTGACGGGACGGTATTCCGGGGGCAGGGAATCGGAGCCACCGGCGTCAGCGTCGGCGAAGTAGTTTTCAACACCGCCATGACGGGCTACCAGGAAATCCTGACCGACCCTTCCTATTCGCGCCAGATCGTCACACTGACCTACCCGCACATCGGCAATGTCGGCATCAACAGCGAGGATGGCGAAGGCAGCGTCACCAACCAGGTGTACGCCGCCGGCCTCGTGATCCGCGATCTGCCGCTGATGGTCTCGAACTGGCGTTGCGAGCAGACGCTCGATGCCTACCTCCGCGCACAAAACATCGTCGCCATCGCCGACATCGACACCCGCAAACTAACGCGCATCCTGCGTGAAAAAGGCGCGCAGTCCGGCTGCCTGATGTCCGGCGACATCGACGAAGCCCGCGCCATCACCCTGGCGCGTGAATTTTCCGGGCTGGCCGGCATGGACCTGGCCAAAGTAGTCAGCTGCCAGCAGCCCTACCAATGGACAGAAGGCGAATGGCAACTTGGCCGGGGCTATGTCACACCGGAAAGCTCAAGGTTTCATGTCGTCGCCTACGATTTCGGCACGAAGCGCAACATTCTCCGCATGCTCTCCACGCGCGGCTGCCGCCTGACCGTCGTACCGGCGCAAACCCCGGCAGAAGAAGTTCTCCGACTAAATCCGGACGGCATTTTTCTCTCCAACGGCCCCGGGGATCCGGAGCCTTGCGACTACGCCATCGACGCAATCCGCGAATTCCTGTCCAGGGGCATTCCCACCTTCGGCATCTGCCTCGGCCACCAGCTGCTGGCCCTGGCCTCGGGAGCAAAAACCGCCAAGATGAAATTCGGCCATCACGGTGCAAACCACCCGGTCAAGGACATTGAAAGCGGACAAGTGCTCATCACCAGCCAGAACCACGGCTTTGCCGCCGATGCCAGCACCTTGCCCACCAATCTGCGCGTCACCCATGTCTCGCTGTTCGATGGCAGCCTGCAAGGCATTGCGCGCACCGACGTCCCCGCCTTCAGCTTCCAGGGCCACCCGGAAGCCAGCCCCGGCCCGAACGACGTGGCCTACCTGTTCGACCGTTTCATCGAACTGATGGACAAACACCAGAACAAAACAGCCGTCTGCCGCTGAAGAACGCGCATCTCCGCCCCCCCCCGCTTTCGCCCGCATCAAAACATGATCCCCGGCCCCACACAAATGCCAAACCGCACAGACAACCAGAGCATCCTCATCCTCAG
>CAZFPI010000012.1:0-34551 GCA_964521075.1 uncultured Sterolibacterium sp.
TATACCGCCGTGATTTCACATCGCTCCGGCGAAACCGAGGATTCAACCATTGCCGACATCGCCGTCGGTCTGAATGCCATGCAGATCAAGACGGGCTCGCTGTCGCGCTCCGACCGTATCTCCAAGTACAACCAGCTTCTGCGTATCGAGGAAGACCTCGGCGACATCGCCCTCTATCCGGGGCGCGATGCTTTTTACAATCTGCGTAAATAAACGGAATTTTGCAGATGCGCTGGCCGACGCTGGTGCTGCTTGTCCTGATCGCCCTGCTGCAGTATCCCCTGTGGCTGGGCAAGGGCGGCTGGCTCCGCGTCCGGGAAAACGACCGGCAGTTGCAGGCCCAGCGCGAAGTGAATCAGAAGCTCGAACAGCGCAATGCCGGGCTGGATGCCGAAGTGCGTGATCTCAAGAATGGCTTCGACGCCATCGAAGAACATGCCCGTTATGAGCTGGGGCTCATCAAGCCGGATGAGGTTTTCGTTCAGGTGCCGCAAAAGCAGCCCTGACCCAGGCGGCCCGAGAGGATGCCCTGTCATTGCCCCCCGGCTTTTGTAATTTTGATCCATGACAATGCCGACAAGAAGCCGAGTTGCTAAGGTTCTCCCGGGATACGGAAAAGGCCCTCATGGAGGCGCATCATGAAAATCGCGGTAGCGTGGGTGTTTGTGCTGTTTGCCATCCCGGCATTGGCTGCCGGGGTTGAGCCTTTGCCCCAGCGGCAGCGCGAACTGATCCACATGGTGCGTCAGGATTGCGGCTCCTGTCATGGCATGACGCTCAAGGGCGGGCTGGGTTCGCCCTTGTTGCCGGAAAACTTGCAGGACAAGCCGGTGGAGGGTCTGGTCGCGACGATTTTGCAAGGGCGTCCGGGCACGGCCATGCCCCCCTGGAAATCGCTCATGAGCGAGGTCGAGGCTGAGTGGATCGTCGCACGCCTGCTGGCTGGGTTTCCGAAGGAGTGAATATGAAAATTGCTGACAAGTTGAGCCGGTTTGCCTCCGGCTTGCTGCTGGCACTGATGGCGGCAGGCTGCGCGACGCCAACGCCACAGGCGACCCGTGGGACGGGTGATCTGGGGGTGGTCATCGAACGCGCCAGCGGCCGGGTGGCAATCGTCGATACGACTCACCGCAGCCTGCTCGGAGCTGTCGATGGTCTGGGCGATCTTTCCCATGCCTCGGTCGTCTTTTCCCGCGATGGGCGTTATGCCTATGTCTTTGGCCGCGATGGCGGCCTGAGCCGGGTGGATATTCTCCGGCAGCGCGTAGACAAGCGCATCGTTCAGGCGGGTAACAGCATCGGCGGCGCGATTTCCCAGGATGGCCGCCTTGTTGTGGCGCAAAATTACGAGCCGGGCGGCATCAAAGTCTTTGACGCCGAAACTCTGGAGCTTCTGGCAGATATTCCGGCTGAATACGGCAGCGAGGGCAAACGCTCCAAGGTCGTGGGTCTGGCGGATCTCCCGGGAAACCGCTTCGTCTATGCTCTCTTCGATGCGGGCGAGATCCGGGTGGCCGATTTATCCAACCCGCGCCAGCCCGTGATCACAAAATTCCAGGACATCGGCCGACAGCCCTATGACGCGCTGGTCACACCCAATGGCCGCTACTATCTGGCGGGATTGTTCGGTGAAGACGGCGTTGCCATGGTCGATCTGTGGCATCCCGAGCTCGGGCCCCGCAGGATCCTGGCCAACTACGGACGTGGCGAAGAAAAATTGCCAGTATTCAAGATGCCGCATCTGCGGGGCTGGGCGATTGCCGGGCAGCATGCCTATTTACCGGCAATCGGCCGCAATGAAGTGCTGGTGGTCGATACCGTGAGCTGGAAGGAAGTGGGCCGGATTCCCGTTCATGGGCAGCCGGTGTTTGTCATGGCCCGTCCGGATGGGCGTCAGGTCTGGGTGAATTTCGCCTTCCCGAATTATGGCAAGGTCCAAGTCATTGATACCCTGGATCAACGCATCATTCAAACGCTGGAGCCGGGCAAGGCCGTGCTGCACATGGAATTCACCCCGCGTGGCGAGGCGGTCTGGATTTCGGCGCGCGATGATAACCGCGTCGTCATCTTCGATACGGCGAATTTTGCCCGTCTGGGTGAGTTGTCAGCCCAGGCTCCCTCGGGGATATTCTTTACTTCGCGCGCGGCGAGGACCGGGTTTTGAGCGAAACGCTCGATTTTCGGCTGCTAAACGAAGTCCAGCGCGACTTTCCCTTGTCATCCGCACCCTATGCGATCCTGGCGCAGCAGTTTGATGTCGATGAATGGCAGGTACTCGAAGCCTTGCGCCGTTTGCAGGATGAGGGTGCGATCAGTCGTGTCGGAGCCGTCTTTTCGCCCCGCCGTATCGGGGCCAGCACACTGGCGGCCCTGGCTGTCCCGGTGGAACGCCTGGAAACGGTGGCGGATGAGGTCAGTGCCTGCCCGGAGATCAATCATAACTACGAGCGCGAGCACGAATGGAATCTCTGGTTTGTCGCCACGGCACCGGATGTGGCCCATCTGGGGCGGGTGCTCAGCGGCATTGCAGAACAATCCGCCTGCCCGTTGATTCGTCTTCCCTTGAAGGAAGAGTTTCATATTGATCTGGGTTTTGATCTGAAAAAAGGCCGCCTTGCATCACAGGCGACGGCTTCTTCACCTTCTTTCCATCCTTTTCCTTCTGCTGCCGGATCTCTTTTGCCGCTTTCCCGCTGGCAGCCGACCCCAAGAGAGCGGCGGCTCATGGCAGCCCTGCAAGATGGGCTGACGCTGGAACCCCATCCTTACATCACGCTGGCCGCCCGTGCCGGGGTAACGGAGGTGGACGCCCTGGCGTATTTGCAACAATGGCTGGAGGCCGGGCTCATCAAGCGTTTTGGTGTCGTCGTGCGCCATCACGAACTGGGCTGGACAGCCAACGCCATGTGTGTCTGGGATGTGCCCGATGAAGCCGTCTCCGCCCTGGGCCACAAGCTTGCCGCAATGGACGGGGTAACTTTGTGCTACCGGCGCGAGCGCGATCTTCCCGCCTGGCCTTACAACCTGTATTGCATGATCCACGGGCGGGCGCGTGACGAGGTGGCCGGGCGGCTCGATGAAATCCGCCAAAGCCTGGCCCTGGGCGATTATCCGCATCAGGTCCTCTTTTCCCTGCGGCGTTACAAGCAGCGTGGCGCGCGCTATATCGATCTGGGCGGCGGCGTGTAAACTGGCGGTTTTTGGGAAGGGATTGCCATGCGCCGTCGTCATTGGTTTGAAATCAGCCTGATTGCCACCACCTTGTCCGGGATGCTCATGGCCACGGGTGCCTTGGCGCAGGTGGTCGTGAATGGCGGTAATGTCAGCGTCGACACGGGAGAGGGTAACGTTGTCCGGGTCGAAAACGGCAAGGTTTCCGTCAAGACAGGCAAAGACGGACAGGCTGCCGTGGCGGTGGGTTCCGGACAACGGGCGGTGAATGTCGGCTCTGGCAACGTGGCCGTGAATGAACGGGGAACGATTGACGGAAAGCCGCTTCCCCAGACACGGAAATCCGGCAAGTCACGCACCCGGCAGAAGGCAGACGACGAGGCTTTCTGGGGGGAGGGCGGATTCTGGGGCGAAGAAGGTGAGCCCGGAAACACGCAGTCTGCCAGCCGCAGGGGTGGCAAGGGCGGAAAATCGCCCAACCCGTCGCGTTGATACCGTCAGGACATAAACACAAGGAATCCTGTTGATGAGCTCAATAGCCCCTCCGGCAGCAACCGTGGACATCCCTGCATCGGCAGATATCATCGGGGTGGAGGTGGTCTACGCCTTGCCGCAACATCAGGAGCGCGTTGTCCTGAAACTCGCGCCGGGCAGTACCTTGCAACAGGCGATCGATCAGTCCGGTCTGGCGGGCATGTACCCGGAGGTCGATTTCAGCAAGCTGAAAGCGGGGATTTACGGAAAATTGAGCAAGGCCGACACCGTCTTGCGGGATCGCGATCGTGTCGAGCTCTACCGCCCGTTGCTTGCCGACCCCAAGGAAGTCCGCAAGCAGCGCGCCGCCGAGGGTAAGGTGATGAAGAAAGGCGGCGGGGAAGAATAGCCGGAAGAATAAGCGGGAAACGAAAAACGGCTTTCACCCGTCTGCCCTGCCGAAATACGGTGTTGCCGTTCGGCAGGGCGGGGGCTTTGGGTCTGCCCCCTAAAACTACATTCCCGGATAGACCGGGCCTTCGCCGCCTTGCGGCACGACCCAGTTGATGTTCTGGGTAGGATCCTTGATATCGCAGGTCTTGCAGTGCAGGCAGTTTTGCGCGTTGATTTGCAGACGCGGGTTGCCAGCATCATCCTGGAGGATTTCATACACGCCAGCTGGGCAATAACGCTGCTCGGGGGCGTCGTAGAGGGCGAGGTTGGTTTTGATGGGAACCGACGGGTCTTTCAGTGTCAGGTGGCAGGGCTGGTCTTCTTCGTGGTTGGTGTTGGAGAGGAAGACCGAGGAAAGGCGGTCGAAGCTGATGACGCCATCGGGTTTTGGGTAGTTGATCGGTGTGCATTCGGCGGCTTTTTTCAGCTTGAGATGGTCTGCCGTGTGATGCAGCGTCCAGGGGGCCTTGCCACGGAAGACGACCTGATCGAGGCCGACCATCATTGTGCCCATGTAGAGGCCCTTGCTCATCCAGGGCTTGAAGTTGCGCGCCTTGTGGAGTTCTTCGTAGAGCCAGCTGTCACGGAATTTCTGCGGATAGGTGGTCAGCTCATCACCGCTGCGACCGGCGGCGAGGGCTTCGGCGACGGATTCGGCGGCCATGGCTCCGCTCTTGATGGCGGCGTGGCTGCCCTTGATGCGCGAGACATTGAGGAAGCCAGCGTCATCACCCAGGAGTGCTCCGCCCGGGAAAATCAGCTTGGGCAGGGATTGCAGGCCACCGGCGGCGATGGCACGCGCGCCGTAGGAAATGCGCTTGCCGCCTTCGAGCATGGCGCGAATTCTCGGGTGGGTCTTGTAACGCTGGAATTCTTCAAAGGGCGACAGGTGGGGGTTGCTGTAGCCCAGGCCAACGACGTAGCCGATGGCCACGAGGTTGTCGCCGTAGTGATAGCAGAAGGATCCGCCGTAGGTGTCGGATTGCAGGGGCCAGCCGGCGGTGTGCATGACCATGCCCTTGTTGTGCTGCTCGGGCTTGATTTCCCAGAGTTCTTTGACGCCGATGCCATAAACCTGCGGGTCGGCACCGTTACGCAGGTTGAATTTTTGTTCCAGTTGCTTGCCCAGATGGCCACGACAGCCTTCGGCAAAGAGGGTGTATTTGGCATGAAGTTCCATTCCAGGCTGAAAGGCCGGGCCGGGCTGGCCGTCGCGGCCAACACCCATATCGCCGGTGACGACCCCCTTCACGCTGCCGTCTTCGTTGTAGAGCACGCCCGCACCGGCAAAGCCCGGGTAGATTTCGACGCCCAGGGCCTCGGCCTGCTGGCCCAGCCAGCGGCAGACATTGCCCAGGCTGATGATGTAGTTGCCGTGATTCTGGAAGCATTCCGGCAGGAGGAAGGTGGGCAGCTGCCAGCTGTCGGTTTCCGTGAGGAAAACGAAACGGTCGTCCGTCACCGGGGTGTCGAGAGGGGCGTTTTGCGCCTGCCAGTCGGGGATCAGCTCGCTGATGGCACGCGGGTCCATGACTGCGCCGGAAAGGATGTGCGCGCCAATTTCGGAGCCTTTCTCGATCAGGCAAACGTTGAGTTCTGCATTGATCTGTTTGAGGCGGATCGCTGCGGCCAGGCCAGCCGGGCCGCCGCCGACGATCAGCACATCAAATTCCATGACATCACGTTCCATGAAGTTCCCCTGTTTTCTGTTGATTGTTCGTTCCGGGTATTTTTAGCCCGCATCCTGCGGCCTGGCCCGGGAGGTGACTTGTCAAGAATCAAGCCGGACAAACCGGCGATTATAAAGCACTATCCCCTTTGCACCCCATACGTTGTCACGTTGTGCCATTCAGAAATGCATGCCGAGTGTGGCGGAGGTGGCGACGGTGGGAATGTCCAGATCGGCTGTACTGGTCAGGACGACACGACCGGTTTTGTCGCGGACATGGATGGTCGAGATCGTTTTGATCGGGACATAGGAAGCTGACAGGCTCATGGACCATTTTTGGTCGAGACGATAGGCGATACCCGCGTTGATGAGAGGCCGCCAGGCTGAGGATGCTTTGGCTTCCGTGGTGTTGCGCGGGGCGAGCGTGGTGGATAGGGCCAAAAAACTGCCGGCCTGTTTGAGATTGGCATCAAAGCCCGGGCGCAGTTTGACGTCCGTGAAAAAGCTGAAGCCCAGGCCAACACCCAGAAAGGGATCCCATTTATCGCCATGATTGGCGAAGTGATATTGCAGAATGGCCGAGGGAAACCAGTGCCGGATGGTGGCTATGGGGTTATTGGCAGACAGCCCCATCTGGACGGGCGGGACGATCTTGTTTAGCAGGCCGGGCGTTGCGACCGAGCCGTGACCGTTTACGTCGAGCACTGGCGGCACACCACCTACGGCGGTGACGGCCCAGTGGTCGGTCATGAAGTAGGTCAGGGTCAGGATGGGCTTGATGGCTCCACCGATGGTTTCTTCCGTTCCGGGAGAATCAAAGCGCGCGGGCACAACGCCGGTTTGGGTGGCGATGGAGGGCGCGACTTCGTTACGCTGCGGGGTGCTGTAGCTGCGGCTGTTGTCAATGTTGACCAGCCCCAGACTCAGAACCAGATCGCCACTGGCTGCCAGGGCCGGGCTGGGTGGCAGTAAAAACGGTAGTACGGAAAGGCCATATTTCCATCCAGAAACCATGTGTTTTCTCCAGGGCAATCGCATGAATGCCAATGTCGTTGACCGCTCGAAATAGTTGTTTACGATCAAGACGTTGGAGAGGGGGCTGTTCACAGTGCCTTGATTTGTGTAGTTTTCTGTCTTTTTGGAGTGATCCATGGAGACAGAAAACAAGCTGCGCCTGGCTGATGTATTCGTCGCGATCAATGATCCGAGGCAGCCGGGGAAGGTTGAACACGACCTGGTCGAGCTGCTGGTGGTAGCGGTCAATGCGGTGCTGGTGGGAGCCGATACTTTCGTCGAGATTGAACTGTGGGCGAAAGAGAAGCTGGACTGGCTGCGCGGCTATCTGCGGCTTGAGAATGGCATCCCGTCTCATGACACCTTCGGGCGTTTGTTCGGGCTGATCAACCCGGACGAATTTGAAGCGGCATTTCGCCGCTGGGTGGGCTCGATTCTGCCCGCGCTGGGCACCGACACCGTGGTGGCGATTGACGGCAAGACCAGTCGCCGCTCGGGCAAGGTCGATGCCACACCCTTGCATCTGGTTAGTGCCTTTGCGGCCGGAGCCGGGCTGGTGCTAGGCCAACGGGCGACAGCGGAGAAATCAAACGAGAAGACGGCGATTCCGGAGTTGCTGGCCACGCTGGCACTGGAGGGCTGCATTGTCACCATCGATGCCATGGGCACGCAAGCGAACATCGCCCAAGTCATCCGGGATCGGGGTGCCGACTACATCCTGGCACTGAAGGACAATCAGCCGACCTTGGCGGCCTCGGTGCGGGAATTCTTTGTCCAGTTCCAGGCGGCACCGACGCGTACTCCGTATACCGTGGTGGAAACGGTCGAGAAGGATCATGGCCGGATCGAAACACGTCGCTGTTTCGCCTTCGATCAACTCGATTGCCTGGCCAAGCCCGAACAATGGCCTGGTCTGAAATCCTTCGCGGTGATCGAGTCGGAACGGACGATTAATGGCAAGACTTCTCTTGAACACCGTTTTTACATCAGTAGCCTGCCCGCCGATGCCCAGCGTCTGGCCCGGGCGGTGCGCTCACACTGGGCTGTCGAGAACAGCCTACATTGGTGCCTGGATGTCGTCTTCGCCGACGATCAGATGCGTGCCCGCACCGGCCACGCCGCTCATAACTTCGCTGTGCTTAGGCACATTACCCTCAACCTGATTCGTCTCGATCCTGTCAAACGCAAAGGCGGCATCAAGGCCAGAAGACTGATTGCCGCCACCTCCGACTCCTATCGCGCTCAGTTGCTCGGCCTGGCGTGACGTTCATGCGATTGCCCTGGTGTTTTCTCCCGGCTCATACGAAGAAGGTACGGACGTGCGAAGATACGGAGGTACGGAGGTGTGCAGCAGCCCGCCGCACCTGTGGCGGCGGGGGGAAGGCCAGTCTCAGAAACGGTAACCCAGTGTCAGCGAGGTGGCGACGGTGGGAATGTCCATCTTTGCCGAGCTGGTCAGGACGACATTGCCGTTTTTGTCCCGGATGCGGATGGTCGAAACGGTTTTGGTGGGTACATAGCTGACCGCCAGCCCGGCGACCCACTTCGGGTCGGGGTAGTAGGCCAGGCCGACGTTGTACAACGGAGCCCATTCAGAGGAGGCGTCAGCCTCGACGGTGTTGACCGGCGAGAGCGTGGAGGCCAGTGTCATGAAGCTGCCAGCCGCCTTGAGGTTTTTCTCGAAATTCGGCGAAACCTTCACGTCCCGAAAGAAACTGTAACCCAGCCCCAGGCTCACGAAGGGGCGAATGGTGTCGTGCCGTGTTCCAAAGTAGTACTGCACCATGGCCGAGGGGTACCAATGGACGGCCGTGGCGATCGGGTTATTGGCCGGGTCGCCCATCATGACTGGCGGCACAACTTTGTTGAGCAGGCCCGGTGTCGTAACTGTGCCTTTGCCCAGGACATCAATTTTTGGCGGAACGCCGATGTTGACCGAAACCGCCCAGTTGTCTGTCATGAAATAGGCCAGGCGCAGGATGGGCTTGGTGGCATTGCCGGAGGTTTGCTCTGTGCCGGGGGAGTCGAATTGCGTCGGGACGAGGCCGGTTTTGGTGGCAATCGATGGCGCGAGTTCGTTGTGCTGTGGCGTACTGCTGCTGCGATGATTGTTGAGGTTGGCAATCCCCGGCGAGATGATCCATTCCCCCTGGGTGGCCCGGGCCAGTCCCGTCGACATGAGTAACGCGCAACCCGCCGTCATCAGTATTTTTCTTGTAGGCAACATCAGTTTTTCTCCCCTTGGTTTCTGATTTTATGGAACGTCTGATTTACCGGATCTGCCCTTGCCGGATGGCTTCTTCGACCCAGCGGGCATATTTTGAATTTTTGGCTGCTTCGATGACTTTCTTGTTTTTGGCCATTTTCATCATGCCTTCCATGCTGCGTAGCGGGATTTTGCGGATGTTGGCATTGGACAGGGCGGTGGGCAGCCCCGGGCCGAGATCAGGGTCGATCAGATAGGTGACGCGGGTATGTTCGCGGTCGATCCATTCCAGGCGGTATTGGGCGTAGAAGGAGGGCATCCGCAGCACATTCAGGCCGGAGTCGTGCCTGATGTCGTCCGCCGAGCGGGCCTCGATGATGCGAACGCCCCGGCTGTGGTCGGAGATCACTGTCGAGCGCAGCACCATGTCACGGTCGCGCAGGATGGGAACGTGCTGGTGCAGCCAGAAAACAATGGTGTCATTGTCCTCGTCCTCGACCTTGAGCACCTTGCTGCCGCTGCAGTCATACATCCAGGCCGGGAAATTTTCGATGTCGCGCAGGATGGCCCCGAGAACTTCGATGCGCGCCGGGACATCGCAGACAGCCTTGGCGGCAATATAGTCCCGGCCGGCCACGGGGCTGCTGTAGCTTTTGCAGGGGGCGTCATTGCGATCGAGTTCCCACTGGTAGCTGTGGGGCTCCCTGGGAGCCAGGGGGGCGTTTTCCGCCATGGCCGGGAAGGATGCACAGCCCAGAAACAGGAGGGGAAGAAGCCGGAGCATGCCGCGCAGCGCGGAGGGGCTGTTTCTCTCTGCCCGGTTCATGCCTGGATAAGTGCTTTCGGCCATCGTTGCTCCTGTCAAGGAAGTTCGTCCGGGGTGCTACACCGGCCCGGCGGGGTAAGTCATCTGGCGTGTTTTGCCCGGGTGGTCACGTTTTTTCGGCTTCGCGCAGTTCGCGGCGGAGGATTTTTCCGACAATGGATTTTGGCAGTTCTTCCCGGAATTCGATGAGGCGAGGGATTTTGTAGCCAGTCAGATTTTCGCGGCAATGGCGGAGAATTTCGTCGCGGGTCAGTGAAGGGTTGGGGAAGTTGCGCGGCACGACGAATACCTTGATGCGTTCCCCGGTCACTTCGTCGGGAACACCGATGGCGGCGGCTTCGAGGATCTCCGGATGGCCGAGCAGGATTTCCTCGATTTCATTCGGAAAGACATTAAAGCCCGAGACGAGGATCATGTCCTTTTTACGGTCGATGAGGCGAATGTAGCCCGCTTCATCCATGACGCCGATATCGCCAGTGGATAGCCAGCCGTGGGCATCGAGCACCCGGGCGGTTTCTTCGGGGCGTTGCCAGTAGCCTTGCATGACCTGCGGGCCGTGTACGCATAGCTCGCCTGCTTCGCCCGGGGCGGCCCAGGAGCCATCTTCCCGCCGCATGCGTACCCAGGTGGATGGCACGGGCAGGCCAATCGAGCCATTGAAGACGGTGGGGCGGGAAATGTCGACGGGGTTGATGGTGACGATGGGGGAACATTCGGTCAGGCCGTAGCCTTCGACGATATCGACCCCTGTGATGTTTTTCCATTTGTCCGCCACGCTGCGCGACATGGCCATGCCACCGGCCAGGGCGAGCTTGAGTGGCCGGAAATCCCGGCGGCAGAATTCCTCGTTTTCGAGGAAGCTGGAAAAGAGGGTGCTCACAGCCGTGATACCGGAGAACTGTTCTTTTCTCAGGATGCGCGTCATGCGTTTTGTGTCACGCGGATTGGCGATGAGGATGTTGCGACCGCCAAGCCCCAGGAAAATCAGACAATTCACCGTCAGCGAATAGATGTGATACATCGGCAGCGGCGTGAGGATGGTTTCGACATCGGCGGTGAGCTGCCCTTCGGCCCAGGCTTTGGCCTGCAGCAGGTTGGCGAGGACGTTGCCGTGGGTGAGCATTGCTCCCTTGGCTACGCCCGTCGTACCGCCGGTGTATTGCAAAAAAGCCAGGTCGGTACGGGAGAGATTCACGGGAGAGAAGGGCTGGCGATGCCCAAGTTTCAGGGCGGCGCGAAAGCGGGTGATGCGTTCTTTCGGCAGGCGGTGGGCCGGCACCATTTTCTGGAAATGTCGCACAACGAAATTGAGCGCGCCGCCCTTGAGATTCAGGCGTTCTCCCAGTAGATCGCCGATTTCTGTCAGGACGATGCGGCGGATATTCGTTTCCGGCAGGGCCTTTTCCAGGGTGTGTGCGAAATTTTCGAGAATGACGATGGTTTCAGCACCGCTATCCTTGAGCTGGTGGGCCAGTTCGCGGGCGGTGTAGAGCGGATTGACATTGACCACGATGGCTCCGGCCTTGAGCGCGCCGAACAGGGCGACCGGATACTGGAACAGATTGGGCAGCATCAGCGCGACCCGCTCGCCCCGGGCGACTCCTGCCGATTGCAGCCAGGCCGCGAAAGCGGTGGCCTTGTGGCCCAGTTCGGCGTAGCGCATGGACGTGCCGATGCTTACGAGGGCCACGCGCTCCTGATATTTGCCGATGCACTCGTCGAAGTAGTGATTGATGGAGGTGTAAGTCTCCAGATCAATATCGGCGGGCACACCAGGAACATAGGATTTCAGCCAGATGCGTTCCCGGGAATCAGGCAGAACCGGCAGAGCATCCTGATGAGAAGGATGTGTCATGGAGGGCAAGCCCGGGTTTTAGCGTTCGAGAATGGCGACAACACCCTGGCCGCCGGCCGCGCAGATCGAGATCAGGCCACGCCCGCTGCCCTTTTCGGCCAGCATCTTGGCCAGCGTGGCGATAAGACGCCCGCCCGTGGCCGCGAAGGGGTGGCCGGTCGCCAGCGAGCTGCCGTGGATGTTGAACTTCGCCGGATCAATCGAGCCGAGGGGCGCATTCAGGCCCAGGCGTTCGCGGCAGAATACCGGGTCTTCCCAGGCTTTCAGGGTGCAAAGCACTTGTGCTGCGAAGGCTTCGTGGATTTCGTAAAAATCGAAATCCTGCAGCCGCAGTCCGGCGCGGTTCAGCATGCGGGGGACGGCGTAGGCCGGGGCCATCAGCAGGCCTTCCTTTTTCTTTACGAAGTCGACGGCGGCGACTTCGGAAAAGCTCAGATAGGCCAGTACCGGCAAGCCACGGGCCCGCGCCCACTCTTCGCTGGCCAGCAGCACGCAAGAGGCCCCATCCGTTAGCGTGGTCGAATTGGCAGCAGTCAGTGTGCCTTGCGCGCGGTCAAAGGCCGGTTTGAGGGTGGCGAGTTTTTCCAGAGAGATGTCTGGCCGCAGGTTGTTGTCGCGGGACAGCCCCTGAAAGGGTGTCATGAGATCGTTGAAAAAGCCCTGTTCGTAGGCTGCGGCCAGCTTCTGATGGCTCTCTACCGCCATGCGGTCCTGGGCCTCACGGGGAATCTGCCATTCCTTGGCCATTTGTTCGCAATGCTCGCCCATCGACAACCCCGTGCGTGGCTCGGTGTTTCGTGGCAGGAGCAGCTTGAAGAACATGTCCGGGCGCAGACGCATTGCCTTGGCTACGCGCTGGCCGGTGCTTTTCGTCCGGTTGATGTCGAGCAGGATCTTCCGCATCCGCTCGTTTACGCCGATGGGGGCATCCGACGTGGTATCCACCCCGCCTGCGATGCCGACGTCGATTTGCCCCAGAGCAATTTTGTTGGCTACCAGGATGGCGGCTTCGAGGCCCGTGCCGCAGGCCTGCTGCAGATCGTAGGCCGGAGTTTCCGGTGCCAGGGTCGTGGAGAGCACGGCTTCACGGGTCAGGTTGAAGTCCCGGGAGTGCTTGATGACGGCTCCGGCGGCGACCTCACCCAGACGTTCGTGATGCAGATTGGTCCGGTCGATGAGCCCTTGCAATGCCGCCGTCAGCATTTGCTGGTTCGAGGCTTCGGCATAGGCGGTGTTCGAACGGGCGAAGGGGATGCGGTTGCCGCCGAGAATGGCAACGCGGCGAACGGGGGGCTGGCCGGAGGAAGTCATGCGGTGGTCTCCATGAAAAATCAGCAGGAATGGGGCCGGGTTTGCCAGAACCCGCGCAGATGTGGTTTTTCGCCCTGGGCATCGCGTACTTCGAAACGCTGGCCAGCTTCGGGATGCGGCGGATCACTCCAGAGCGTCGCCTTGCCCGGCAGGAACAGCGGCGTCTTGAACTCTACCGCGCAGATGCCCGTGTCGATCGGGCCGGGCGGCATGAGTGTTGCCAGTGCATGGGCTTTCGTCCACATGCCGTGGGCAATGGCTCGCGGAAAACCGAAGGCCATCGCCGCCAGACGATTGAGATGGATGGGGTTGAGATCCCCCGATATGAAGCCGTATCGCCGGGCTGTCGCTGATTCGATGTGCCAGATTTGCGTGGCCTGCTGGCTGTCGATTTCGCCCAGGGTGCTCTGGTAGGCCGGGCCGACGGGAGCGCGGATGCCGGTACGCAGGTAGAGGCTTTCGCTCTCCCACAGGCAGGTTTCCCGGGCGTTATCCGCCAGAAGGCGGCTTTGCAGGCAGAAGACCTGCCCTTTGTCGTGGGATTGTGGCCGGAGCAGGCTGACTTCGATGCGCCCGGTCTGCCCTGGTGTCAGGCGGCTGTGCTGACGTACCGTGTTGGCCAGATGCACCATGCCCATCATCGACCAGGGAAAGCGGGCGTCGGCCATGAGCAGCATGTGCAGGGGGAAGGCCAGCATGTGCGGATAGGTCAGCGGCACACCCTGTTCCGGGCGGAAACCGCAAACCTGCGCGTAACGGGCGATGTTTGCGGCATCCAGCGTGACGGCGGGGCGCGCAAGCGACAGGGCGGGAAGATCGGCAGTGGCGTTCTTCTTCCGGGAAGTCAGCAAGGCTGCGCCGTAGAGGCGAAGCGGTGAGGGCAGGGCGGAAATTTCGCGGGCGGCGGCAGACATGGCACTAGGCCCCGATCATGCTTTGGCCACACACACGAACGATGTTGCCGCTCAGGCCGGATGAGGCCGGGCAGGCGAACCAGGCGATGGTCTCGGCCACGTCGACGGTCTGCCCGCCCTGGTTCATCGCATTCATCAAACGGGCCGCCGTGCGGATGGTGAAGGGAATCGCGTCCGTCATCCGGGTTTCGATGAAGCCCGGAGCGACGGCATTGATGGTGATGGATTGCTCACGCAGGCGAGGGGCCATGCTATGCACCATGCCGATCACGCCTGCCTTGGAAAGCGCGTAATTGGCTTGACCCATGTTTCCGGCAATGCCGCTGATGGAGGAGACGCAAACGATGCGCCCCCCGGGTTTGATGCCACGGGCAGCGAGCAGGGCGTCGTTGATGCGCTCTTGCGCCGCCAGATTGACATTGAGCACCAGTTGCCAGTTTTCCATCTTCATATTGGCAATGGTCTTGTCGCGGGTGATCCCGGCGTTATGCACGAGGATGTCGATGCCGCCTCGCGCCTGGGCGGCGGCAATCATCTTTTGCGCTGCATCACTGGCCGTGACGTCGAGGGGCAGGGCGATGCCGTCGATTTTCTTCGCCATTTCATTGAGCCCGGCTTCGGCTTGCGGCATATCGACGCAAATGACTTTCGCGCCATCGCGCGCCAGCACTTCGGCAATCGTCGCGCCAATGCCGCGCGAGACACCGGTGACGAGAGCCGTTTGTCCTTTCAGCGGCTGGTTCCAGTCGGCGACAGACTGGGCCGGGGCAGCAATGCGGACAACTTGCCCTGAAACATAGGCCGAGCGCGGCGAGAGGAAAAAGCGCAAGGTCGATTCGATACCGTTTTCCGCCCCTTCGGCCACATAGACGAGCTGCGCTGTGCAGCCGCGTCGCACTTCCTTGCCCAGCGAGCGCGTCAGGCCTTCCAGTGCGCGTTGGGCCGTCGCCTGACGAGGTGTATCGCAGGATTCGGGTGGGCGGCCCAGAACGACGATCCGGCCACAGCGATCCAGCGAACGCACCGTGTCATGAAAGAAGTGGTAGAGGGCATCGAATTGTGTGCTGTCGCGGATGCCGCTGGCATCAAAAACAAGTGCCTTGATTTTTTGCCTTTTCTGGTCTTTCCCTTTCTCCGGGGCGGTAAAACGCCCCACCATCAAACCAGCCTGATTCGCCCCGGCGATCCAGTCGGGCGTGTTGCCATGGCTTGAAACGCTGGCCTTCATCTGCGCCAGCACCCGCAGGATCGCCGACAGCAGCGGGCCATTTTCCGAAGCCCCCAGGACGACTTCTCCTGCGACGGGCGGCTGATCTTCCCGGTAACGTTCCAGCACGGGTGGCCGTGGCAAGCCCAGTGCGCCAGCAAGCTTTCCACCCAGTGTCGAATTGGCAAAACGCAGGTAAGGATCGGACATGAGACAGGCTCCGTTTGAAAAAATGAACCGTGGAAAATCGGGCAAGATTAAAACAAATGTTTGAATCTGTCATCATTTTTTTGGTGGGCGGATCAGGGGTGTCGGCATTTGAATTGTTGCAGTGGTTCCTGAGGTGAAATGCCGGACAGACTGCTAGAATCACACGTTTTGCGAACCCACAAAGATTCCGGAGACACGACCATGTCCATGTCCGATCGCGACGGCTTTATTTGGTATGACGGCAAGCTGGTTCCCTGGCGCGAGGCCAATACCCACGTTTTAACCCATTCGCTGCACTATGGCCTTTCGGTGTTTGAAGGTCTGCGCGCTTATAAAACGGTCAATGGCACCGCCATTTTCCGCCTCAAGGAACACACGGACCGGCTTTTCAATTCCGCCCATATTTATCGCATGGCCATGCCTTTTGACAAGGCAACGCTGATCGAGGCACAAAGAGAAGTCGTTCGCGCCAACGGGCTGGAATCGGGCTATGTTCGCCCCATCGCCTTTTATGGCTCCGAGAAAATGGGCGTTTCGCCGCGTGGTGCCAAGGTGCATGTCGCCATTGCCGCCTGGCCCTGGGGGGCTTATCTGGGTGAAGAAGGGATGGAGCGCGGCATTCGTGTGCGTACCTCCTCCTATGCCCGTCATCATGTGAATGTGACCATGGCGCGTGCCAAGTTCGCGGCAACTTACGCCAATTCCATCCTGGCCAATATGGAGGCACTGGACGATGGTTACGACGAGGCATTGCTGCTGGATGTGGATGGCTTCGTAGCCGAAGGCGCGGGCGAGAATCTCTTTATCGTCAAGGATGGCGTTCTCTACGAACCGGAAATCGCTTCCGCCCTGGTGGGGATCACCCGGGCAACCATCATCACTCTCGCGCGCGATCTGGGCCTGACCGTGATTTCCAAGCGGTTGACCCGGGATGATGTCTATACAGCCGATGAAGCCTTTTTCACGGGCACGGCAGCTGAAGTCACCCCCATCCGCGAGCTCGACCGCCGCCAGATTGGCGAAGGCCGCCGTGGCCCGGTGACGACTCGCCTGCAGGCCCTTTATTTCGATGTGGTCAATGGCAAGGTTCCCGCCCATGCCGGCTGGCTGACATCCGTTGCCTGAGGTGCTGTGTCATGAGTGAAACCAAAGCTGCTGCCATCAATGTCGCCGTCACGGCGCACGACCTGCCGCTGCATTGCCCGCGTCCGGATAGCCCCTTGTGGGCGCGTCATCCCCGTGTTTTTCTCGATATTCTGAAAACCGGGGAGGTGAGCTGTCCCTATTGCAGCACTCACTACACCTTCAGTGGCGAAAAACCGAAGGCCCACCATTAATCCGGGTTAATGCTTGATTTGACGACAGGCGGCGGCTTATGCCGGAAACCGACAGTGCCTTGAAAATTCTCATCGTCGCGCCTTCCTGGATCGGCGATACCCTGCTGGCCCAGCCGCTGTTCGTCCGTCTGCACCAGAAACATGCCGCACGTCGCCTGCAGCTCGATGTGCTGGCCCCCGCCTGGACAGCCCCCTTGCTCTCCCGCATGCCGGAAGTGCATGAGGTGCTGCACAATCCCTTTGCCCATGGCGAGTTCAATCTGGCCGCCCGTTGGCAGCTGGGGCGTGAGCTGCGTAGCCGTAAATACGATGAAGTCATCGTCTTGCCGAATTCATGGAAATCGGCACTGTCGCCCTTCTTTGCCGGAATTCCGAAGCGTACTGGTTTCGTCGGCGAGGCGCGTATCGGCCTGCTCAATTCCCGGCACAAGCTCGATGTGACGGCCATGCCGCAACTGGCCCAGCGTTATCTCCAGCTTGCCGGAACCACGGAAGAATCTCCCCCGGGGGCTCCCTTGCCGGTCGATCGCCTGAGGTCGACGCCAGCGCAGCAGCGGGCAGTGCGTGAAGCCCTGGGTTTGCCAGCGGACGCCTGCGCGGCCATCTTTTGCCCGGGAGCCGAGTTTGGCCCGGCCAAACGCTGGCCTTCGCGGCATTTTGCGACGTTGGCACGCTTATTGGCGGAAAGGAATATCCCCGTCTGGCTTCTGGGGTCGGCCAAGGATGCCGAGCTGGGTGAGGGCATCGTTCAGATGTCCCAGGGTCATGCGCTCAATCTTTGTGGCCGGACGACGCTGGCGCAGGCGGTCGACCTGATTGCCGGGGCGCGGCTGGTCGTCAGCAATGATTCCGGCCTGATGCACGTCGCCGCCGCCCTGGGGCGACCGCTCTTCGCGCTGTATGGCTCCTCCAGCCCGGTCTATACGCCCCCTTTGTCGTCGCAAGCCAGTATTCTGACGATCAACGCGGATTGCAGCCCCTGCTTCAAACGTGTCTGCCCGCTGGGGCATTTCAAGTGCATGGAAGGGCTGGAGGCCGAGCTTGTCATGAAAACGATGCAGGAAACCGGCGCACTGGACGGCACACTGGAGTCATGAGATGCCCTTGAAAAAAGTCATTTACGCAAGCTCCAGGGATGCCGAGCACGCCTTCTACGACGCGATCCACCGCGCCGATATCGATGCTTTCATGAATGTCTGGGCCGAGGACGAAGAAATTCTCTGCATCCTGCCTGGCGGGCCGCGCATCACGGGATTTGGCAATATCCGCGAAACCTGGCGTCATATCCTCGATGGTCGCCAGCGTTTCACCATGCGTCTGCTGCATACGATGGTGATGCCCGGCGCGTTGTTTGCCGTCCATAACCTTCAGGCAACTGTCATGCTGGCAGGCGATAACCCCGAGCTTCAGGGGCAGATCGTGCCCATTCTCGTAACCAATATCTACATTCGCGGCGCGCTGGGCTGGCGTCTGATGGTGCATCATGCCTCCCCCACCCAGGGCGAGGGCATCATCAGCGAAGCCACTGCCACCCTGCATTAAGCCGCCCCGGCGCATTTATTACTGACATCCTGACATCTCATCATGACATCCATCGCCCCCGAAATTTTCAAGGCCTATGACATTCGCGGCATCGTCGGCAAGACGCTGACCCCCGGGGTAGTTCGCTTTATCGGTCACGCGCTGGGCACTGAAGCGCGGCGACGCGGCCAGAAAACCATCGCCATTGGCCGGGATGGCCGCCTCTCCGGCCCGGCATTGGCCGCTGCACTCGCAGAAGGCATCACGCTGGCGGGGGTGGATGTACTGGATATTGGCTGTGTGCCTACACCATTGTCCTATTTCGCGGCCTATCAGCTTGGCACGAACAGCGCGGTTTCCGTAACGGGCAGCCACAACCCGCCGGATTACAACGGCTTGAAAATGGTGCTCGGCGGCCAGACACTTTATGGCGAACAGATACAGGCTCTGCGCCGCAGCATCGAAAGCGACGATCTGCACCGGGCCAAAAAACCTGGCAAGATCAAATGTGCCGACGTGCGCGAGGCCTATCTCGAACGCATCGTTTCGGATGTACGACCAAGCCGCCCCATGAAAATCGTGGTTGATTGCGGCAATGGTGTGGCCGGTGAGCTGGCTCCCGAGCTTTTCCGCCGCATGGGATGCGAGGTCATTCCCCTGTTTTGCGAGATCGACGGCCGTTTTCCGAATCACCATCCTGACCCCTCCAAACCGGAAAACCTGCGCGATGTCATTCGCACTCTCAAGGAGACGGATGCCGAGCTGGGCCTGGCCTTCGATGGCGATGGCGACCGCTTGGGGGTGGTGACCAAAGATGGCGAAATCATCTTCCCGGACAGGCAGCTCATGCTGTTTGCCGCCGACATCCTCACCCGTAATCCTGGCGCACAGATCATCTACGACGTGAAATGTTCGCGCAACGTGGCGGCCTCCGTGCGCTACCAGGGGGGGGAGCCGCTCATGTGGCAGACCGGGCACGCGCTCATCAAGGCCAAGCTCAAGGAAACGGGCGCGCCGCTGGCAGGCGAGATGAGTGGCCATATATTCTTCAAGGAACGCTGGTACGGTTTTGACGATGGCCTTTACGCCGGCGCGCGTCTGCTCGAAATCGTCTCCCGCTGGCAGGATGCCAACTGGCCGCTCAAACATCTGCCCAATGCGATCTCCACGCCCGAGCTCAACATCAAGATGCAAGAAGGCGAGCCCCATGCGCTCGTGGCGGCACTCGTTCGCGATTGCGACAAACTTTTTCCGGCATCGACCGGGCGCAACTGCATCGACGGTGTGCGCGCGGAATACGCGGATGGCTTTGGCCTCGTGCGCGCATCGAACACCACGCCTGTCGTCGTCCTGCGTTTTGAGGCTGACACCAAAACCGCACTGGCACGCATCCAGAAAGAATTCCGGCAGGCTTTGCGGCAGGTCTGGCCCACGCTGGCCATCGATTTCTGAAACCCCCGGCAACATGATGCCCCCGGCCTCACGCTTCCTCGACTTGCGCGGCAAGCGGCTGCATGTGCGTACCTGGGGCCAGCCGGCTTCTCCCGCGCTGTTTTTGCTGCACGGCTGGCAGGATTTTTCAGCCAGCTTCCAGTTTCTGGCCGATGCCCTCGTGCGGGACTGGTTTTGCATCGCTCCGGACTGGCGCGGGTTCGGCCTGTCGCAGTGGAATCATGATTGCTACTGGTTTCCGGATTACATCGCCGATCTGGATGCGATGCTCGATCATTTCTCCCCCGACGCACCCGTAACCTTGCTGGGGCACAGCATGGGCGGGAATGCTGCCTGCGTCTATGCCGGCGTCCGGCCCGCGCGGGTATCGAAGCTGATTTCCATCGAAGGTTTTGGTTTGCCGGCCAGCGACCCGGAAGGCGCGCCGGAACGCTATACCCGCTGGCTGGATCAATTGCGCGATCTGCCCGCGCAACGTCGCTATCCCGACCATGCAAGCCTGGCCTTGCGTCTGCAGCGGCTCAACCCGCGCCTGACGAACGAACGCGCAGCCTTTCTGGCACAGCATTTTGGCGTGGATGACGGGCAGGATGCGGCAAGGCCGATTGTCGTGGCCAGCGACCCGTATCACAAGCTCGTCGCCCCTTATCCGTACCGCCTGGAAGAGGCCAAAGCCTGCTGGCGGCGGGTGACGGCCTCCGTCCTTTGGGTATCCGGCGATGCTTCTTCCGCCATGGCCATGTATCTCGGTCTGGGCGAGGATGACTTTCAGGCGCGTCTGGCCTGCTTCAAAAACATGCGGCATGTGACTCTGGCGGGAGCCGGGCATAACGTGCATCACGACCAGCCAGAAAAACTGGCGGCACTGATCGAGGAGTTTTTGTCATGACCCGCGCGCTCAATGCCGACTTGCATAGCCACTCCTGCATCTCCGATGGCCTGCTCACCCCCTCGGCACTGGCCGAACGCGCCCATGCCAATGGTGTCGACCTCTTTGCCCTGACCGATCATGACGAACTGGAAGGTCTGGCCGAGGCACGGGCCAGGGCCGAAGCTTTGGGCATGCGTTTTGTCGATGGCGTGGAAATATCCGTGACCTGGGGGAATGACCAGACCCTGCATATTGTCGGCCTGGGGGTGGATCCCTCTTATGCTGTACTGGATATCGGGCTGGCCCGGCTACGCAGCGGACGTGACCAGCGGGCGCGCCGCATGGCGGAAGAGCTCGCCCGGGTGGGGATTCACGGCGCATATGAAGGTGCCTTGCGCTTTGTGACCAACCCGGCACTGGTGGGGCGTTCCCACTTTGCCCGTTACATCGTCGAATGCGGCCATGCCAAAGACGTCAAATCCGTTTTCGATCATTGGCTTGCCAAGGACAAACCCGGCTATGTCAGCCACGAATGGACAACCCTCGCCACGGCTCTCGACTGGATTCATCGCGCCGGTGGCGTGGCTGTGCTGGCGCATCCGGGGCGATACCGCATCACGAAGGGCGAGCTTCGTCGCCTGCTGGGCGAATTCCGTGATCTGGGCGGGGAGGGGATCGAAGTCATCTCCGGCTCGCACAACGATGAAGAAATGATGACCATGGCCCGTTATGCGCGTGAATTCGGCTTCATGGCCTCGCGCGGCTCGGATTTTCACGGGCCGGATGAAAGCCGGATCGACCTGGGCAAACTGCCTTCCTTGCCAGACGGCGTCACGCCCATCTGGCAGATATTCGCCTGAGTATCGGTAACCTTCTCATGGCACAGCTTTTTTACATTCACCCCGAACACCCCCAACCCCGTCTGATCCGGCATGCGGCAGAAATCATCCGTGACGGCGGGCTCGTCGCCTTGCCGACCGATTCCGCTTACGCACTGGTCGGCCATCTGGGCGATGCAGCACTTCTGGACCGTATCCGGAGCATCCGTGGGGTGGATGAAAAACATCTTTTCACCCTGATGTGCAGCGATCTGTCGCAAATTGCCACCTACGCACGGGTTGATAACGCAACCTATCGTCTGCTCAAGGCCACCACACCGGGCAGTTACACCTTCATTCTGGAAGGCAGCCGCGAACTTCCCCGCCGGGTGCTTCACCCCAAGCGCAAGACAGTCGGGCTGCGTGTTCCCGACCACCTGCTGGCGCAAGCCCTGCTGAAAGAACTGGGCGAACCCTTGCTGACTTCCAGCCTGATTCTGCCAGGGGAAGACGACGAATCAGGCGATGCGCTCAATGGGAGCGAACCACTGGTCGATAGCCAGGAAATCCGGGATCGTCTCGAACGACAGCTCGAACTGGTCATCGACGGCGGCTTCTGCGCCAACCAGCCAACGACCGTAATCGACCTGGTTGGCGGAGCTCCCGTACTGATGCGCGCGGGCCGGGGTTCGCTGACGCCTTTTGGGTTGGACGGGCCAAACGAATAAGGCGAATAAGGGCGAATAAGGGGCAGGAACGCACCGGTTAAGGAGCCGCTGATTGTTGACGCGCGCCGAAAATTGATCAGTTTGATCAGTTTGTTGTGGTATCTCGACAAATACCGGTGTTTATAGGCTTGCACACACGGAACCCGCGACGAAATTTGAGAACGTTCCTGGATCATCATCGACGCTGGCTTTTTCGAGTGCCGCCATATAAGCAGCTCGATCCTCAACATGAATTACTGTCCAGGGGTACCCTCCCGAGGCTAGCATCAGGTTCATTGTAAAACGAGCCATGCGTCCATTCCCATCCATATACGGATGAATGAATCCGAATAGCCAGTGACCCAGCACTGCGCTTACAAACGCATCGGTTTCCTCAGACAGGCACTCATGTAAGGCTTCCATTCCATCTCGTACATAGTCGAAGTGTGGTGGAGCATGCAACGAGCCCCGCAAGAAGACCATGTGACGACGATAGCCCACCAGATCCCTGCGCTCGAGGATGCCTGCATCCACAGATGGGCCAAACAGCTTCTGGAACCACGCCTGATGTCGCTCGTTGAATAACTGAGCAGCGAAACCTGGTGTTGAGTCTCTCCTCGAAAACGCCTGACCAGCATCCTCCTTGACTAACTGGAATGCGTCCAGATAGCCGCGAGCAGCCATCGCATCGATTTGACGTTGATCTTGTGGATTGCCGGCGGGATCCCATTGTTCCTCAGCGACTCTGCGGATGAGCTCTGGCGTTACCCGGTAACGCTCAATGGAGAGACTGTGATAGGCATCCTCAACCCGTATGGCTTCAACACGTGCCAGATAGTCGTCAGTCGACATTTCTACCCTGCACTGCAGTGGGCGGTTTGCCAGCACGGCCTCACGATGTTGTGCCCAAAGGACTTTGATACGGTTGTACAGCGGAGACCTGCCCGGGGTGCCGAGTTGATACACGGGTTCGCCCGCAAAAGGGTCGTCATCAACGTTGAGCGTCGTTTTGAGGCCGGAAAGTTGCCGTAGGATGCCCTCGGCAAATTCGGCGCGGCCTATCCGTCGATAAGCCGAGACAAGGCGCGCAACACCGGTAGCATTGATATCAACGAGGGCCGCTATCGTGCTGGGGTCGTCTATCTTTCCCATGACGATCTGAATTTCGCGGGCATAGTCCTTGAAGTACCTCGGATTCAACATCACGAGGCAGTACGGCGCGGACATGCATCGCACCCCCATCAAGGATTCTTGATCTGTTGGTGCCGGAAAGCTTTTCCCGCCCGGATACAGCGCAACACTATGACCGAAAGCCAGTTCCTGAATCTGGCTTTGGTTTACCGCGAGCATTACGTTGACTTGCTTTGGAACGACATTGTGGTGTGCTTGCCGGAGCAAGGAGTGCTCGGCGGTCAAGCAATAATCATTGCCAAAACGCTCTGTCAGATAGCTGGCAAGGTACTCCCAATAATTGGCGAAAAACGGTGTGGTATCGCCAGGCTCAGCTAGCGGATCGGAAACAAAGTACCAGCCTTTCAGGATTTCCCGTAGGTAGCCTCGCTCAAGTAACAGAACACGGGTCGCATTCTTGATTTGTTTGCCACGAACAACGCCTTGCTCTGACCCAAGCACTTGATGGAGCTCGGTCAATGCCTTGGCTAACTTCTGTTGCTCGGACAATCTAGGGCGGGCCATTCGATTCCCCCATGTTTTTCTGCCAACAATCCACATGGTTTGGCTATAACAATCTACATGTTTTGATTGAATCAATCAACATGTTTTATTTTTGCCAAGAGGGTGTTTACAAAATCAAGTGGTCAATCTGCGTAACAACATTCGTGCTTCAGTCAGCCAAGCCAATGATTTTGCAACGGTATTCAGTCGGTCATGATGCATGACAAGCCTTCTGGCACGCTCATTCCAGGCATGGTCATCCCGCGTCACCCTGCCACGTCGGCGAAGGTCGGTGTCCGATACCCGGTACACGGTACACTGCTTTTTTCTGGGGTTTTCTGGAGGCGGAGGCCGGAATCGAACCGGCGTAGACGGCTTTGCAGGCCGCTGCATAACCACTTTGCTACCCCGCCAGAGGCCGTCGTTACATTATAAAAACGACGGGCCATGAAGAGAAAAGGGAAAGCATTTTGCTTTCCCTTTGAAACCTGGAGCGGCAGAAGAGTCTCGAACTCTCGACCTCAACCTTGGCAAGGTTGCGCTCTACCAACTGAGCTACTGCCGCAAGACAGGAACGAATTATAGACTTCATCTTTTCATTGTCAACAAGAAAACGGTGCTTATTGAGAAGAATCGGTGTTTTTTTCTTGTTTACCCGGAAAAGAGTATCGCCTTCGCTCAATGGCTGTCCATCGCATCCAGATCGGTGTGTGCCGATTCACGGTAGATGGTCAGGGCAATGAGACTTAGTGTGCCCAGTGCTGCCATGTAAATTCCCACCGCGCCGGGGCCGTATTGCCGCGCCAGCCAGGCGGCGACAAAAGGTGTGAGGGCCGCACCCAGGATGGACGAGAGGTTGTAAGCCACGCCAGAACCGGTGTAACGCGTGTTGGTGGGGAATAGTTCAGGGAGTACAGCCGACATGGGGCCGAAACTCAGACCCATCAGTGACATGCCGATGCAAAGAAAAGTCAGCAGCAGCCCGGTGTGGACTTCATGTCCCGTCCCAAGATTTTCCGGGGCAAGAAAATGCCCGAAGCTCAGCCCGAACAGCATGATGGCCAGGGTGACGACCCGCAGAAAGCTGCGGCGCCCGTAGCGGTCGGCCAGATAGCCGGAGAGGGGGATGAATGCCGCGAAAAACAGTACGGAAACAAGCTGCAAAACCAGAAAATCCCGGTAGCCGATGCCCAGGAACCCCAGTTCAACCTTGCCGATGGCGTAGGAGAGCATCCAGGTTGTCATGACATAGAACACGCCGTAGGTCGTGACCATGATGAAAATGCCGAGGATGATTTCGCGCAGATTGTGGCTTAGCACATGCCGCAGCGGGGAATTTAGCCTTTCGTTGCGTTCGATGACTTTGGAAAAGAGCGGGGTTTCGTGCAATTTGACACGAACATACAGGCCCAGCAGCACCATGCCGATCGAGAGCAGGAAGGGCAGACGCCAGCCCCAGGCAAGAAACTCGTCTTCCGGCCTGGCCCGGGTCGAATCGTAGCCAAAGAAAATGGTCAGCAGCAAAAAGAAGCCGTTGGCGAGAATGAAGCCGATGGGAGCCCCCAGCTGCGGCCACATGGCGGCCTGGGCACGTTTCCCCGGTGGGGCATTTTCCGTCGCCAGCAAGGCCGCCCCCGACCATTCACCTCCTAATCCCAGCCCCTGAAAAAAACGCAACACGGCCAGGAGAGTCGGTGCCCAGAGGCCTATCTGGTGATAGGTCGGCAACAAGCCAATAAGAAAGGTGGCGATGCCCATCATCAGCAGTGAGCCGATCAGGGTGGCTTTCCGGCCAAGCCGGTCGCCATAATGACCGAACAGCACGGAGCCGATGGGGCGAGCCACGAAGGCCACCCCGAAAGTCGCCATGGAAGCCAGCAAGGCCGCACCGGCATCGCCCGGAGGGAAGAAGAGCAGGGGGAAAACCGAGACGGCAGCCGTGGCGTAGATGTAAAAATCGAAAAATTCGATAGTCGTCCCGGCGAGGCTGGCAATGATGATGCGTTTCCGGTTGATTCTGTCTTCAGATGGGCTCATGGCAGAGAGGGGGAATTGTCTGGAAAGACCGGGATTATGGCATTCCGGTCGTATGGGCAATTCATTGGGGCAGGGCAATCGCAGGAGATCCGGGGGAATACATGCCGGAGTTTCGTGAACTGGTGGTAAACCGTGTGAAGGGCCAGGTGGCGCAGAGATTGCCGGGCAAGAAGGGAGGGAGCTGTGTGCCAGTGCGATAATGACGTTCCCGACCGTGTATTTTTCTGACTTTTTGCAGAATCCTCATGAAAACTGACTATTCCTCTTGTTTTGAGTCTCGCCCGCTGGGCCCTCTGATGATTGATATTGCTGGTTTTGCGCTGACTGCGCTGGATCGCGAGCGGCTCTTGCATCCTCTCGTGGGCGGAGTGATCCTGTTTTCGCGCAATTTTGAAAATATCCAGCAATTGTCGGCTTTGTGCGCGCAGATTCATGCCTTGCGTACGCCGATGCTGCCGATTGCTGTCGATCATGAAGGTGGGCGGGTGCAGCGTTTTCGTGAGGGCTTTACAAAATTGCCTGCCATGCGTCGGCTGGGCGCGTGGTGGGATCGCGATAAATCGGCGGCACGGGCGGCGGCGCGCGAGACGGGGTTTGTGCTGGCGGCAGAATTGCGGGCTTGCGGGGTGGATTTTTCATTTACGCCTGTGCTGGATCTCGATTATGAGAACAGCGCGGTGATTGGCGATCGTGCTTTTCATCGTTCGCCCCAGGCCGTTACGGAACTGGCAGGGGCTCTGATCGAGGGGCTCCGGCAGGCGGGGATGGGGGCTTGCGGCAAGCATTTTCCGGGGCACGGCCATGTGGCGGCGGATTCGCATGTGGCGATCCCGGTGGATTCCCGGAGCCTGGCCGAGTTGAATGAGGATATGGAGCCTTATCGCGGCCTTCGCCTCGATGCTGTCATGCCGGCTCATGTCATTTATCCGGTGGTCGATGAACGCCCTGCGGGGTTTTCTCCTCGCTGGGTACGGATGCTGCGCGAGGAGTTTTCCTGTGATGGCGTCGTGTTCAGCGATGATCTGTCGATGGAGGGGGCGAGTGTGGCGGGGGATATCGTGGCGCGCGCCGAAGCGGCCTGGGCGGCGGGTTGCGACATGCTTTTGGTGTGTAATGCGCCGGATGCGGTGGGCGAGCTGCTGGAACGGTGGCAGCCGGATTATGACCCGGTTCGGTCGCAACGCCTTGAGCGTTTGCTTCCGCTTGAACCGGCACTCACCTGGGCGGGTCTGGCGAATCATGCGCTGTATCGCCGGGGGGTCGCGCTGGCGGAAAGCTTGTCTGCGGCGGTTTGAAGTTTTCGGGGGTGAAGGGGGGATTGGTCTTGCCCTCTTCATCTTTGAGGGCGCGAAGGGCAACCGTAAAGGTTGCCCCTACGGGGTGGGTGGTTCAGGTTTAATGGGCTAATAGACCAGGAGCAATAGACCAGGAGCAGGTCAGGAGCAGGCCAGGCCCTTGGACCGTATTCTTTCGAGCCGGCTTTTACGCCGGCTTTTTCAGTTTCCGCTTGAGCCAGGCTTCGAAGTCGTCGAGGTAGGTGTAGATCACCGGGACGACGACGAGGGTGAGGATGGAGGAGGTGATGACGCCGCCGATGACCGTCTGGCCCATGGGCATGCGGAATTCTGCGCCTTCGGAATTGCTGCCGAAGGCCAGCGGCAGCATGCCGAAAACCATGGCCATGGAGGTCATGATGATGGGGCGGAAGCGGACGCGGGCGGCTTCGATCAGGGCTTCGGCGCGGCCCATGCCCTCGGCGCGGGCACGGATGGCGAAGTCGATGAGCAAAATGGCATTTTTGGTGACGAGCCCCATCAGGAGGATGAAGCCGATGATGGAAAATACATTGAGTGTGCTGCGGAAGATGATGAGGGAGAGCACGACGCCGATGAGGGTCAGCGGCAGCGAGATCATGATGGAGATGGGCTGGATGAAGCTGTTGAACTGGGCGGCCAGGATCATGTAGATGAAGACGATCGCCAGCAGCAGGGCTTGTGAGGAGTAGTGGAAGGCTTCTTCCATGTCGCGCGTGGAGCCGCCGATCTTGTAGCGGTAGCCGGGCGGCCAGTCGAGTTTGTCGAGCTGGACCTTGATGTCTGCGCTGATTTCACCCGCCGAGCGTTCGTGGGCGTTGGCGTTGAATTCGATTTCGCGCGTCAGATCGCGCCGGTTGATCTGCTGTACGCCGGTGCTGCTGGAAATGTGGGCAATCTGGCTCAGGGGAACCATCTTGGGGGTGCCGTCCGGGTTGATGCGGCTGGTGGGCAGCATGATGTGGGCGATGTCGTCCGGCGAGGTGCGGTCATTCGGTGCAAGACGAATGCGGATGTCGTAATTTTGATTGTCCGGCCCAAGCCAGCTTCCGGCGTCCTCACCCGTGAGGAAGGGGCGCAGGGCCATGCCGACCTGGGAGACATCCACACCGAAATCGGCCGCGACATCGCGATTGACGTCCACGGAAATCGTCGGTTTTGAAGGTTTCAGGCTGGTGTCGAGGTCGACCAGGCCAGGAATGGCTTCGAGTTTGGGGCGGACTTCATTGACCAGACGGGTTAGTACCTGCATGTCCGGCCCTTGCAGGCTGAAGATGAGCTGTTTGCCTTGCATCACCGGGTTGACCGTGCCGACGTGGGTGACGGTGATGCCGCCGATCTGGTTGAGGCGTTCCCGGATGGGTTGGCTTAGTTCGCTTTGATTGCGGGAACGTTGTTTGCGCGGCTTGAGCTTGACGTAGATGGCGGCACTGTTCTTGCCATTGGCGTTGCCGGTGTTGATGGCCGTGTAGGTGTAATCGACGTCGGGGAATTCGCGCAGGGCGGCGTCGACCTGCCTGGCCTTGGTTTCGGTGAGTTCCAGCGAGGAGCCTTCCGGGGTGGTGAAATTCACCAGGGTTTCGGAGAAGTCGGCCTGGGGCAGCATTTCCGTGCCGATGTAGGGCAGGAGGAAGAAGCTCATGACCATCGAGGCGACGGCGAGGATGATGGTGTTGATGCGATGACGCAGCGACCAGCCGAGCATTGCGCCGTAGGCGTGGGTGGCCCAGGTCATGCGGCCTTCAAACCAGTGCATGGGCTTGGCTAGCCGTAGCATCAGTTTGTCCAGCAGGCTGGGATTTTTGACGTCTTCCGGTTTGGGGTCGGCCCAGACGGCGGAGAGCATGGGGTCGAGCGTGAAGGCGACGAACATGGAGATCAGGACGGCGGCGACGACGGTGATGCCGAACTGGTGGAAGAAGCGGCCGATCAGCCCGCCCATGAAGCCGATGGGGGCGAAAACGGCGACGATGGTCATGGTCGTGGCGAAGACGGCCATGCCGATTTCGTCCGTGCCTTCGAGGGAGGCTTTGTGGTGGTCGGAACCGAGATCAACGTGACGAACGATGTTCTCGCGCACGACGATGGCGTCGTCGATCAGCAGGCCAACGCAAAGAGAAAGGGCGACGAGCGTGAGCAGGTTGATCGTGAAGCCGAACATGTAGATGAACATGAAGGTGCCGATCATGGAGATCGGCAGGGTCAGGCCGGTGATGATGGTGCTGCGCCAGGAATTGAGGAAGAGGAAGACGATCAGGATGGTGAGGATGGCCCCTTCGAGCATGGTCGTTTCAACGTCGTGCACCGTGGAGCGGATGGCCAGTGCCGCATCTTTGGCTACGGTCAGTTTGATGTCCGGCGGCAGGTCTTTCTGGATGTCGACGACATGGCGTTGAACATCGCCGATGACCTGAAGGGTGTTTTGCCCCTGGGCCTTGAGGATGTCGATGGCGAGGGTGCGCTTGCCGTCGATCAGGGCGAGATTGTCCTGTTCTTCTGCGGCGTCTTCGACGACGGCGACTTGATGCAGGTAGATGGGTTGATCGCCACGGCGGCCAACGACCACATTATTGAAGCTGTCGATGGTGGTCAGCTTGCCCTTGATCTGGACGACGCGTTCCTGCACTTCGGAACGGAGTGCGCCGGCGGGGATTTCCTGATTGGCACTGCGGACGGCGTTGAGGACCTGATCGGCAGAAAGACTGTAGGCTTCGAGCAGGGCGGGTTTGAGGTTGATGTGCACTTCACGCCGCGCACCGCCCACGAGCGTGGCTGCACCGACTCCATGAACATTCTCGATGCGTTTTTTGATGATCTGGTCGGCGATGGTCGTCAGTTCGCGCAGATTGCGGTGCGGGTCGGTCGAAGTGATGACGTAGGAAACGACGGGCCGGTCGGCCGGGTCGAAGCGTGAAATCTTGGGTTCCTTGATTTCCCGGCGCAGCTTGCTGCGGACGCCAGCGATTTTTTCGCGGACATCCTGTGCGGCTTGAGCGGGGTCTACGGTCAGTTCAAACTCGATGATGATGGAGGAATAGCCTTCATACGAGCGCGAATGGATCTGTTTGACGCCGTTGATGGTGTTGACCGTTTCCTCGAGTTTGCGCGAAACATCGTTTTCTACCGATTCGGGCGAGGCACCCGGATATTCGGTGTTGATGACGATGACCGGAATTTCGACGTTCGGGAATTGGTCGACGGGGACGCGGCTGTAGGAAAACACGCCCATGACGACGAGCGCGAACATCAGCATCGCCGCCAGGACGGGATTGTGAATACTGATCCGGGTCAGCCACATGGCGTGTCAGCGACCCTGCGGGGAGCCGGGGGCTGTGGATGCGGCAGGGGCGGTTTTTAGTGCAGCCTGCGAAGCAAGAATTTTGATGCTTGCCCCTTCTTTCAGCGGCCCGAGATTGACGCCGACGATACGGCTGCCTGCTTCGAGGCCACGGAGGATTTCTGCCTGGCCACTGGTTTCATTACGCAGGCCGATTTCCACGGGGGCGCGGCGGATCACGTTGTTGTTCGCCAGATAGACGAAATCGCTGCCGGCTTCGCTGTGCAGGGCGGTCAGGGGAACGACGGCATTGGCGCTGGCATGGGCCAGCGTCAGGCGGCCTTCGGCAAACAGGCCGGCCTTCAGGGTGGCGTCCGGATTGGGGAATTCGATGTAGAGCGGTACGGCGCGGTTGCCGCTGAGGGCTTGCGCGCCAATACGGGCTACTCGGCCGGTAAAGGGTTTGTCGCCAAAGCCTTCGACCCGGGCTGTGAAAGCCTGGCCGATGGCGACACGCGAAACTTCATTGGCCGGGACGAGTGCTTTCATCTCGAGGCGGGAGAGGTCGACGATGGAAAACAGCCGGCCTTCCGGCGATGCCTTGTCTCCGCGCTGGACGAAACGTTCGGCAATCCATCCGGAAATGGGGGCGCGGATGACGGTGTCGCTGAGGGATTTTTCAGCCAGCACCCGATGTGCTTCCAGCGATTCCACCTGGGCTTTGGCCACCGCCGCTGCGGATTTGGCGTTGTCGTAGCTCAGGGTGGACAGATACTTCTTCTGCATCAGTTCTTCATTGCGTCCGCGTGTGGCTTCGGCCAGTGCTGCCTGGGCCTGGCCGGCTTCCAGTGCTGCCCGGCGGTCATCCAGACGCGCACGGTATTCCAGATCGTCGATGCGGGCGAGTTCTTGCCCCTGGTTGACGGCCTCGCCTTCGCGCACGGAAACGGAGGCAATGTCTCCACCTACCTTGGCGCGGATCAGGGTTTCCTGAATGGCATATAGTGTGCCGTTGGCGCGTAGCGTCTGTTCGATTTCGCCGGACTGAACGGTGGCCAGATCGCTATCGGACAGTTCGATGAGGGTGGTCGCGGCGGCGGGTTTGACTTTGGGGGCAGCATCGTTGCAGCCGGGAAGCATCAGTGCAGCCAGAATCGCGAGGCTGGTGACGAGGGGAGGCGCGACGAGCGAGGGTTTCGGCTGATGCAACGGATGCTGCTGTTGCGACAGTTTTCGCAGTGGATACCGGAATGACGTTTTCGGCATGGGGAAGAGGGGGCAGGTTCCTGGAGGCTGGGGCGGGCAGGGTTCTGGTCATGATGCCAACAATGATGCCGACTTGCAGCCCCCGCTTTCTGAATGCGCGATTCTATTGCCGGAAGATTCTATTGCCGGAAATGAATCGTGGTTTCCGGAAAGCCCGGGATGTTACCCGATTCAGGCAGCCTGAACGGGGATGCTGCCGCTATGTTTCATGATGCGGTTGCGCGCATCGACATAAACGAGGTCGGGCTGAAAGCGGGTCAGTTCGGTTTCGTTGTAGCTGGCGTAGGTGGCGATGATGAGCAGATCACCGGCGGCCGCCCGGCGGGCTGCTGCACCATTGACGGAGATGATGCCGCTACCGCGTTCGGCAGCAATGGCGTAAGTCGAGAAACGCTCGCCATTGGTGACGTTGTAGATTTCGATCTGCTGGAATTCGCGGATGTCGGCGGCATCGAGCAGGGTCTGGTCGATGGCGCAGGAGCCTTCGTAATGCAGTTCGGACTGGGTTACGGTGACGCGGTGCAGCTTGGATTTGAGCATGGTGCGTTGCATGGCGGGAGTTCCTTTTCTATGTCGGGAAGACAGGGAAGGCCAGAGACATTGACGCCGGGAAAATGCGAGATTAAACGCGACGCGAGACTAAATGCGAGACTCGAGGCTTTGTGTACGCAGAAACGGAATTATATCTTTCGATATAGCGTTCCGTGCTGCGGGGCAAAGGTGTCATTTTTCGGGTCTGCTACTGGCCACTACCGGCATGAGCGCATCGCAGTGGCCTACACTTCCAGATTGTCGATCAGGCGCGTACTCCCGAGGAGTGCCGCTGCCAGGATCACCAGGCCAGAATCGTGAGCGGACGGGCATTGTAAGGCAAGTTTTTCCCGCACTGCAATATAGTCTGGCCGCCAGCCACGCGCAGTGAGTTCCGCCATGGCGGCTTTTTCAAGGCGCGGATAATCCTTTTCGCCCTGCAGGATGGCCGAGCGGATTCCCGAGAGGATTCGATAGAGATTCGGAGCTTCGTTGCGTTCGGCTTCGCTCAGGTAACCATTGCGCGAGGAGAGGGCCAGTCCATCAGCGGCCCGTACGGTTTCGCCTGCAATGATGTCGATCGGCAGGGCGAGATCGCGCGTCATGTTGCGAAGAACCATCAACTGCTGGTAATCCTTGCGGCCAAAGAGGGCGGCTTGCGGCTGGACGATGTTGAAGAGCTTGGCGACGACAGTGGCCACGCCGCGAAAATGGCCGGGGCGGAATTCGCCTTCGAGGATGCTCGCCTGTTCCGCAGGCGGCTCGACGTGATATTGCTGGGGTTGCGGGTACATTTCCGCTTCCGAAGGGAAGAAAAGGACATCGACCCCGGCGGCTTCGAGCCGCTGGCAATCCGCTTCAAAGGTGCGCGGGTATTTGTCGAAATCCTCGCCGGGGCGGAATTGCAGACGATTGACGAAAATACTGGCCACCACACAATCGCCATGCGAACGCGCCTGCCGCATCAGGGTAATGTGGCCGTCATGCAGATTGCCCATGGTCGGAACAAAGGCGATGCGCCCGGCTTTCGAAAGCGTTTCTTGCAGCGAGGCAATGGTTTCGCAGATTTTCATTGTGGTGTCTCAGTAAATGTGTTCCGGCCCGGGGAAGCTGCTGTCTTTGACAGCCTGCACATAGGCGCGGATGGCATCGTCGATGCTGCTTTGATCTGTCAGGAAGTTGCGGACGAAACGCGCTGTCTTGCCGGGGTAGACGCCTAGCATGTCGTGCAGCACCAGAACCTGCCCGGAGCAATCGACGCCTGCGCCGATGCCGATGGTGGGGATGTGCAGGGTCTGCGTGAGTTCGGCACCGAGTGCGGCGGGGATCATCTCCAGCAGGAGCATCGATGCGCCAGCCTGCTGCAGGGCCAGCGCGTCTTCCTTCATGCGCCGTGCGGCTTCCTCGCCTTTGCCCTGCACCCGGTAGCCGCCGAGGGCATGGACGGATTGCGGCGTGAGGCCGATGTGCGCCCAGACGGGAATGCCGCGCTCGGTCATGAAACGGACGGTGTCCGCCATCACGGCACCCCCTTCGATCTTGACCATCTGCGCGCCAGCAGCCATCAGGCGGCTCGCGTTTCGCAGGGCTTGTTCGGGGGATTCCTGATAGCTGCCCCAGGGCATGTCCGAGGCGATGAAAGCGCGTTTCGCACCGCGCACGACGGCTTCGGTGTGGTAGATCATGTGTTCCAGCGTCACGGGCAGCGTCGTCGTCTGCCCCTGGATCACGTTGCCGAGGGAGTCGCCCACCAGGATGATATCGACACCACAACGGTCGACCAGGGCGGCGAAACTCGCGTCGTAGGCCGTCAGGGTGGCGATTTTCTCACCCCGGCCATGTTTGCTGGCGAGTTCGTGCAGGGTGACGGGCTTGTCGGAGGCGATGTAGTTCATGGCGGGTTCTCCTTTCCGGGGCAGGGGGAGGGAGGGGCTGCAAAATCAGCGGAAGACGAAATATACCGCAGCGAGAATGCACAGGGCTGCCCAGAGATAGTCGAGTTTGAGCGGCTGCTGCATGTAGAAGACCGCGAAGGGGACGAAGACGGTCAGCGTGCTGACTTCCTGCAGGATTTTGAGTTGCGCCAGGTTGAGTTGCTGATGCCCGATACGATTGGCCGGAACCTGAAGCAGGTATTCAAACAGGGCGATGCCCCAGGAGGCCAGCGCGGCAAACCACCAGGGACGGTCGTTGAGGTTTTTCAGGTGGGCATACCAGGCAAACGTCATGAAAACATTCGAAGCCGTCAGTAGCAGGACGGTTTGCAGGGTGATGGGGAGGGAAGACAGGCCAGACACGTTATTTACTCGGTCATGATGAGTTGGGTACGCCTTGTTTGCCCTGTAGGGGCAAGCTGCACGGTTGCTCTTGCTGGTCGAAGAGTTTAACGTGAAAGAGACGGCTCCCAAGGCGACCGAGAACCTGACCAGTGAAGGTC